>JAYUZB010000247.1:0-3611 GCA_043752185.1 Chitinophagaceae bacterium
GGCAAGCCCATTATAATAAAAAAAATCTATCAGCCTGTAAGCCGGATTCTGTATCGACCGATAAATCGGTAGATGGTTATCATTTATCTGGCTGCAACATTACTGTTACAATCTTGCTGCCTACCCTTCGGCATCGGACGAGCCGCCCTCAAGCGCCGGTTTACGTGGCATTACAGCACACAAGGTTTACCCAATTTAAGCATTACTGCAAAAATCCGTGAGCTCTTACCTCACGTTTTCAACCTTACTCTTTTCTTGTCATGCTTCGACAAGCTCAGCATGACAAGAAAAGAGCGGTAATTTTCTGTGGCCCTGTCTCTTTCGCCATGGTTAGTGTTTCCACCAAACATACCGAAGCCGGCTATTAACCGGTGTGTTGCTCTGTACTGTCCGGACTTTCCTTTCCGATTAAAATCGGAACGATAACCCGGCTGATAGAAGGCAAAGGTAGATTTTATTTATTTGGCGATTAATACACCCTAAAGTCACGCATTGCATCATTTTTATATGCTATGCTTTTATTCATTTGAAGTAAGCAAATCAATTTTATAAACATTCAATTAAAATCTAACTCCATTGTACAGACATTGAATTTTACACTTACAATCAATATTGGTTCGGTTACTAAAATCCCTACTTCATTTTTTGTCGTAAATCTTAAAAATTAATTCATGAAAAAAATTAATACTTGCCTTACCATCGGAACCTTCGGCATCATACTTACCGCCCTTCTTCAAATTATTATCACACTTTATATTCCATCGGTTACTTTATATGCCGGCATTTACATTTTATATTCAGTTTTCATTATCATCATGATTATCGGCTACCGTGAAATAGTAAAAGAAAAATACTGGTTTGATATGTTGTAAATTTTTGTACACAACATCATTATTAGAAAGAAGTAATATCATTTTCTCTTCTTTAACAATTCATTAATCCATAAAACAACTGTTACACCTTGCCTGCAATCAAATGTGTTGTATATTTGCGGCGCAATTCGGAACTACCGCGATAGATATTGGTTTATTAACCTCCTGTTTGCCCTACAACTACCTGCCAGACTACAATGCCTGACTATTTGAGGAATAAATACGTAATGAATAAAAAACAGAAATATGAAAAGTGAAGTAATGGGTGTAGGTACACCTCTCAGTAAAAAAGACCTGAAAGAATTATTACATGAAACAAAAGAAACCCTCGCCGTTGATGTAAAGAATGTCGTAGTGAATCGTACATTCAGTCACCTGGATTTGTGGAATTTACAAAAAAGACAAAAATCAGCTTCGGAGATGAGGAGAAAGCTGATGTAAAACATATTGGTTTTAGAATGGTAATTTTTTCTTTAAAATTGAAGCATCCCGATGGTGATCGGGATGCTTTTTTATTACTGAAATATTTTTTATCATTTATGCTGACATGTGCAGATTTATTTTATAATTCAAATACCAGCGGTAACAACTCCTATGTTAATTTTCTAATGCCATAATATAGTTGTACCCTTCCGTTTGTGCGTTACCCCATCCACATCAACTGCTTCAATCATCCACACCACTGTTTGTATTTCCTGTTTATCACCTTTAACCCTTCCATCCCATCCCGGCCTTTCGGTTGTAGTTTGAAATAACATTTTACCCCAGCGATCATATATCCTGAAATAATTCAGCTTTTGAAAACCCATCAGTACGGGATACAGGTAATCATTAAGTCCGTTGCCATTGGGCGTAAAAGTAGTAGGCACATAAATTTCAATCTTCTTTTTAATCTTTACAAACTGCGTATCAACCGTTACACAACCGCTTCTTGTTTTTAATTGTACCTGGTAAAGCTGCGATGTAAGCCCTTTAAAAGTTGGCCTGTAACTGTTAGTAAAATCAAGGCTTGTGGCAGGTGTCCATAAAACAGTATTGGCAATTTGCCTGGCCTGCAGTTGCTCTGGAAAATTCATCACAGCTTCCACATCGGCATACCTGATGCCGGGTACTGGTTCATCAATGGTAAGATCAACCTGCTTAACCGATAATGTTTGCGGACAATTGATATTACTTACCGTTAATTTAAGCTTATAGTTACCGGCAGCCGGATAACTATAAACCGGGTTTTGCAAAGTAGATGTTACGCCGTTACCAAATTCCCATAAATACGTTAACACCGATGGAGATGTATTGGTAGTTCGGTTAAATAAAGGTAAGCGCATGTTTACACAAACAGGCTCCACGCTAAAATCGGCAATGGCGTATTTAAATATTTTTACGTTTTTAAAAATACTATCTGCACAGCCCATATCAGTTGTTGCAACCATTTTAACGGTGTATTCGCCGGCTGCAGCATAACTGTGTGTAGCATTTGTCA
Organism: Chitinophagaceae bacterium; assembly: GCA_043752185.1. Lineage (GTDB taxonomy): Bacteria > Bacteroidota > Bacteroidia > Chitinophagales > Chitinophagaceae > Ferruginibacter. The sequence continues at coordinate 2,353 of JAYUZB010000247.1, forward strand.
ATGTTGAGTTTGTACCATCGCCAAAATTCCACAGGTATGTCATACTACCGGTAAGTACGGTGCTGGTGTTTGTAAAATTAAACTGGTTGTTTCCAAAACACTGCTGTGCATTGGGTTCGTTAAAACCTACAACAGGCTCCGGATGCACAGTAATAGTAAAAGCTGAATCATTAGGGCAGCCTTTTTCTGATGTTGTAGTAAGCCGTACAGTATAGGTACCAGGGTTGGTGTAATAATGGCGGGCATTTCGGGCTGTATCAGTATTGCCATCGCCAAAGTCCCAGAGATATTTCATAGTACCCACTCCAAGCGTACTTGAATTGGTAAAAATAAAATCGTTTATTTTTTGGCAGATAGCTCTTGTATTTGCATCAAATGCTGCAACCGGGCTTTCATTAACTGTTACAGTATAAGAAACACTGTCAATACAGCCCAGGTCGGATGTTACTATTAATCTGACAATATATGTTCCGGTATCTGCATAGCTATAACTTACATCACGGGTCGTTAATAAAGGACTGGCATCTCCCATATCCCAACTGTAGTTCATAGTACCAAATGCAATGGTACTGTTATTGGTAAAAACAAATTGATGGCCATTAAAGCATTGAATGAGTGCATTGGTATTAAAATCAACAACAGGTGTGGGGTTAACAAAAATATCAACATTAGTTGAAGATAAATTACAACCCTGGAAGCTGAACAATGTAACATGGTAAGCTCCTGTTTGAACTACGTTGTATATTGTATCATTTGCTCCCGGAATGGCAACATTATTACGGTACCATTGAATACTATCCGCAACGCCCCTGCCTACTTTTAATAAAGTGGGATTGGCCGGCGTTATACATCCCGTAATAAACCCCGTGACAGTTACAGTGGTATCCAAGACCGCAGCATTTACAATAACTGTATCGGTTGTTAAACAGCCCCCGCCAAAATTTCGTACAGTAAGTACGTATGTTGTAGTTACCGAAGGCGTGGCTATTGGGTTTGATATATTGGGATTACTTAAATTAAAAGTAGGGCTCCAGGAATAAACAAATCCTGGGCTGGGGTTTACACCAAGTTGAACGGGTGCATTCTGACAGGATAGCCTATCAGGGCCGGCTGTTGCAAATACGTTTAATGTATCCATTAATTGAACTGTTAAAGTATCAAAGCAGCCATACCCATCATAAGGCTCTAATGCTACCTGCAGTGTCATTCCCGAAGGCGGAGGTGGCGTAAAATTAATCGTCTGCGTGGTTGCCAATGTA
>JAYUZB010000248.1:0-3605 GCA_043752185.1 Chitinophagaceae bacterium
CTGCAAACCTGGCAAACATTACGCCTGATAATATGGGGTTTAAAACCATTTCAAAATATCATGGCGATATCATGTATGCCGGACAGGTTATTGAGTATAAAGTGAGTCCTGTTTTAGGTATTCCCTTATACTGGATGACGGAGATAACCAATGTGGATGATAAAAAATATTTTGTGGATGAACAGCGCTACGGTCCTTACAGCATGTGGCACCACCAGCATCATTTTAAAGTTATAGATGGCGGTGTAGAGATGACAGATATTGTACACTACAAATTACCGCTTTGGTTTTTGGGAGATATTGCTAACAGTCTCTTTGTAAAAAAACAATTGAACGGAATTTTTGGTTACCGGTTTAAGAAAGTTGAAGCGTTATTTGGTTTGATGGCTTCTTAAAGGTTGTATTGTTGAATGGTTAAATTGTTTAATTGTTGCATGGTTTAATAATGGATACCAACCATTAAACAATGCAACCATTAAACCCTCAACTACCCCGGCATCCTCGTTATATACTTCTCTATCTGCTTTATCTGATCTACAATTTGTGGAGTAGTAGGTTTAAAACCTTTTGCTTTTTTAAAGTAATCTTTAGCAGCCCTGAACTCCCTTTTATTCATCATAATTGAACAAAGCTGTAAATAAGCTGCAGCATTATTTTCGTTATCGGGTAAACCGGCACGGATGGCCTGGCGAATAAAACTCTCTGCCTGTTTGATATCTCCTTTCTGCATCATTAGCATACCCAACTGTAGTTTGTTGGGCCCTTCAGCCTGTTTGGTTAAAGCACCGCCGCCAAGGGCAAGACTTTTGCGCATGTTTTTTTCGGCACTATCAAAATTCTGGTCAACCATATCCAGATTACCTTTGATGGTGTAGTAAACGGAACGAACAGGTTTTATGAGAATTGCAGGAAACCAAATAGAATTCACAACTTTTTTAGCACCTTCCATATCACCTTCTTCCATATAGCTTTGTATCAGCCTCATTGGCCCAAAAAGAAAATGGCCCACAATGGCTACTGCAGCAATCAGGTACAGTACAAACGATGGCCAGAAACTGGTTTGTATATTGGTAAAAATAGCAAGGCCAAGGAAAAGGATGCCTAACCATAAACGGTATTTAATAAGTATATTCAGCCACTTCATGTTCAAAATTTTCAGGAGGGCAAAGATAGGGATAGGAGCGGATAGTTGAAAGTTATAAGTAGAAAGTTGATAGGAGCATTGTGAATATTACTTATAAAATCTATTATAATTGAAAACCCAAACACAAATTGCTTATTTTTGCCCTCCAAAAATAAATTGGTCCCGTAGTTCAATGGATAGAATAGAAGTTTCCTAAACTTTAGATCCAAGTTCGATTCTTGGCGGGACTACCAAACGAATACCGAGGGTTTCAAACGAAGCCCTCATTTTTATTGTAGTAACCCGTTTCACCTTTCTGCCATTATCTGTTCATTTAATCGGGTAATATCTGTTAAATTAGCATTGATGAAATCATTGTATTATAAAATTATTGCGCTTGCTTTATTGATCTGCAACCAAACATATGGCCAGTCTGTGCCGGGTAAAATCAGGGTGCCGCTTGGAGGTAACTCCTGGGTTACAGCAAAATCAAAGAATGGAGAAGAAAAAGTTACCGATAATGGATGGAACGGTTGGCAATACGGCGATGCAATTTTTAGCACGTATATCAAAGTTCAAAAAGCGGGGTCGCTTAAACTGGCTGTTGTTCTGCATGTTCCCGGAGGCGAAAGTACCTTGCAATGGACGATTAATGGAATAAGTAAAATCATCAACGTTAGCGGAACGGCCAACAAAGAATATACAATTGGCGAATGGCGTATTACCCAGCCGGGTTATGTATTAATTACTGCACAGGGATTTAGCAGAACCGGAAACCTGTTTGCCAACGTAAGCGACTTGTACATGGAAGGCACGGCAACGGATAGCCCAGCCGCTTTTGTAAAAAATAATGAAGGCAATTATTTTTATTGGGGCCGACGGGGCCCTTCGGTGCATATAAATTATGATGTAGAAACTGCTGATGATATTGAATGGTTCTATAATGAAATTACCGTGCCCAAGGGCAATGATGTGATCGGCTCTTATTTTATGGCCAATGGATTTGCAGAAGGTTATTTTGGTATGCAGGTAAATTCGGCCAAAGAAAGAAGAATATTATTTTCGGTGTGGAGCCCCTTTGTTACCGATAACCCAAAAGAAATTCCGGAGAATAAAAAAATAGTGTTACTTAAAAAAGGAGATAAAGTACATGCCGGAGAGTTTGGCAATGAGGGTTCGGGCGGACAGAGTTATTTGCAATATAACTGGAAGGCCGGCCAAACCTATAAATGTTTGGTACATGCAAAACCAACCGAAAATAATTACACAACTTACACAGCATATTTTTATGCGCCCGAAAAAAAGAAATGGTTATTGATTGCAAGCTTCAGTCGGCCTGAGACAAATACTTACTTAAAAAAATTACATTCCTTTCTCGAAAACTTTGAACCGGAAACCGGCTGTATCACCCGTAAGGCATACTATCATAATCAATGGTTGGTAACAAAGACTGGTGAATGGAAACCGATTACAAAAATGTTATTTACCGGCGATGCCACGGCTAATATTGGCTACCGGCTTGATTATAGTGGAGGAGTGGATAATGGAAAATTTTATTTACGCAACTGCGGATTCTTTAATGATAATACAATATTGAAAACAACATTCTCATTTGTATCAACCAGTAAAAAACCGGAGATTGATTTTTTGAGTTTAGAAAAATAAGGCTGTTCAGTTTGTAAAATCATTTGGCATTACTGAAACCAAGCCAGTTGAAAAAGCGAAAAACCGGTTGCAGACCTTGTAATAATTATATCTTTGATTTAGGGGGATATAAACAATGAAATGTTAAAGCAAATCTGTGATTAGAAAAGAAAATGTAAACTTGCAATCTTATCTGTAAACAAATGAATAAAAAATTATTTACAACCTGTGTACTCATCATTATAGCTGTTGTGGTATTTGCGTTTTTACCAAAACCAAATAACAACTTTATTTCTGTTGTAAGCAATCTTAATGGTGAAAAAGGAATACAATTTGTTGAGCCCAATCTGGCAAAAGCTTTGCTGCAAGCAAAAAAACAAAAGAAGCTGGTTTTTATAGATGCCTATACAACTTGGTGCGGCCCTTGCAGAATGCTAAAGCAAAATACTTTTACTGACAAGGCTGTTGGTGAGTTCTTCAATAAAAACTTTATTAATATAGCACTTGATATGGAGAATGGTGACGGGATTGCTTTTGGAGAAAAATACCAGATAGCCGCCTACCCAACATTGCTGATAATTAATGCCGACCAAACTTCTACTTCTGTTACGGAGGGTTATATGGAGCCGGCTCAATTGCTTGAGTTTGGCAAAGCGGTACTTGCCCAAAAGCGATAATAATAATTTAAGTTGATATTTTTTTCGGCAGCAGCTGTTTCAGTTTGCTGCCTTTTTATTTTTTATAATCGCTAATTTTAAAAAACGAATGAATAACGCCAATACATATACCAACGATCTTATTAATGAAAGCAGTCCGTATTTACTGCAGCACGCCCACA
>JAYUZB010000249.1:0-20585 GCA_043752185.1 Chitinophagaceae bacterium
AGGTGTACACTTTGGACATTTAAAGAAAAAGTGGAACCCTAAGATGTTGCCTTACATCTTTGCTGAAAAGAAAGGCATACACATTATCGACCTGAACAAAACCGTAGAAGGTTTACAGGAGTCTGCAGCTGCCTTAAAAGCAATTGCACGCAGTGGTAAAAAAATCATGTTTGTGGCTACCAAAAAGCAGGCTAAAGAAATTGTTAGCGACTGTGCACAACGTGTAAACATGCCTTTTGTAACCGAGCGTTGGTTAGGTGGTATGTTAACCAACTTCAACACCGTACGTAAGAGTGTTAAAAAAATGCAGAGCATTGAAAAAATGCTTGCTGATGGAAGCGCTGAAAGCTTAACCAAAAAAGAAAAATTAACACTTACACGTGATAAGGAAAAAATGGAAAAAGTGTTGGGTGGTATTGCGCAAATAAGCCGTGTACCTGCCGCTTTGTTTATGGTGGATATAGGCCATGAGCACATTGCACTTGCCGAAGCAAGAAAATTAGGCATCAGCACTTTTGGTATGGTTGATACCAATTGCGATCCAAATAAAATTGATTTTGCAATTCCTGCAAATGATGATGCTACCAAATCAATTGCTATCATCGTTAATTATTTAACAGCGGCTATTGCAGAAGGTTTGCAGGAGCGCCAGGCAAATAAAGACGAAGACGAAAACAGCGATACTGAAGAAAGCGCCGAAGCAAAAGCAGCTCGTTTTGAGGCTAAGCAAGATGGTGCTGACGACAGAAACAAACGTGGTGGTGGTAAAGGCATTGCCTCTCAACCTAAGCGTCGTGTAGCTGGTCCGGGCCAGGGTGGCAGAAGGCCAGCTGGTAGTGGTGGTCCAAGGTAGGCCCCTCCTATCCTCCCCGAAGGGGGGGAAAGTAGAAGAACGAAAAGAAGATTATGTTGTTCATTTTTTTGAACCAAACATTTAATCTTTAATCAACTTCGGTGGCGTCGCACTCTTGTACATCAGTACAATGTTCGACATTGAGGAATTTTTAATTCTTAATTTTTAATTTTTAATTCACATGAGTGTTACAATAACAGCAGCAGACATCAATAAATTACGTCAAACAACAGGAGCCGGTATGTTAGATTGCCGCAAAGCATTAACAGAAAGCAACGGAGATTTTGAAGCAGCTATTGACTGGTTGCGTAAACAAGGCCAGAAAGTTGCCGCCAAACGCAGCGACCGTGAAGCCAAAGAAGGTGTGGTAATTGCACAAACAACAGCCGATCATAAGAGTGGTATTGTACTTTGCATCAGCTGCGAAACTGATTTCGTTAGTAAGAATGCAGACTTTGTTGCCTTTGCACAATCTATTGCAGATGCAGCCATTGCAAATGATGTAAAAACTGCCGAAGAATTAAACGGTGTAACAGTTAACGGAGCAAAAGTTGAAGAACTAATTAATGATAAGTTAGCGGCCATTGGCGAAAAAATTGCTGTTTCAAAATTTGAAAGAGTAGATGCACCTTATGTTGCATCTTATATACATGGCGCATATCGTATGGGAGTTTTGGTTTCAATGACCAAAGAAGCTGCTGATGCAGGAAAAGATGTAGCCATGCAGATTGCAGCTATGAATCCATTGGCAGTTGATGAAACATCTATAAGCCAGGAAACAAAAGATAGGGAAAAAGCCATTGCTATTGAAATGATAAAAGCAGAAGGTAAGCCAGCAGAAATGGCTGAAAAAATTGCTGATGGTAAAATGAACAAATTTTTTAAAGACAATACTTTAATGCACCAGGCTTTTGTAAAAGACAACAGTAAATCTGTTGCCGATTATTTAAAAAGCGTTGATGCTGATTTGAAAGTTACCGATTTTAAAAGGGTGGCTTTAGGATAATACTGACTTCATAAAATATTTAACGAACAACCTTATAATTGATTTTATAAGGTTGTTTTTATTTGGATAACCCCATCGGACTTTTTTGCTTTCGGTTTTACCCGTAATTTTAAAAAATGGAAAATTATCAATCTCATTTTGAAGACAATAAGAAATCCTGGAACAAGCGTACTGCGGTTCACAAAGATTCTGCCTTTTATGACCTGGCATCTTTTAAAAATAGCAAATCATCTCTTAATAAAATTGAACTGGAAGAATTGGGTGATGTAAAAGGTAAAACCCTGCTGCACCTGCAATGTCATTTTGGTATGGACACCATGAGCTGGGAAAGAGAAGGTGCAATTTGTGTTGGTGTTGATTTGAGCGATGAAGCGATCAACCTTGCCAAAACAATAAATGATGAATTAAATCTGAATACGGAGTTTGTTTGCTGTAATATATACAACCTGAAACAGCATCTTGATAAAAAATTCGACATCGTTTTCACTTCTTACGGCACCATTGGCTGGCTGCCAGATTTGGATGCATGGGCAGCAATAGTATCACATTTTCTAAAATCCGGCGGCATATTTTATATTGCCGATTTTCATCCGGCATTGTGGATGATGGATGAAGATTTTGAGAAAATAAAATATCATTATTTTAATACAGAAGTAATAACCGAGGAAATATCAGGAACTTATTCTGACAGGAATGCCCCCATCAAATCTATTGAGCATGGGTGGAATCATTCTTTTTCTGAAATTATCAATGCTTTGCTAAAACATAATCTGCAGATTGAAATGTTTAATGAATTTTCATTTTCGCCATATAACTGTTTCAGTAATCTGGAGCAAGGTGCAGATGGAATGTGGCGGATAAAAGGATTGGATGAAAAAATGCCCATGATGTATTCTATAAAAGCCGTTAAACAAGTTTAAAAATATATCTTCGCAAAAATAACTTCAACCAATGTTACCTAAGTACAAAAGAATTCTGCTAAAACTTTCCGGTGAATCTTTAATGGGCAATAAAAATTTTGGGTTAGACAGTGAAGTGATTGCCCGCTATGCACAAGATATTAAATCGGTTATTGAATTAGGAGTACAGGTAGCTATTGTAATTGGTGGTGGTAATATTTACCGAGGTATGAATGAGGCTGAAAGCGGCATTGAAAGGGCACAGGGTGATTATATGGGTATGCTTGCAACAGTAATAAATGGCATGGCTTTACAAAGCGGTTTGGAGAAAGCCGGTATTTATACCAGGCTGCAAAGCGCTATTAAAATGGAACAGATTGCCGAGCCATACATACGCAGAAGGGCCATGCGACATTTAGAAAAAGGAAGGGTAGTTATTTTTGGTGCCGGAACCGGTAACCCATATTTTACCACCGATACTGCCGGATCATTAAGAGCAATCGAAATTAAAGCCGATGTTATTTTAAAAGGCACCAGGGTTAATGGCATTTATACTGCCGACCCTGAAAAAGACCCAACAGCAACAAAATATGAAACCATTACATTTAACGAGTGCATACAAAAGAACCTGAAAGTGATGGACATGACGGCTTTTACTTTGTGCATGGAAAATAATTTACCCATTGTTGTTTTTGATATGAACACCGAAGGCAATTTGCTTAAAGTGGTTACCGGCGAAAAAGTAGGAACCTTAGTATCTTAATCAATAATAAAGAAAAAATAAAAAAGCGGCTGCATATTTATGCAGCCGCTTTTTTCATCTTAACTTAATAAAACTAAAGCGTGTTGAGATAAGCCAGTATTTCGGGTAAAGATTTTTTTATGGGTACCACACGTACATGTTGTATTGTAGCATTTGCAGCAGGTATTTGTGTTACTGCCGATTCGTAACCTAAATAATAATCTCCCGTCTGTTTGGATATTACAACAACAGTAACTTGTTTACCAACCGGCAGTTTTCCGGTAATAAATTTTCGGGTACTTAAATTGCCCTGCATGGGAACCACAGAACGAACATCTTTAAACACGGTAAATGCAACCGTATTGGCGTTGGTAAAATAAGGAGCTATATCAGCGCTTATTTTTACTTTGGGAGTTGTAACATTTGCATCAAATAATGTGGCAAGGCTTATCCATCGCTGTTGTTTAGTGTATATTTCATAATTCTGCGTTCCCATTATAATAGTATCCAACGAAGGAGTTGGTGTTGGCAACCAGTTAAAATGCTGTGCATTGGTTTCATCGCCAATAAAAAATTTCATTTGGGGGTTAACGGGCAAATCAATGTATCGTATATTAATTCTTACGCCCGGTGCCAGTTGCAGTATCTGCCCGTCTTTTTTTAACTGAATAAAAATTTGTCCGGCTGTTACCAGCATACTATCATTCCAGGTGCTGGGTTTATTCAGGCGTATCATATCGCCTTTCTTTTTTATTACCATTATTTCTACCTGTACTTTGCCTGTTACCGATTGCCCTGCTCCGGTGGTGCAACAATTTGGAGGGAAATTTACCTGTATACCGAAAGGCGTTGTAACGGTGGCTATGTTTGCATTAACGTTAATACTGTCGAGGTAAACGGGCTCCTGCGATAAATTGTTTTTTAGTATAGAAACAGGCATGGATGCTGTAACTGTATTTTGCCAACTGGTATCCGGTCCGTTAAGCTGCCCCGGATCTGGCACAAAAATATCTATATCTTTTTGACAGGCACTTAACAATAAGCCGCCGGCAAATAATATCAATATGAATGCTTTTATTTTCATCACCATTTATTTAAATAATACCTTACAATTAACAGATGCTTTCTGTTTTATTTTTGCTGCCTCTATTTCAAATCAAGCCTTATTCCCAATCTTAAACCAGCAGTTTGATATTTTTGTTTTAATGTAATACTCTCTTTATTCATCTGTGATAGATTATACCGGAAATAGGGTTCGGCCATTAAATGCAGCCTGTCGTTCAGTTTGTAATAAACCGATACAGCACCCATAAAACCGATGCCTGCATTGGTTTTAAACTGATAGGGCGATGAGCTTTTTCCGGTAGTAATGCTCACCGGGTTTCCCGATGCATCCAGCACATCACCTTTTTGCCAGCTGTAAATATTGATAACCGGACCGGCATTAATATTGGCGTGCAACTTACCGTTACCCAATTCATACCCAATTAATATTGGTATATCAATACTGCGGTATCTGTTGATGGTTGTTTTGTAACGGGAGCCGGTTGTGGTATAACTGCCAATTGTATCGCCATTGGCATTAATGATATAAGTAACCTGTACAATATTGCCCTGATTAAAAGAGAATTTTTCATTTATCTGGCTAAAGTTTACACCGCCACGTACACTCATGGAGTTGTTGAACACTTTGGTATAACGTACACCTGCACTAAAGCCCGATTTAAAACTGGTGCTTTCTTTTCTTTTTTGCAGATAAGCCGAGTTGCCGGTATCCTGCAAACTGCGGAAAGCATAATCGGGGCCGACATAAAATTCAAAATATTTTTTATTACCAGCTGCATCTTTTTCAAGTGTAGGGCAATCGGGTAAAAATACAACCGGGTTAAATTGTAGTGGTTCCTGTTTTTTTCCGATTTTGCGTTTTTCTGTAAATTTTTCTGCGTTGTAAGTAAGCCTGCCAAGCAGGGTTCCGCCAGGCTCCATGTATTCATCTTCTTCCGGTTCAGGCGCAGTGGTATTAACTAAAACATTTCCCAAACCGGTATAATATTTTTTATTGTCTCTTGCCGGGGGCGTTGTTGTAGCATCTGTTTCGGGCATGGGACTGGTTACAGCAATTTTTGTATTGCTTTTTGATGATAACCGTGGGTTGGTGTTTGCTGCAATATCATTTGAAGTTGGCTGGGTGGTTGCCACTGCCGTTGAGCCAGGATTGAGTTGCAGATCAACAGCTGGTTCAATAATTGCTGGCGCATCTGCATCAAAATCTGTTGAAGTGGTAAGTTTATTTTTTTGATTTTTACCATCAGCTTCATTTGATGTAATTTCTTTTTTTGCATCAAAATCTTTGTTGTAATAAAGCCAGGCTCCGCCACTGCTTAAAGCAATGATAAGGCCCAATAGTAGTAGTTTGTTCCGGTTACTAAACATCGAAACCCAAAAACCTGCTGGTCTTTTTTTATCTTTTTCAGCAATTATTTTTTCCCAGATGCGTGGGTGTACATCAGATGTGTAATTACTGAATTGATCTTTTATATGTTCATCAAACTGCCGGTTACTGTTCATACCGCAACTTTTTGTAATTGTAAAATTTGTTTCTGCAGCATATTTCTTGCCTTTACCAACTGGCTCCTGCTGGTGCCTGGTTGTATGCCCAGCATTTCTGCAATTTCATCGTGCTGGTATCCTTCCAAAACATACAGGTTAAAAATAAGCCGGTATCCATCGGGTAAATTATTTATTAAAACCAACAGGTCCTTTTCTGTTAAGTGGCCATAGGCCGATGGCTCCATCATGCTTTCATCCCTGTCGGTAATCTCATAACCCGAAACCTCTTTCTCGTACCTTCGAAGCGAATATTTTTTTAAGGCCGTATTCACTACAATTTTTCTTATCCATCCTTCAAAAGAGCCTTCAAACTTAAACTGGTAAACCTTGTTAAAAACCTTAATAAAAGCATCCTGTAAAATATCTTCTGCGTCGGCGCTGTTACGGGCATAGCGGTTACATACACCAAGCATACGGCCGGCGAAGCGGTTGAATATCTCCTTCTGGCAGGAGGCATCATCCTGTAAACATCCTCGTATAAGCTCGTCTTCCGTCAATTATAACTAAGTTTACATGGGGCTTTTATAAATTAAGATACTACGATACAACTATACGCTGCCCGGAAGGGCTTTATTGTCTATAAGGTACAAAAAAAGGGAGTATTTCTTGCTTTAAGGCTACAAAATCTATAATTTGAACTAAAAGTATAAAATTTGCCATTTTGCCTATGTTATCAGAAGAACAGATAAAAAAAATCGTTTCGGCCAATGAAAGCCTGCAGGTACAACTTGCAGATGCCAATGCCATGCTAACGGCCAGAGAGGAAGAAATAGAATTTTTAAACTCCGAACTTGCCGAAGCAACTGCTTTACGAAGCAAATTAGACGGGCAACTGGCACAAATTGAAAGCATTGAAACCGAGCTTGGCCAAAAGAAACAGGCAGCTAAAGGTGCCGAAGAAAGGGAATTTGAACTACACCAGGAACTTACCGGAATGGCCCTTTTAAATAAGCAATACAGCGAGCTGATACAGGATTATGCTTACCTGCAAAGCCAATATAAAGATATACTGGCTCAGTTAATTGCTTTGCAAAATAATAATCTTCAATTAGAAAAGGCTGCCGGTAGTATTGGCGAGTTGCAAAGCAGGTTGGAAAACAGTTTACTGGAAAGGGATGTATTGTTGGGAAAGATTAGTACGCTGGAGGCTCAAAAATTTATAAAAGAAATTTAAGGCTGGGGCTGATAGTAGGAATTGAGATAAGAAAGTGATTTACATGATTTTTTTGTATTTTATTCTGTTTGCTATTTTAGGTGCAATATTTTTTGTAGCTTGTTATTATGGCTTCTTTTGATAAAGAACTATAAATCTGTAAAAGCATTCTGTAAAACACAGGGTGCTTTTTTGTTTCAGTTAATTAGCTGAATTTTACAAATGAAAAATGAATAACAGATGAACAAAAGTATTGCAGATATCAGAAAGGATTACCAACTACAGAGTTTATTGGAAACAGATGTTGCCAGTAACCCCTTTGACCAGTTTAACCGCTGGTGGGATGATGCCATTAAAAGCGAACTGGATGAAGTAAATGCCATGACTTTGGCTACTGCTTCTGCAACAGGCATGCCTTCGGCAAGAATTGTTTTGCTAAAATCTGTTTCGGCCGATGGATTTGTTTTCTTTACCAATTACAATAGCCATAAAGGTAAAGAGTTGCTAGAAAATCCTTTTGGCTGCTTGGTATTTTTTTGGAAAGAATTGGAAAGGCAGATAAGAATTACCGGTACCATTGAAAAAGTGAGTGCAGCAGAAAGCGATGAATACTTTTATTCCAGGCCTGTTGGCAGCCGAATTGGGGCATGGGCATCGCCACAAAGCAGTGTTATACCATCAAGAGATACAATTGAAACGAATATTGAGAAATATGAGCAGGAGTTTGCGGGTACCGAAATTGCCAGGCCACCGCATTGGGGGGGCTATATTGTTAAACCAACGCTTATAGAATTCTGGCAGGGCCGTCCCAATCGCCTGCACGACCGTATTCAGTATACAAAACAGCAAGAGGGAAGCTGGAAGTTTGACAGGCTGGCACCTTAAAGTGTATGATGTTAGATGTACGAAATACGCAGCCGTTTTATAGCTATCGTACATCGTACATCTGGCATCGTACATTGCATTAAGCTTTTTTCTTTGCTGCTTTTTTCTTTGCAGCAACTTCTACAACGGCTACAGCTTTTGCAGCAGCTTTAGCGGGCCTTGTTTTACCAAATGAGCCAGCAAAAATTTTTCCTTTTTTTGTTTTAATGTCACCACGTCCCATAATTACTTTTTTATTTTTTTGAATGATTAAAATTTTATTGTTATAAAAAAAGCAAGGCACAGTTGTACCTTGCTTTTTAATGTGTTTGATACAAGATTACATTTTAGCTGATAATTCTTTACCGGCTTTAAACTTAGCAACTTTCTTTGCTTTAATTTTAATTACAGCACCTGTTTGAGGGTTGCGGCCATTACGGGCAGCTCTTTTTGAAACAGAGAAAGTACCAAATCCTACCAATGTAACTTTACCGCCACCTTTTAAAGTTTTAGTAACTGCAGTTACGAAAGAATCTAAAGCAGCATTTGCCTGTGTTTTTGTAATACTTGCATCGTCAGCAAGTTTTGAAATTAATTCAGCTTTGTTCATGATGATTTTTTTTGAATTTTATAACTGCAACAAATATAGACGGTTTTTAATTGCAACAAAATTTTTTTTGAAAAAGATTTTATTTTACAGACAGGCTGTAAACCACAAGGAACAAGGGCTTTCGATGAGTGACAGGGTATTTGCATACACATTATTAAGCCGCTTGGTTTAATAAAAGCCTTTACTGTATTGAGTTTCAGAAAAAACAGGCATGAAAACCTTTGCCCGTGCGGTTTTTATAGGGGTACAAAATGTGGCGCAATTTTAAAAAGATATAAATTCGATTGTTTTGCACAATTAGTTAACAACCTGCATAACCGACCTGAAAGCGATGAATTGATTGCCCCATTTATTAAAACCTTTTTGCCGCATTTCGGCAGCGTGGTTTTCAATATAGTTGTTATACAAACCCTTGCTTTCTGCAAAATACTGTACGGCATAAGTAGGCCCTTCGGTATCATCAACTTCAAGCAAACGTAAAATAACAGCATGGGTAAAGCAACCGGTTTGTATCACGTCAGGTATGTGTTCTTCTTTTAACCATTGCAGCCATTCGGTATGAATGGCGGTTGTAATTTTTATGGTAACGTTGTAAACTATCATTAGTAATTTTTTTATACAGATTACTTTTCACTCAGTTCAACATATATCGGGCAATGATCGCTGTGTTTTATATCCGGAAAAATATCTGCATCCAGCAATTGTTTTTTCAGTGGCTCAGTAACGGTAATATAATCAATGCGCCAGCCCTTGTTATTTAATCTTACCGTAGGAAAGCGCTGACTCCACCAGCTGTAGCGATGCGGCTCTGTATGAAATTCACGGAAGGTATCAATCCAGCCGCTACTTAAAAATTTTGTCATCCATTCTCTTTCTTCAGGTAAAAAACCACTGCTTTTTTTATTACCCTTGGGATCGTGAATATCAATTTCGTTGTGTGCAATATTATAATCGCCTACCAATATAATTTTAGGATGTTTCTTTTTAAGTTTGTTCAGGTATGTATGAAACTCATCTAACCACACATATTTAAATGCCTGCCGCTCATCGCCGCTGGTGCCCGATGGGAAGTAAGCATTTATTAAACGGATATCTCCAAAGTCGAGCTGTATAACACGGCCTTCATCATCGCTTGAAGGTATTCCGCAACCGATACAAACACTATCAGGTTTTATTTTGGTAAAAACCGCTACACCGCTGTATCCTTTTTTCTGGGCACTAAACCAGTGATGATGAAAACCCAGGTCCTCCAGCAGTTTTACATCTACATCGCCCTGTGTGGCTTTGGTTTCTTGTAGGCAGATGATATCGGCGGGGTTTGTTTTCAACCAGTCGATAAAACCTTTTTTAATAGCTGCTCGAATGCCGTTTACATTGTAAGAGATGATACGCATTTTGATTTTTTTTACACTCAATAAAATAACGAAACAAAAAATATTTGACTCACTCCAATATTGGCCTTAACCATCTTGTAGCATCATCTATGCTCATACCTTTTCTTTGTGCATAATCAACCAACTGGTCTTTTTCAATTTTGCCTACACCAAAATATTTGCTTTGCGGGTTTGCAAAATACCAGCCGCAAACCGATGCTGCCGGGTACATGGCCAATGATTCGGTAAGATGGATCCCTGTTGAATCTTCACCACCTAACAAATCAAATAATTTATATTTTTCGGTATGATCGGGACAGGCAGGATAACCAGGCGCCGGACGAATACCGAGATATTCTTCTTTAATTAATTGTTCGTTGGTAAGATGTTCTTCAGAAACATAACCCCAATATTCGGTCCTGGTTTTTTTGTGGAGCAGTTCTGCAAAAGCTTCTGCTAATCTATCGGCTAAAGCCTGTAAAATTATTTTGTTATAGTCATCATGATTGGCTTCAAAATTTTTGATGTGCGTTTCAATGCCTTGAATAGTTACACTGAATGCGCCGATATGATCCTGGTAATTTTGTTCTGCAGGCGCAATAAAATCTGCTAATGAAAGATTAGGCTGCCCTGCCGTCTTTTTTATCTGCTGGCGCAGAAATTGCAATTTTGTTATTTCTGATTCGTTATCTACATCAATAGTATCGTGATCAACTTTATTAGCCGGCCAAAACCCAACCACACCTTTTGCTGTCAGCCATTTTTCATCAATGATCTGCTGCAATAATTTTTTTGCATCGTTGTAAAGCTTAGTTGCTTCTACACCGATAATGCTATCTGTAAGTATAGCAGGAAATTTACCGTGCATTTCCCAGGCAATGAAGAAAGGCTGCCAGTCGATGTATTCAGCAATTTCTGCCAAAGGATAATTATCTAAAATTTTTGTACCTGTAAATGTGGGTGCAACCGGTTTGTAATTCCCCCAATCAATAGCAGCGCCATTTTTTTGTGCTTCCTCAAACCTCAAATATTGTTTGGTAGATTTTTTATTGCTAAAATCTACCACCAACTGATCGTACTCTGCTTTTAAGTTTTGTAAAAAAACTGGCTTTTGTTCTTTGCTTAATAAACTTCCGGCAACAGTTACGCTGCGGCTGGCATCCAGCACATGCACCACACCATCATCATACTGCGGTGCAATTTTTACAGCCGTATGCATACGGGAAGTGGTAGCGCCGCCAATCATCAGAGGCAAAGTAATACCACGACGTTTCATTTCATGTGCTACGTGTACCATTTCATCAAGCGATGGTGTAATTAAACCGCTCAGGCCAATGATATCAACTTTTTCTCTTACAGCAGTTTCTAAAATTTTATCTGTAGCAACCATAACACCCAAATCAATAATATCATAGCCATTGCAACCTAATACAACGCCTACAATGTTTTTACCAATATCGTGTACATCGCCTTTTACAGTAGCCAATAAAATTTTTGCAGCGCCGGCAGTTTCTTCATTCACGGTGCCAGCTGCTATGTGTGCATTTTTTCTGTCTTCCTTTTCCTGTTCAATGAAGGGCGTTAAAACAGCAACCGCTTTCTTCATTACCCTGGCACTTTTTACAACTTGCGGTAAAAACATTTTACCGCTGCCAAATAAATCGCCAACAATGTTCATTCCATCCATCAGCGGGCCTTCAATTACATCCAATGGTTTTGGATATTTTTGACGAGCTTCTTCGGTATCAGCATCAATATAATCAGTTATACCGTTTACCAAAGCATGCGATAAACGTTTTTCAACCGCTTCTTTTCTCCAGCTTTCGTCTTTTATAATTTCTTTACCTTTTGCTTTTACCGTTTCGGCAAACACAATCATTTTTTCGGTGGTCTCATTGTTGTCGTTATTTCTATTAAGAATAACATCTTCGCAAAGCATTTTTAATTTCGGTTCTATCTCATCGTAAACCGCCAACTGGCCTGCATTTACAATGCCCATATCCATACCGGCTTTTATAGCATGAAACAGGAAAACACTATGTATGGCTTCACGTACATGTTCATTTCCCCTGAAAGAGAAAGAAACATTACTTACACCGCCACTCACTTTGGTAAGCGGCATGGCTTGTTTTATTTCACGGGTGGCTTCAATGAAATCTACTGCATAATTATTATGCTCTTCAATACCGGTTGCAATGGCAAAAATGTTTGGATCGAAGATGATATCCTGCGGAGCATAACCAACCTGCTCGGTTAATATTTTATAAGCACGCTTACAGATTTCTACTTTTCTTACTTTGGTATCAGCCTGTCCTACTTCATCAAAAGCCATTACAATTACTGATGCACCGTAACTTTTGCAAATGAAAGCCTGCTCAATAAATTTTGCTTCGCCTTCTTTCATCGAAATGGAATTCACAATACATTTTCCCTGCACACATTTTAAACCGGCTTCAATAATTTCAAATTTCGAAGAATCGATCATGATGGGAATCTTTGCAATATCCGGTTCGGATTGTACGAGGTTTAAGAAGGTGGTCATGGCCTGCACACCATCCAGCAATGCATCATCCATGTTTACATCAATTACCTGAGCGCCATTTTCTACCTGTTGGCGTGCAACTGCCAATGCGGCTTCATACTGGCCTTCACGTATAAGGCGTGCAAACATTTTACTGCCGGTAACATTGGTACGCTCACCAACATTTATAAAATTTGTTTCCGGTCGAACAATCAAGGGTTCTAACCCGCTTAATCGTAAATATGGTTTTATTACACTCATTATTTTTATTTTAATCAACCAGTTCAAGCTCCACTACAGGTAATTCCCTTGGTTTAAACTTACTTACTTCCTCAGCAATATGTTTTATATGATCGGGTGTGGTACCGCAGCAGCCACCTACAATATTTACAAAACCTTCCTTAGCCCATTCTTCAATAATATGTGCTGTTTCGTTTGGTTGTTCATCATACTCACCAAATGCATTGGGTAGGCCTGCATTAGGATATGCAGATGTATAACAACCTGCAATCTGGCTCAGTTCTTCAATGTGAGGCCTCATTTCAGAAGCACCGAGTGCACAGTTTAATCCAATGCTGATAGGGTTTGCATGCATTACAGAAACATAAAACGCTTCCAGGGTTTGTCCGCTTAAAGTGCGGCCACTGGCATCAGTTATGGTTCCCGAAATCATGATTGGTAACTCGGGTAAATTATTTTGACGGAAGAAATTTTTAGTTGCGTAAATAGCAGCTTTCGCATTCAGCGTATCAAAAATGGTTTCAATTAAAATGATATCTACACCACCATCAACCAATCCTTTAATTTGTTCGGTGTAGGCTGTTGCCACTTCATCAAAAGTTACGGCTCTAAAGCCAGGGTTATTTACATCGGGCGAAAGCGATAAGGTTTTATTGAGCGGCCCGATTGCACCTGCAACAAAACGTGGCTTATCCGGATTTTTTGCTGTGTATTCATCTGCCGCATTGCGGGCACACTTTGCCGAGGCAACATTTAGTTCATAAGCCAGCGATTGCATTTCGTAATCGGCCTGTGCAATAGAAGTGCTGCTGAAAGTATTGGTTTCAATAATATCCGCACCTGCCTCCAGATATTCTTTATGAATACCTTCGATGATCTGCGGCTGTGTAATGCTCAACAAGTCGTTATTACCTTTTACATCGGTATGCCAATCCTTAAAGCGTTCGCCACGGTAATCTTTTTCTTCCAGTTTATGGCGCTGTATCATGGTGCCCATGGCACCATCAATGATTAGGATACGGTCTTTTAAACAATCTTGTAATGTTTTCATTCGCTTAAATTAAAGTTCAATATTTAACAAAAACCTGAAGTGAGTGATGCTTCGACTTCGCTCAGCACGGGCTCCACGATGATGACCAAAGCTGTGAAGCTGACTTCAAAAGAATTACCATAAACTTTTAAACGAGAATCAATCTGAGAGAAGTATTGCAGAATTGCTTTCGTTTATTAGTTCAGTTGGAAAAAATTAACAGGCCGAACAATAAACAAATCTGCATGTTAACACTGCAAATTTAGAATAAGAAAGCCGTAACACAAAATGTTACGGCTATTTAATGAAAGCTTCTAAATTCCTGCTTTAGCCCCGTTATTCAGGGCGAGAGCATTTTTGGTTTTTCACTTCATGCATTTGGGGGATACATAAAAAGCAGATATTAACGGTAATGCTAATGCAGGAATCCCGACTTTGAATTAATACTTAGTTGCGTACAAACTGAAGCTTCTCATCTTTTAGTGGATTGTCGTCTTTAAGTTTTATACTACTGGCTGTTTTTTCTTCTTTCAGGTAGTCGTCGCTTATTTTACTAAAGAGAGGGTCTGCACCAAAATCAAGGATAAATTTGCTGCTGCTTTCGCTCCAGGTGCCGGTTACAGTGCTGCTGCCATTTGTTGCAGTTACCTGGCCTCCGGTGGCAAATGTAAAATTGTAGCCGCTGAATTTGTAGGTCTCATCTTTACTGTCCCAGTAAAGACTTACCCGCCAGGTGCCGCTGGGTGTACCAGATGTGTTGCTGGCAATAGCATCATTGTTAGAGCAGGTAGAAGACTGCAAGGTTGTAAATAAAGTTACCAGTGATAAGGCAAGGAAGAGGTTTATTCCTTTTGTTTTAAACGATTGCATCATAATTATAAAATTAGGGATGAGTAATTTATTAACACTGTAAAAGTGCATGATTACAACGTTCTTAAATAATGAAACTTACTGAACCCGTTTTTTGTATGTCTGAATGAGAAAAAACAAATAACCGCCTGCTGACAGATATAAAAAACCCCGAGGGTACGGGGTTAACTATTTTTTAGTTATTTTAAAAGGGCATTTTTGCAATTGAACCCCAGGTAGTGTACTATTTTTCATCGCCCAGCCAGTGTTTAAAATCGGCTGACCGCTCTGTACTTACAATTGTTTCGTTCTTTGCAGGAGGATTTAACTTGATAAGTACCCTGCTTTTGCTGTAAGCAAACATCTCGGCAATAGAATGAATGCTGATGATGTATTGCCGGTTTATGCGGAAGAATACTTTTGGGTCAAGTATTGAATCCAGCGTGTCCATGTTAAAATCAACAACAAATCTTCGGGCATCTTTGGTGCATAAAAATGTTGCTTTGTCTTCGGTATAAAAATAAACTACCTCTTCTACATTTATTGTCTTGATATGTTCGCCATAGCGTACCACAAAACGTTTTTTGTATTCTATACCGGCAGGCTGCAGCGATTGCAGCAGTTTATTAATATCAATGGAAGGGAAAGCTGTAGCAGGTGTAAGCGATTTGAATTTAGTTACAGCTTTCTCCAGTTCTTCTTTTTTAACGGGTTTAAGTAAATAATCAATACTATTTACTTTAAATGCTTCAATGGCATATTGATCGTAAGCGGTTGTAAAAATAACGGGGCATTTAATGTTAACCTGTTTAAAAATTTCGAAGCTAATTCCATCTGATAACTGAATGTCAGAAATCATGAGATCGGGGGCATCATTTTCTTTAAACCATTTTACGGCCGAAGAAACGCTTACGATCTGATCAAGTAATGTGTGACCAGGCTCAAGCTCCTTCAGCATTTTCTGCAACCTTTTGAATGCGGGTTCCTCATCTTCAATAATTAGTATTGTCATTAATTAAGGTTTATGTAAAATGGGTAAAATTACAGTAAAATAAGTGCCATCATTATTTACAATTACCGGCTTGTTACTAAGCAAACTATACCGCTTAATTATATTTTGTAAACCCGTACCTGTACCCGGCTCTCTGGTTATTTTAGGGTTTATGTTGTTTTTAATCACCAATTGGTTTTTGTTTTTCAGGTCTATAGTTATTGTGAGTAGAGTTTCTTTTGATACAGCGTTGTGCTTAATAGCGTTTTCAATTAAAAGCTGCAGGGTAAGTGGTGGTATAAATATAATTTTTTTTTCTTCGACCGATACTGAAATATTCAACAATAAATTTTTACCATGGCGTTTTTGCTGCAGGTAAAAATAGGTTTTTACAACTTCAATTTCTTCTCCCAGGGTTATCACATCCTGATCGCGGTAATTCACAATATTTCTGAAAAAAGCCGACAGTTTTTCAACATAATCAACTGCCATGGTGGGGTCTTCTTCAATATAAGAAATGAGTGTATTAAAACTATTGAATAAAAAATGTGGGTTTACCTGGTTGCGTAAAACCTGAAACTCAAACTGTATTTTTTCCTGCTGCAGCTGCTGTACTTTTTTTAACTGCTTTTCTCTTCTTTTAATATACCAGTAAGCCAGGCCAAGCAAAAAAAGGATTGATAAAGTAATAAACCAAAGCCTTTTCCAAATGGGTTTTTCAATTACAAATTCGTAAGTAGCTTCATCGGCATTTATAAAATTTTCGTTTAAAGAAGACCTGATGTGAAATTTATAATTACCGGGCTGCAGCTTGGGGAATGTTACATTCCTGTCTCGGGTAAGAATCCAGCCGGTATCCAGTCCATCAAGCTTGTATTGGTAATGCACATCATCGGGCGAGGTGTAGTATAGGCCGGTAAAATTAAATTGAAAACTGTTTTGGTCGTTTTTGAAAATGCCTTTTACATTTTTGTCAACATCGGTTAAAAACAACTGCACATTTTCAATAATTGTTTTTGGTCTGTCAACTGTATTTTCTACAGGCGTGTACATTACAATTCCTTGAAGTGTGCTTAGTACAATATTGCCTGCAGTATCCTGTGATACACTGCCCATATCGGTATTTACATCACCAATGCCTTGTTTATTATTGATGTAAGAAATGGTTCCGCTTTCTGTGTTCAGGATATCCATCCCTTTTTTATTTACAAGTATAATATTGCCTAGCGGCCCGGTTTTAAGTGCCGTAATTTTTAAATCGCTGATACCATCTGCATCGGTATAATTTTTAAAGGTTTTTCCGTTAAAGCAATAAATACCGGCCCCCTCTGTATTAAACCAGATATTGCCATTCCTGTCTTCGGCAAAAGAATAAATATGATCATCTCTTAATCCATTTGTCTTATTGTAGGTTGTAAGTTTTCCGTTGTCTAAAACTGTTATGCCTTTTCCATCAGTGCCAAACCAAACCCGGCCACGTGAATCTTTGTAAATACTGTAGATATAATTGTTGCCAACATTTTCAATATCGTTGTAGTTTGTAAAACTGTATTTTTCTGTAATGCTTTTATTTTTTTTGGTAATGTTAAAGATCATAGCAACACCTTCCAGGCCGCCGGCACAAACTGTATTGCCACGGCCCGTTATGGCTAAAATACTGGCGTTTTGTAAAAGCGGGTTTTCGCTTAAATTGCGTGACTGGCCTGTTTCGGGATTGAATAAGATGATACCCTTGCCCATGGTGCCAATCCAAATGGTGTGGTTAATATCCTGATATAAAGAGACTATATCTGTTTTACTGTTGAGGGTAGAAAAGCTGTATTTTTTTTCTGTATAACTGCCGTTTGCAAAACTGTATTTTATCAATGCGGCATTGGTGCTTATCCAAATATTATTCTGATAATCGCAAAGGGTGGCATGAATGGTTTCAAAAACTTCGGGAGAATAGACGGGCAGTAATTTTAATTTATTACCGGCAATAGCAATCAATTCGTGTGCAGTTGACATCCAGATATTGCCTTCATTATCCTGCAACAAATTGCTGACCTTATTTTGAATGACCGCAGCAGATTTAAAAACGGTAGCAGGAGCATCAATTCCTGGTTGGTTCAGTAATCCGTTTTCTTCAGTGGCAACCCACAAACTTTTTTGCGAAACCAGCAGGTCGTTCACCTGTCCATAGTTCCAGGTTAGGGTAGCTGAGGGTGTGGTTATTTTTCCGCTACTATGATTGTATTGGCAAAATCCTTTTTCCTGCATACCAATCCAAAAGATATTATTGCCGGCAGGGGTTATGGCGGTAACATAATAATCGGGCAAGCCATCTTTGGGGCCAATTACATTTACTATTGCTTTTCCATTAACCAAGCGGCAAACATTAATGCCCTGGTCGGTAGCGGCAAGTACATCGCCATTGGCTGTAAGTGTAATTGTGCGTACATGAAGATCGCTTAACCCGTTTTCGGTATTAATAAGATAAAGATGTTTATTGCTGAAATAATATATGCCTTCGCCATTGGTGGCAAACCAAATATTATTTTGTTTGTCCTGTATAAATGAAGTGATGGCAACTTTGGGATTTCCTTCTTCTATCTCAAAATATTGCAGGCTGCCTTTTATTTTTTTTGCAATGCGCCCGCTTTTAAAACCTACCCAAAGCTGGTTGCCGTTATCCTGAAAAATTGCGGTAACGGTATCTTTGATACCTGCGGTTGAAAAATTAATTTTTTTAAAGCGGATGCCGTCGAAACTGAATAGTCCGTTGGTGGTACCGACATATATATAACCTTCGTTGGTTTTAAATAAGCAGTTAATTTTAAAGGGTTCGTTGTCGTCGAGCAGTTTAAAGGATTTGTTGCCCGGTTGTTGCGCAACACTGCAGGGAATAGCTACACATAAAACGATGATGAACATAAATATGCCCTTCATTAGTTTTGGTACTGTTAATTTACTTCTCAATCATATCAGCTTTTACTTCAACTTTTATTTCAGATGCCAGCTTTTCGTGTACAACTTTTGGAATGGTAATATTATGATCGCCCAGCAACACCGTAAAATTTGATTTAATGCTTACTATATTATTTTTAATAGTTAATTCGCATTTAATAATTCGTTCCTGGGTTATACCATGCACTGTAAGGTTTCCCTTTGCCCTGATATTGTAGAATCCGTTTCTATTTAAATCTATATCTTCAATTATTTTACCATCAAACGATGCCCGGGAATATTTGTTGCTTTCGAGATAGTTTTCATTAAAGTGCTCCTGCTGTAATGGGCTGTTGAAACCTTTAAAACTATTTACATTTAAAGTAAATGCAAATTGCTTTTTTTCGGCATTGAAAATACCCTTTAACTCATTACTGCCTGCTTTTATCAGTTCAAGCGGCGCATCTGATCGGAAGACGATACTACCAGAGTTTACGGCATACAATGGCGGCGGAGCACTAACATTTGATGAAAACAATATCAGCAAGCTAAAAAGTATGATGGATTTTTGAAACATGCGTTTAGTAAACGGAATCAATTTAAAAAGTAAAGATAATCTCTTGCATTAACGCTTATTACGAATGGTAAATACCCTCGAAATATTGAAGCCGAAAAGAATGTCGCCTTTATCCCATCCGCCTTTTGTATCTGCAATAAAAGTTCTTTCGTTCATGCCAGGCGAATTGGTAAAATGAACCTGAAAAACGTGGCCGCCCGTTTCAATATCAAAACCTACTGACAAAGAGTTTCTGGTACCGGGCAGTTTATAATCTTCTAACTGGTAATAATATTCAACATTAATACTGATCCGCTTGCTTATTTTTTGTCTGCCGCCAATACCAATTGCAAAAAGATCGTTGGGGTCGTTGGCACCGGTAACCAGGTTTTGATGTATAAATGTTGGCATTAACTGTAACGAAGTGCCTTCAGAAAATTTACGGCCAATAATGAGCTGGTGAGAATAGGACAACCTGGAGCTGGCGTGATTTTTTATGTTAGGGTCTTCCCACTTAAGCGACCGGTATGCAATGGTGGGTACATAGCTAAGCGTTATGGGCATTTTTCTTTTACCTTTTGATTGCCTCAATATTTTTAATTTAAAAAAGGCATCGTATGTTTTTTGGTATGTACTACGTCCAACACCAATCATCAGGGTGTTGGTAATTCCATAATCAAAACCAATACGCATGGTTGCTTTATCTAAGCCAAAAAGTTCATAAAAGCCTTCGTTAAGATTACCAAAGCGGTGGGATATTTTTACATCCATCACACCTTTGGCCACATTTTCAACCGAGTGGCCGTTTACCAGTCGGGTGGTTTTAAAAGTGGCGGTGGTATAAGAGGTCATATCCTTGGTAGAGGTCATTTCTTTTTCAAGCAAATTCATCAGGTCGGTGGTATCTTGTGCAGCGGCTTCATAAAACATACCCATCAACAAAAAAAAGCACCATACTTTAAGAGATTTCATACTAAATAAATTTATAGAATTTCAATAAAATTACCTGGGTTCATAATTACAGTCTACTTTCAAATCAATGGTTTTTGAAATATTGTTTTCAACAACCTTTGGTACAGAAATTTTAAAATCATCAAGCTTAACTTTAAATGCAGTATTTGCCGATACGGTGTTTCCCTTAACCTGTATTACAGCCGGTACCGTAATTTTATTGGTTACATTATGCATGTTTAAGTCGCCGGTTACAGTTACATTGTAAGAACCGTCTTTTTTAAAATCAACTTTGCTCATATCCGTAATAGATCCTTTAAATGTGGCTTTAGGATACTTTGCACTTTCCATATAATTTTCATTAAAATGCTCCTGCATCAGCGCTTTTTTAAAAAGAAAACCATTAACCAGT
>JAYUZB010000250.1:0-3594 GCA_043752185.1 Chitinophagaceae bacterium
GGTAAAACCATCGGGTACCTTGTATTCAATTCTTTTTTAGGAAATATAAACCAGGTAAAAAGCGAATTTCAAAGAGTGTTCACCCGCTTTGCCAATGCACAGGTTACTGATGTAGTGGTTGACCTGCGTTACAATGGTGGTGGTTATGTATCGCTTGCGGCACAATTAAGCAATTACCTGGTAAAGTCTGCATCAAACGGGGCGATGATGATGCAGCAGTTGTACAACAGTAAAAACAGTGCAAGCAATGCAACAACCAATTTTAATAAAGCGGGTTCACTAAACCTGGATGATGTGTATTTTATTGTAGGCAGGGGAACTGCTTCGGCAAGTGAGCTGGTTATAAATAATCTTAAACCCCATATGGATGTAAAACTCATTGGCGCTACACCCACACATGGCAAACCCGTCGGCTTTTATCCGATACCTGTAAGCGACTGGTATATTTTTCCGGTATCATTTAAAACAGTAAATAAGAACGGCGAAGGAAATTATTATAATGGCTTTGCCGTGAATGGACAGGTAGCAGATGGGCTTGACAAAGACTGGGGCGATTTGAACGAAGCAAGTCTTGCCAGTGCTGTCAGAAACATTACTACAGGTTCTTACTTTAACAGGTCGGCGCAGGACCAACCCTATCAGGAGGATGCTGGCGTAACCTTGGGTAATGATAAATTAAATAAGCCGGGACTGAAAATAACAGTAGATATTCCTAAAGGGTTTAGGTAATAAACTGCAGTGTGATTATGATGCTTAAATATATAACGGGCCATACTTAATTTGCTTTTGTGAAAGCTAAGTTGAAACTTATTATAGCTAACTTGAAAGAGATACGGTCAACAAAATATGCATTTCAACTTTTTTGTAAAAGAAATCCCGTCAATTAATACATACAAACTAAACAATACTTTCCCTACCCTTATTTTGAGCCATTTTTTTTAAAAATTCTCCAAAAAAACTGAACCACCTTTACAATTTGTTGTTTAGGGTTTATAGTATAAAATTAAACAAAAGGAGCTGTTGCATTTTAAACACTCAATTTTTTTATCACAATAAACCAAAAAACATGCATCTAAATCTTCTTGGGGTACTCCCAATTGCAAACAACAATTATGTTGCCTTTACATTTTTTGTAGGCACAATGGCCATGATGGCCGCCGCAGTTTTTTTCTTCTTCGAAATGTCGAACGTTGAAAAAAAATGGAGAACATCCATTCTTGTATCCGGTCTCATTACTTTTATTGCCGCTGTACACTATTATTACATGCGTGATTACAACCTGGAAACCGGCGAGTCGCCAATATTTTTCCGGTATGTAGACTGGCTTCTTACTGTGCCTTTAATGTGTGTTGAATTTTATTTGATCACCAAAAAGGCCGGAGGTAAAATCGCCTTATTGTGGAAACTGATTGCTGCTTCGGTAATTATGCTGGTAACAGGTTATATTGGCGAAGCCATTTATGGTAAAGAAACCCAAAGTTGGATCTGGGGATTATTAAGCGGTATTGCGTACTTCTATATTGTGTACCTGGTATGGTTTGGAGATGTGGCCAAATTGGCAAACAATGCAGGCCCTGCGGTAGCAAAAGCAGTAAGAACCCTTGGCTGGTTTGTACTGGTTGGATGGGCCATTTATCCGGTAGGCTATATAGCAGGTACCGAAGGTGGCTTGTTTGGAATGAGGATATGGGAAGGATTATCAATGGACATCGTTTACAACATTGGTGATGCCATTAATAAAATTGGCTTTGGCCTGGTTATTTATGCACTGGCACAATCAGATAAAACAACTGCAACTGCATAGTTGATTTTCAAAAAGTGTGATACTAACCCTATCACACTTTTTGTTTTATTTTTGCTCACCAATAAAAATTAAATGATGCGGATTGTGTTATTAATCGTTGGCGCTTTGCTGCTGTTGTTTCAGCAATATATTACACCGGTTAGCACCACTACACAATTCATTATTTTTTTATCAGGTATTATTTTGCTGGGCGTACCGCATGGTGCTGCCGATTTACTGGTGGCAAACCGCACAGCACATGTTCAAAAGAAAGCCTTTTCCAAATTGAAATTCCTGGCAATTTACATAAGCCGTCTCCTTTTATTTGCCGCTATACTTTGGTTTTTTCCGGTAGCAGGTAATTTATTATTTATTTTTTTTGCAGCATATCATTTTGGAGAAACTGATTTACATCAATTTAAAACCAATACACTAACCGGAAAACTTTTTGTTATTTCATACGGGTTGGTAATTCTATCTGTAATACTGCTGCATCATTTTGAGGAAGTAAAGCCAATTTATACATTGTTTGAAGCAGGGAAAGAAAATGCAATACTCATTAACTGGATTGATGTAAACCGCTATTACCTGTTGTCTGCATCCGGTATTTTATTCTTTACCACCACTTTTATCTATTTTCTGCGAAATGGTAATTCCAATGCAAATGAAAAAGGTGAGTTCCTCGTTCGATTTGCAGTTATCCTTTTTATTCTTTTTAACCTGCCAATGTTGCTTGGCTTCACCTTTTATTTTGTGATATGGCATTCTGTTCTATCACTCAGCAACATCGTTTTCTACCTTAGAAATAAAAACACCTTCTCCCGTAATATAATCACTAAACAAATTTTGTTGTACAGCCTGTTGGCTATTGCAGGCATTGGTTTATTTGGGTTAACAGGTTTTATGTTTGTAAGCAGCAATGCTGTTGCCGGATATTTGTTTTTAGGATTGGCAGTGCTTACTGCACCGCATATGCAGATCATGCACGACATGTATAACAGGATCCGGTTACATTGAGCCGTTATTAAACCATCATAACTTGTCCCGAAATAAGCCGTACCGAGAGTCGTGTCTTTGAAATCTGCTAATGCAATTACAAAAGCTGCAGTGATTAAAACTGATAATAACTGCACCAAATTGCCTTAACTTTCCTTCATGAAAAGGAAAATTTATTTGCCGTTTATTTTTGTTTGCATCACGCTGTGCAGCTTTGCCCAAAATGATACTTACATGTTGCTGAAACCCGACCGTGTTTTTGATGGAGAAAATATGCATACCGGTTGGGTGGTATTAGTTAAGAACGAAAGAATTGCAGCAGCAGGCCCCATGCAATTTAAATTACCCGCCGGCACCCAAATCATCGAACTAAAAAATACAACGCTTTTACCCGGTTTGATAGAAGGGCATGCACATATATTATTGCATCCTTACAATGAGGTGTCCTGGGATGACCAGGTATTGAAAGAAAGCCGTGCAGAAAGAACAGCCCGTGCAGTGAACCATGCCAAAGCTACGCTGATGGCAGGTTTTACTACCATACGGGA
Source organism: Chitinophagaceae bacterium (assembly GCA_043752185.1). GTDB lineage: Bacteria > Bacteroidota > Bacteroidia > Chitinophagales > Chitinophagaceae > Ferruginibacter. The sequence continues at coordinate 3,328 of JAYUZB010000250.1, forward strand.
CCTGGGAACAGAAGGGGCCATGTATGATGATGCAGGTTTAAAAACCGCTATTGAAAAAGGAATAATACCCGGCCCCCGCATGATCATTGCTACCAGGGCCATTGTAGCAAAAGGAACTTACGGGCCCAACCCCCAGAACGCTGATGTGGATGTAATTAAGGGTGCCGAAGAAGTTACCGGTTTGGAAAGTATGGCCAATGCAGTAAGAACACAAATTGGTAAAGGCGCCGACTTTATAAAAATTTATGCCGACTACCGCTATGGTTT
>JAYUZB010000251.1:0-3581 GCA_043752185.1 Chitinophagaceae bacterium
CTGCTGAAGAGTGGCTTTTTTGTAGATAAAGCGGTAATTAGGCGTTTTATGTATATATATCAAAAACCCATGTAAGTACAAAAAGCGCAGCGCCAATCAGGCTGAGAGGATGTATTTTTTGCAGGGTTTTCCAGTCGTAGATAAAAAGAAAAATAAAAAAAAGGAACCAAAGAACTTTTACAATAACGTCATACAGAACAAATTCGCTAACAATTTTTTGCAGGTAAAAATGATTAATTGCCCTATCCAGTATTGGGCCTAACATGTAAAGCGTTGCAATGTACATAAACCGCTTGTGCAGTATAGGTCTCTTTCTATTGAGATAGCCAAGCCATACCCAAATTCCAAACAAAGGCATAAAAATACGGTTCGACTTTACATAATATGGCATGGCATCCCACCCTTTATAAATTACCACAAATATATACACCGTGGTAATGAACACACCGGCAGCAGCAATCATACCCGCAATACCCAGTTTCATGTGTGCTTTGATATTGCCTTTGAGGATGAAATTGGTTTGTATAACCAGTATAACAATCCATGCAAAACAAAACAATCCGTGAATGATAAATTTAGGGTCGCTGTTGCTTTTCTGTCCAACATCGGTAAACAGATTATCGGAAAAACCGATAATAGAAAAAATAAGAATGAGGATGCTGGCAACCTGAAAAAAATATTTTTTCATAATGGTACTTGCTTTAAAAAAAACAATACTGAGTAACCACTCCCTACTCAGATAATTTTAAAAGTTGCTTAAAGATATACAGTACCAGTGATTGAAGCAATAGTACCAATATAAAAAAATGAAGCCGGTAAAAAAATTACCGGCTTCATTTATTAATCATATTTATACTTCCCAATATTGAAATGCTTATTGCCTAAGGATGACAGTAAGTTATTGCTTTGGTTTATAATCCAATACCAGCACAGCATTCTCAGTAAGGCTTGCGCTGGGACGTAAATTGTAACGCTTATCACCTGCTTTTACAATAACGGTGGCTGTATTGGGTGGTATACTGCCGAGGTTATGAGCAAAAAGAACAATCTCGTGCTGTGGTGCTTTTACATCCAGCATCAGTTGTACGGTAATGGCTTTTTCGCTAAGGCCCCGGTTGCTTACAAGCAATTTGTTGTTGTAATAAACACTGATGGTATCACCATCAACAGTTCCATTATCAAAAATATCAAGCGTAATATTTGTTACACTTACAGGTATGCGTTTAAAAACAGTATTCTTGCGTGATGGCATTACTGGTTCTTCTTTTTTTACAGGTGGTGGTGGGGCTGCATTGCCGGTAGTAACAATCTTGTATTCTTTGGGCACTTCGGCACCCATCAGGTTTTTACCAAAATAATCCCAGCGCTTGCGTGTCATGTACAAAGCATCGGCGCCATAACCATGGCGTGCATTGGGAAACACCACCAGGTCGAAATCTTTATTAGCTTTTTGCAATTGCTCTACCACCAAATAAGTATTGTAAGGCGGTACATTATCATCCATACCACCGTGTGCCAGCATGAGCTTTCCTTTTAAGTTACCAGCATTCATTTGGTTGGCCTGTTTTGCATAATTGGTAATGCCATCGGGTCCTTTTTCTTCAAGCCCAATATAGCGTTCGCCCCAATCATCTTCATAATTGCGGTTATCGTGGTTTCCGCTTTCTGAAATTCCTACTTTATAAAAATCGGGGAAGGTAAACATGGCATCGGCTGTTGCAAAGCCGCCGCCAGAGTGGCCCCAGATGCCTACTTTATCTATATCCATATAAGGCCTTGCAGCTGCCAGTTGTTTAATGCCGGCCACCTGGTCGGGCAGTGTATTGTCGCCCATGTTACCATAACAGGCATCGTGAAAAGATTTAGAACGATCGGGGTTGCAACTGCCATCAATAATTACAACCAAAAAACCTAGATCGGCAAGTGCCTGGTGATCGCCACGTGAAGGGCCGAAACTACGGCTACCAACGCCCCCGCCTTGCGGACCCGGATAGACATAGTTGATGATGGGATATTTTTTATTAGCATCGAAATCTTTTGGTTTAAACATCAGGCCATACAGGTCCCATTTACCATCTGCTGATTTTACCTTGATGGGTTCGGCAGGTTTCCAGCCAGTAGCCAGTAATTTGCTGATATCGGTTTTCTCAAGTTCGGCAATTAATTTGCCTTTCGTATCTCTTAAAACAGAAACCGGTGGTATATGTGGTTGCGAATAATTATCGGTAAAATATTTTACATCCGGTGAGAAAGTAATGTTGTGATTACCATCTTCGGGTGTTAACAGTTTTAAATTACTGCCATCAAAATTAATACTGTAAAAATGGGCATAATAAGGGTCACGGCCCGGCTCACGACCATTGGCCATAAAGTAAAGTACCTTGTTTGCTTCATCAACTTTTAATAATTGTGTAACAACCCATGCACCTTTTGTAATTTGATATTTTAGTTTGCCGGTGGTTGCATCGTACATATACAAATGCCCCCAATCGTCACGCTCGCTGTACCAGATTATCTCGTTGGTTTTATGTAAAAAACGGTTGTTGATGGTACCTTGCCCGCTTTCGTATTGGGTGGCAACTTTTTCGGTAAACACTTCTTTTACATCGCCGGTTGTGGCATCGGCAGTGCGAACTTTTTCAACTTTATGATCACGACTGGTAGAAACAAAAAACAATTTACTTGCATCGGCATTCCATTCGTTGTCATCATAACCACCGCTTGATGCGATATCATCACTCAGCGTTCCTCTATGCTCATCGGCAGGTATTTTTAAGCGGATTACTTTAGGGTTATCTACTTCAATAATCACCCGGTGAATTTTTACAATGGCAGTATCCTGTGGCAGTGGGTATTTCCATTCTTCCAGCCTGGGTGCACCCACATTTGTAGATACCAGGTACATGGTGCTTACGTAGCGTTGATCCTGCTGAAAGGTTGCTATCTTTTTCGAGTCGGGGCTCCAGAGCATAATTGGACGGTCGCTATGTGTCCAGCCTGCATTGTCGGTAGCGTAACCAAAATCTTTTACACCATCAAAAGTTAGTTGCGTTTCTTTTTTACTTTCCACATCACGTACCCACAGGTTCCAGTCTTTAATAAATGCTGCTTTTTTACCATCGGGCGAAAGGCTTTCCATTCCATTGCCTCCTCTTCTGCGGCCAGTGCCTACAGGAGCAGCACCACTTTCATCGGGCAGAATTGATTTTTTATCGGGGCCTGTTTTGCGGCTTCCATCGGCTGGGTCTATCAATACAAATTCCACACCGCCCGGTACTGCTACGGAGTACCAGAATTTACCATTGGGCAGCCAGTTTGGGTTTACGTTGTAACGGTAAACCAGCTTACCTACATTAAAACCCAAAGCCTTGGTGGCCTGGTCGTAATTGGAAGCGGTTAATACTTTTTTATCTGATTGTGCTATTGCGGTAAAACCTGCAAGTGTTGTAATTGCCAGTGCAATAAAGTGTTGTTTCATACCTGATGTTTGTTTCAGGCGGGAATTTAGGAAATGTTGGGGATTTAGGAAGAGGATAAATGTTAAATGGTAAAAATGAATAGTTTTTTGTTGAAATTAAAAA
>JAYUZB010000252.1:0-3566 GCA_043752185.1 Chitinophagaceae bacterium
CAATTTGAATTTGATTTTTATATTCGTTGTGAAAAAAAATAAATTTTTGAGCTGCATTTTCTTCTTCATTTGTACCTGCAAATTTTAAAAAATCATCGTAGGCATTGTCTACAGCATCCATTTTTTCTCCAATTAAACCCATACTATTGTGAAGAGCTGTTGATAATTTAAACTTTAAGCTTTCATCTTCTTCTATGTCAAAATATAATGTTAGGGAATTTGCAATCAGAAATACGGAATTGTCAGCTGTCTTAATTTGAGCAGCTATATTTTTTTCAAGATTTTCATCAACGGATTTCTCTATTTCAGTTTCATCAGCGAAATAGTCTTTATTCTTAAGTCTTTCAAATAAAAGAGTACAATGGAAAAGTGCGCCAGATAGAACCGTAAGCTGCGATACAATTATTTCTGCTGCTGAGACTTTTTTTTCAAAGAAGGCTTTCTCGATATTATATCTGTGTTGCTTCTTGCTTATGAAAATGTCAAAAAATTTTGTTGCTAGTAAGGTGATTAATGATGATGATAACCCAATGATTAGCGCAAGTGAAGTTTTGTCATCCATAGCAAAATGTTATTTGGTAGTTTATAAATATACAAAATTCTGGTACTTTAATAATTTTATTTTATAGCGAAATCTACGCTTAGATAAAAGCCCAATAAAGTTATACTGTACAAGAGTGCGACGCCAATAAAGCTGAATAGAATTAATGTAGCTGGGCTCAAAAAAATAATCGCTTCTTAGCAGGAGATGCTTCGTTCCTCAGCATGACAGAAGCGGAGAGTTAGATGCTTCGTTCCTCAGCATGACAGAAGCGAAGGAAAACACAAAGGGCACAAAGAAATCCTTTGTACCCTTTGTGAAAAAATCTTAGTGTGCTTTGTGGTTTAAACATTCGTCATGGTCAGACGAGGGCGTCAGACCAGGTCCTTCAACTTTTCGACCACCGTATCAACTTCTTCCCTTGTATTATGTTTGCTAAAACTAAAACGCACCGTTACCTGGTTGGGGTTGTTGTTGATGGCACGGATAACATGACTGCCCTGGTCGGCGCCGCTGGTGCAGGCGCTGCCGCCGCTGGCGCAAATATTATTTATGTCGAGATTAAAAAGTATCATCTCCGATTTTTCTGTCTTGGGAAAACTGGCGCTTAGCACCGTGTATAAACAACGGCCCAATGCATCGCCGTTAAATGCAATGCCGGGAATATTTTTTTTCAGTTCGTCCATCATGTAATACTTCAGTGTGCCAATGTATGCCATGTCTTCTTCGTGGGTGGCGGTAGCCATTTCCAGTGCTTTGGCAAAGCCCACAATGCCGTACAGGTTTTCGGTGCCTGCCCGCATGTTGCGTTCCTGTCCGCCGCCGTGTACAAAGGGTTTTATGCGTACATTTTCGTTGATGTATAAAATGCCCACGCCTTTTGGCCCGTGAAATTTATGTGCAGCACCGGTAATAAAATGTACTGGTGTGTTGCGCAAGTCAAAAGGAAAGTGGCCAACAGTTTGCACCGTATCGCTGTGAAAAATGGCGCCATACAATTTGCATAATTCGCCCACTGCATGAATATCTAAAATATTGCCAATCTCATTATTGGCGTGCATTAATGTAACCAATACTTTTTCATCGGCGGCTGCCAGCAATTTTTCAAGGTCGTCAATATCTACATGGCCATTGGGTAATAATTTTACATAGCTCACTTTGGCAACGTCCAGTTTATCTATATGCTCAACCGTGTGTGTTACAGCGTGGTGTTCAATGGGCGAAGTAATGATATGCCTGCAGCCTAAATCACGTATGGCGCAGGAAATTGCTGTGTTGCTGCTCTCGGTGCCACCGCTGGTAAAAAATATTTCGGCAGGGTGTGCGTTTAAAATTTTTGCAACAGTTTTACGGGCTGTTTCAATGGCCATGCGGCTCTCACGCCCATAAGAATAAATGGAAGATGGATTACCAAACTTTTCGGTTAAGTAAGGCATCATGGTTTCCAGCACCTGTGGATCGAGTGCGGTGGTGGCGGCGTTGTCGAAATAAATGCGTGGCGAACTCATAATTATGTTTTTAAAGAATTTTATTACACTAATTCTATCGAATTACACTAATTACACGAATTATATCAAACATTTGCTTTCTTAATTCGTGTAATTAGTGCCATAAAATTCGTGTAACACAATTACATCATCTTCCCAATATCCTGCATCAATCTTTTTGCAATATTATCTGCTGTTGTTTCAAAATTACTTTCGGCATAAATACGAATGATGGGTTCGGTATTACTGGTGCGTAAATGTACCCAGTCGTTATCAAACTCAATCTTTAAACCATCTTCTGCATTTATCGGATGGTTCTTATACAGGTCTTTGATATTTTTAAAAATAGTTTTTACATCGGTGCCATTACTCAGCTCAATTTTATTTTTGCTGATGAAATAATCGGGATAGGTATTGCGCAACTGCCTGATGGTTTTTTTGCTTTTGGCCAGATGCGTTAAGAACAATGCAATGCCAATCAGTGCATCGCGGCCGTAATGCAGGTCGGGAACAATAATGCCGCCGTTTCCTTCACCACCAATCACTGCATTTACTGCTTTCATTTTATTTACCACGTTTACTTCACCAACCATGCTGGGAAAATATTCTCCACCATGTTTTATTGTCACATCTTTTAAAGCCTTTGTTGATGACATGTTGGAAACCGTATTTCCTTTTCTTTTGCTCAGCACATAATCGGCCACTGCAACCAATGTATATTCTTCGCCAAACATGCTACCATCTTCGCAAACAAAACAAAGGCGGTCAACATCGGGGTCAACTGCAATACCCAGGCTGGCATTTTGAGTAACCACCGCACTGCTTAATTCGGTTAAATGCTCAGGAAGTGGCTCAGGGTTGTGTGCAAAATTTCCATTCACTTCTGCATTTAAAACCACAATATCTTTTACACCCAATGCTTTTAACAAGGCTGGTACTGCAGTGGCGCCGGTGCTGTTCACCGCATCAACCACAATTTTAAAATTCTGTTTTTTTATTGCTGCGGCATCTACCAGTTCGTATGCCAGCACAGCATCAATATGTTTTTGTAATAAACTTTCATCTTTGCGGTAAGTGCCCAGTTAATCTACTTTGGCAAAATTAAAATCCTCCTTTTCGGCAGCCGATAAAATTAGTTTGCCTTCATCGCCGCTGATGAATTCGCCTTTGTTGTTCAGCAACTTTAAAGCGTTCCATTCTTTGGGATTATGGCTGGCAGTAAGAATAATACCACCTGCAGCTTCTTCAAATGTAACAGCCATTTCAACTGTTGGTGTGGTGCTTAAACCAAGGTCAACCACATCAAGCCCCAGGCCAATTAATGTGTTAACCACTAAGTTGCTCACCATTTCGCCGCTTATGCGTCCATCACGGCCAATAACTATTTTTGTATTACTGCCTTGTTGTAATATCCAGCTTCCGTAAGCTGCTGCAAACTTCACAATATCAACAGGGGTAAGGTTATCATTGGTTTTTCCGCCGATGGTGCCTCTAATGCCGGAAATACTCTTTATCAGTGCCATTCTAAATCTTTTTAG
>JAYUZB010000253.1:0-8905 GCA_043752185.1 Chitinophagaceae bacterium
TTCGAAGATTATGTTATATAAAATTAAAAGAGCCATCAGTTTTTGATGGCTCTTTTCTATAAATAAAATATCTATTCGATCTTCGTTTAATCTACCAGTTCCCTCTCTTTTGGAGAGGGGTTGGGGTGAGGCTTTTTAGCGGGCGGAGGGTTTTTTTACAACATGTTCTTTGCTACTAAATACTCCGCAATCTGCACCGCATTGGTAGCAGCGCCTTTGCGCAGGTTATCGCTCACTATCCAGCAGTTTAAAGTATTGGCTTGTGTTTCATCTCTTCTGATGCGGCCAACAAAAGTATCGTCTTTATCAAATGCTGTTAAAGGCATGGGGTAAATAAAATTGGCAACATCATCTTTAAGCACCACACCGGGAGCCTTGCTCAGCAGCTCTTTTACTTCATCCACATCAAAATCATTTTCAAATTCTATGTTCACGCTTTCGCTGTGTCCACCCATGGTTGGTATACGTACGCAGGTGGCGGTAACTTTAATATTGTCATCACCAATTATTTTGTTGGTTTCCAAAACCATTTTCATTTCTTCCTTGGTATAACCGTTCTCTAAAAACACATCAATATGTGGTATAGCATTCAGGTCAATGGGGTATTTGTAAGCCATCTCGCCTTCAATGCCTTTGCGCTCGTTCATTAATTGTGTAACAGCTTTTACGCCGGTGCCGGTAACACTTTGGTAAGTGCTAACCACTACTCTTTTTATTTTGTATTTATCGTGCAGGGGTTTTAAAACCACCACCATTTGTATGGTAGAGCAGTTTGGGTTTGCAATAATCTTATCTTCCTTTGTCAAAACATCAGCATTTACTTCGGGCACCACTAATTTTTTTGTAGGGTCCATTCGCCATGCACTTGAATTGTCAATTACGGTAATACCGGCTGCTGCAAATTGTGGAGCCAGCTCTAAAGAAGTGCTTCCACCGGCAGAAAAAATAGCCACATCAGGTTTGGAGGCAATGGCAGTTGCAGCGCTTACAATTTTGTACTGTTTGTTTTTAAAGGTTATTTCTTTTCCAATGCTTCTTTCCGAAGCAACCGGAATTAGTTCATCTACAGGAAAATTTCTTTCGGCCAGTACCTGTAACATTTTTGTGCCTACCAGTCCGGTAGCGCCTACTACTGCAACTTTCATTTTTTGTTTTTTACTTTATTAATAAATAATTAAAAGCCCAATTCGCTTCAATCTTCGCCTCACCCTCTCCACTTGAAGAGGGACGGGGTGAGGTTAAAAAAAAGCCTTCCCGTTTTAGGAAGGCCAGTACTTATTTTATAAATAAAACGTCACACCTTCTTTACTGAGAATGATTTCTCTGACTGTTTTATGAATTTTATTTTTTGCATGTTGAGCACAAATGTAACCAGAAAACTGGCATTCTTTCCAAATTATTTATATTTTTAATAACTAAATAAGTGCCCCATGTTTAAAAAATACAGCATACTTGTCTTTTCTATTCTTAGTGGTTTTATTGCGCATGCACAGGTTGCAAACCGCTATGATATTGTAATTGATGAACTGATGGTCGACCCAACGCCGCAGATCGGTTTACCTAATAATGAATGGATAGAATTACGCAACACATCTACCACTGCATTTAATTTACTGGGCTGGCGCATTGGCGATGCCAACGGCCAAAGCGGCACCATGCCATCTTATAATTTATTGCCCGATAGTTTTGTAATTGTTTGCACAGCCAGTGCAGTAGCAGGTATGAGTGCCTACGGCCCAACCATTTCCGTTACCAGTTTTCCTTCATTAGATAATACCGGCGATGTTATTTATTTACGAAGCCCGCAAAACAGAATTATACACTCGGTAAGTTATACCGATGCCTGGTACCAGAATGAATTAAAAAAAGACGGTGGCTGGACATTGGAAATGATTGACACTAAAAATCCGTGCAGTGGATATACAAACTGGAAAGCAAGCACTGATATTAAAGGCGGCACACCGGGAAAGAAAAATGCGGTGGAAGCAATTAATGCAGATGCCGCAGTACCGCAGTTATTAAGGGCTTATGCAACAGACAGTGTAAACATCAGCCTTGTATTTGATGAACCTTTGGATAGTTTGAAAGCGGCTACGACAGCTAATTACAGCATTAGTGATGGTATTGGCATTCCTCAATCTGCTATTGCAGTTACACCAACTTTTGATAAAGTAAGTTTAAGATTAAATACACCGTTGCTCAGCAATAAAGTATATACAATCACCGTATCGGCCGTTACAGATTGTAAGGGAAATATCATCGGTACAAAAAATACAGCAAGACTTGGGTTAAGTGAAATAGCTGACAGCCTGAACATTGTTATCAATGAAATCCTTTTCAATCCAAAATCAAATGGAACAGATTATGTAGAAATTTATAACCGCAGTAATAAGATCATCGACTTAAAGCAAATGTATATCGCTAACAGAAGTACAGCTGGTGTTATCAGTAATATCAAACAACTCAGTACAGATAATTATTTATTGTTTCCGCAGGATTTTATGGTGATAACTGAAGACCCTGCTACTGTAAAAAGAGATTTCATCGCACAAAATATAGATGCATTTGTAACAGTTGCTTCCATGCCATCGTTCAATGATGATAAAGGCGATGTGATTATTTTAAATGCCCACGGAAATATTACCGATGAATTAAAGTATGATGAGAAATGGCATTTTAAATTAATTGATAACCGGGAAGGAGTTGCACTGGAGCGGATTGATTTCAATGCCGCAACTCAAAGCGAAGCTAACTGGCATTCTGCGGCAACGAGTGTTGGCTATGGCACGCCAACATACAAAAATTCGCAGTACCGGCTTGACTTACAGGTGAAGGGAGAGATAACGGTAACACCCGAAATAGTTTCGCCAGACAATGATGGACTGGATGATTTTGCTACCATTGATTACAGTTTTCCATCCCCGGGTTATGTGGCTAATATTACCATCTTTGATGCAAACGGAAGACCGGTACGTTACCTGCAACGCAATGCATTGTGCGGAATAAAAGGTAACTTCCGCTGGGATGGGCTTGGAGAAAAATTTCAAAAACTTCCGGTTGGCATTTATATTATGTACACCGAAGTATTTAATTTGGCTGGAAAGAAAAAACAGTTTAAGAATACGATTGTATTGGCAAGAAGAAATTAATCATCAACCAAAATAACAGTTTATGCAAAAACACATCATGCCGGCAATCATCATTGCTGCTTTAGTAATTTCATCATGTAACAATAAAAATGAAGAATCGAAAATGACAACTACAGCTTACAATTGGGCCGACAGTGTTGCGCCGCCAGTTGCTGAAAAGAATGCAAAGGAATTAATTGCACATGGCGATACCCGTATTGATAATTATTACTGGATGAATGATTATTTTAAAAAGGGCTCCGACAGTACAAAGGTTGTTGATTACCTTAAAGCAGAAAACGCTTATTATGATACCATGATGAGCGGCACAAAAACACTGCAGGAAAACCTGTACACCGAAATGAAGGCAAGGATAAAAGAAAAAGATGAAAGCGTTCCCACATTTCAAAACGGGTATTTTTATTACAGCCGTGTGGTAGAAGGCAAAGACTATTTTGTGTACTGTCGTAAAAAAGGAAATCTACAGGCTGCAGAAGAAATTTTGCTGGATGTTAATGCGATGGCCGAAGGGCACAATTACTTTTCTGCTACTGGTTTTGCTGTGAGCATGGATAATAAACTATTGGCTTATGGTATTGATATGCTGAGCAGGCGCCAGTACGACATCTATGTAAAAAACCTGGAGACCGGTGAAATTTATAAAGACAAAATCCCCAATACAGAGGGCCAACCCGTTTGGGCAAATGATAACCTCACTTTGTTTTATACTTCAAAAAATGCGGTAACACTTTTATCTGAAAAAATTAAAAGGCATAAACTGGGTACCGATGCTGCAACGGATAAAACAGTGTATGAAGAAAAAGACCCAACCAATTATATAGGTATAAGTAAAACCAAGTCGGATAAATTTATTTTGATTGGTTCCGGTGCTACACTTTCATCTGAGTACAGGTATATAGATGCTAATAAGCCCGAAGATGCCTTTAAAGTTTTTCAACCCAGGATGAAGGAAGTACTGTACGACGTTGATCATGCCAATGATAAATTTTACATACGCACCAATCTGCAGGCAAAGAATTTTAAAGTAATGACCTGTGCCGAAAATAAAACGGATTCAGCATCCTGGAAAGAGTTGATTGCACATAATGATAAAGTTTTAATTCAGGGCTTCGATCTATTTAAAAACTACATGGCTATCTCCGAAAGAAAAGATGGTTTAACACAGATTCATATCCTCAACACCAAAGATAACAGCTCTCATTATCTGCCGTTTGATGAAGCTGCGTATGCAGCAAACATTTCTGCTTTACCAGATTATAATACAGATGTGATGCGGTATAATTATACTTCATTGACCACACCTAACTCGGTATATGATTACAACATGGTTACCAAAGAAAAGAAACTGATGAAGCAACAGGAAGTGATCGGCACTTTTAAACCTGCAGATTATGCAACCGAAAGGGTAATGGCAACTGCTAAGGATGGAACAAAAATTCCTATCAGTATTGTTTATAAAAAAGGATTTAAGAAGGATGGCAATGCACCTTTAATGTTATACGGCTATGGTTCTTACGGTGCCAGCATGGAAGCGGCTTTCAGCAGTGTACGGTTAAGTTTGCTTGACCGTGGTTTTGCATTTGCCATTGCACACATACGAGGCGGTCAGGAGATGGGCAGAAGCTGGTACGAAGATGGGAAGATGATGAAGAAGATAAACACCTTCACCGATTTTATTGACTGTGCCGAATTTTTACTGGCCGGTAAATATACCAGCAAGGAACATTTATATACCAGTGGTGGCAGTGCCGGCGGATTGCTGATGGGTGCTGTGGTAAACATGCGGCCCGATCTGTGGCATGGCGTTATTGCTGGCGTACCGTTTGTTGATGTTGTTACAACGATGAGTGATGCATCTATACCACTTACAACAAACGAATACGATGAGTGGGGCAATCCTGCCAATAAAGAAAGTTACCTGTACATGAAATCTTATTCACCTTACGATAACGTAACCAAACAGGCATATCCAAATATGCTGGTAACAACCGGCCTGCACGATAGCCAGGTACAATATTTTGAACCAGCCAAATGGGTTGCTAAACTGCGTGAAATGAAAACAGATAAGAATAAACTGATGTTGTATACTAATATGGAAGCAGGCCATGGTGGAGCAAGCGGAAGATTTAAAGTGTTGAAGGACCGGGCAAGGGAATATGCATTTTTGTTTGCGCTGGAAGGGATAATGAAATAAAAATATAAATGAAAAGATTAAGCCGTCCTGTTTTACGCAGGACGGCTTTTATTAATTTATAATTTACTATCTGCACCTTATCATAATTCTTTCTTGGCCGGCATGCTGAGGATGTTTAAATGAAATGCTTTGCGTAATTAAGTTTGCAATCGTTTTTGATTTTTATACATCACAGATGAAATTTCAGGCAGGATAAGGTTTCAGAAAATATTTATTTATAGGTATTTGTTAGAGATTTTTTTTGCCTAACCTTTGAAAACCATAATTAAATGCTATGTTGCATTTGAAACCAGAACACAATAACTGCTTACAGCATAAATATTTTCCGCATAATTTATCGGCTTATTTTTTTTAACACTGATACCAACAAAAGGCAGTGTTACATAAAATTTGCTTAATCTGAATCAATATGAAAAAATTATTCCTTTTATTACTATGTAGTACCTTTTTTAACTGCATAAATTTCATTTATGCCCAAGGCCCCGGTATTGAGGAAACAAAGAAAATACTCACCAGTAATAAATGGCTGATTACAAGAACTGAGGAAGACGGAGAAAGATTAGAAGTTGAAAAAGAAATGGAGGGACAAAAATGGGTATTTAAAACGGATGGCAGGGTGTATGTCTATTTACCTTCAGAAAAGGAATCAGATGTTCCCAAAGGGAAATGGACAATTACAAAAACACATATTGTGGTCAATATGGGACCCGACATGGATGAGGTACGTTTTTTATACAGGTTGGAAAGAGCCTCGGTTTATTATTTATATCTTGAAAATACAGTTGATGTCGGATATACCGGTGTTTATAAACAGGCTGAAAAAATAGAAAATACCAGAGTAGCAGTTTCAATACCGGCAGATAATAAAAACAGTTTTAATTATTTTAGCGGCCCAGGTTTTGACGAGCAATGGTATTTTTCTTATACTAAAGGAGAAAAAATAAATACCCAGCGCTGGAAAGTAAGTAAATCTTTCCCTGCCACCGAGATACAAACAGCATGGAAAGAGGATTTTTATATCACTGATATAATTTATAAAGACAGATTCGATGGTAAAGAATGGCTACTGGTTACTTCAAAAAATAAATACACAAACCAGTTATATCAGTTAATAAATAACACCGATGAATTAAAAACTGCTATTGAAAAGTTGCAGAAAACAAACCCCGATTACTATATCTCTCATATTGCTTATGGTGATAACAAATGGGTGATGGTAGCATCGAAAGGTACCGGGTATACTTCTCAAACAACTATAATGAGCAGCAAGTTTCCGGAAGAGACCATAAAAGAGAATTTGAAAAAAGATTACCATATTACCGATATGGCTTATGGTGGAGGTTGGTGGACGGTTGTAATGAGTAAGGGCTCAACTATTACAAAACAGCATTACCATATATGGGATTCGTGGGAGCAATCCAAGATTGATGAAGAAAGTGAAGGAGGTAAATATTTAACAGAGACAGTAAAACAAGGAGATAAATGGTACATGATTTTTAGTGAAGATAATGATATCTACAGCCAGGCTACAGAAGTAGACTCAGCAATCCCCCAAAAAACAATCAGCAGCAAATGGAATAGTGGTTATTTTATTTCACGTGCTTTTTTTTATTAAACCTTTAAACCAACCGTATGAAATTTTTATTCAGCCTGGTCGTGCTGCTTTCAGGCTCTTTTTATCTTCAGGCACAAAAACTCAGTGTTAATAAACGGGCAGCCATATCTTCTTTAAATGCAAAGGCAAAAGAAGCCATTGGGAATATCCGTTTTTATAAAAAAGAAAAAAAACTTACCATAGCTGAGGCATCTGTTTCGGCAACAGAAATGGGTGTTAAAATAGAAGTTGAACTTGCCGAGCCGGGGAAATCCAATACCAGATGGACCAGTGAATTTAACCCTGCAGAGATCATGTATGTTTATAATGTTGAAATGCCGGATGAATCTCCAGTTGGGCAGATCAGGATAAGTCTATCAAATGAAATAGGCCATAGAACCAGCTATTATAAAAATGAAGGGCTTATAGAAACGTATGAAAAAGATATTTCGCTGAATTACTTGAAAGTAGATAAGGATAATTTTTTAGAAATACAATCTGCCTTATTCAAACTAAAGGAGCTGTATATAGAAGAAGCCAACGAGCCATTAAAGCCACTGGCAAATGCCATGAACAGGAGTAAGGATTTCTGGATATCTGCCGAGGGCGTTTCAAATACATACTCACTGAGCAAAGTGTATATAACAGGTTGCACTATGCGGTTAATATATTACCTGCAAAGTATTGGTACAGCGGGAGATAAAAATCAAATGTATTTAACCATTATTCCCTTAAGCGAAATTGATGATGTGCGATTTGACAAAAATAAAAGCAGGCCCAACTGCATTATGCTGCAATCGGGTAAAAAAGGATTTGAGACCTATGAATTTAAAGACAAAAAATACGTGTCTGCAAAAGCCGTTAAAGAAATGCCCTTATTTATTGATGTAAGTTATGAATGGCGACGTGATGAAATAATGGAAATGCTGAAAACACAGGTAAAGGAATGTGGAGGAGGGAAGATAAAATTATAAGTGTAAGTCTGTTTGCAGAAGGGAACTTTATGAATAGTAAGAATTAATAAAAATTAAAAATCAACCATGAAAAAAATATTATTTACAACGATCCTGCTTTTTTTAACCATTGTAACAAACGCTCAAAAAATTGATGGAAAATGGGTTTTTGAAAAGATGAATTTTTCCGGATACATCATTTATTTTGATGACTCCAATAAAGACAAAGAAAACTTAATAAAGGCCTGGATCAGAATAACCGGAGCTGAGGGAGATCAGGATTCAAAAAAGGACATAATTAAAAACAAAGAATTAATCTATACCGGTTTAAAAGAAATATATAAAAGCAGTATAGAGTTTAAAGGCATGAAATATGACCAGGTTATTAAAGGAGCTGCTGGAAATTATTATAGAAACTTAGGGAAATTAGTATTTAATGAGCAAGGGGATGATGGAAAAATAGGAAAAAAGGAAGTGTCATTTAAAATAACAACATCAAGCTACGAGGATGACGGATATAATATTTTAGACGTTGAGATTCCCCAGGATTTCCATGAGCAAACAGAATTAAAGATTAAGATAAAAGATGACAGGCTAATATTAGAAAAAGTTGACAGCACTTCGATAGAAGGAGTATTTAATACCATTGATGAAGAGGAAATGTTTATACTTTATTTTAAAAAGAAATAAAATGAGTTTTTTTGTAAGAAACGAAATGCCAAGCGGAAATTAATATACAACGATTATAAAACATAAGGCCTGTCTGCTAATTTGTATTCCGCCCCACGTAAATAAAAAATTGAGAAATGATTGATGTAATCCAAATATTTAAATCTGCCGAAAGATTTAAAAAAGATGACTACGAGACAGACAAACTACAACTTCTCAATTTATGGGAAGAAAGTTTTACATCCAGTACCGGTTACTTAGAAAACGGCACTTTGTATTTGCCAGATGTAGGGAAGCAAGAGCCTGACCTTCAAAGTGCTCACACCATCATTATTCAGGATATTAA
>JAYUZB010000254.1:0-3533 GCA_043752185.1 Chitinophagaceae bacterium
CATGGTAACCAGTTTAATTTGCTGAAGCAAAGCAAATGTTTTTTGCAAACCAGCAGCATCACCTGCAGTACCTGTCATGATCCGCATGGTAATGCAACCATACCGGTGGCTGCTTATTCGCAAAAGTGTATGGGCTGCCACAACCAGGCGGCGGGTAATTTTTGTACGGCAAAACATGCGGCAGGCACTGCATTACAGGATAATTGTATTGATTGCCATATGCCCAAAGAAGCATCGGCTGCCATCAGCTTCCAGGTTTCGGGTAATGCAGTAAGCTCTTCTTATTTATTAAGATCGCATCGCATTGCTGTTTACAAAGAAACTGAAAAGAAGTAAATTGAATATATCATGAAACCATCACTGGATGATCTTAAAAGAATTACTGAAAAACTACTTGCCGACGAAAGCAGTTATGCAGACAAACGGAATGCCTGTGGAAGTTTACTTGATTTTTTTTACCAGGTTTCGGAGTTTGATGATACGGATCCTGTTAACGGGCATCACATGCAAAGCCAGGCAGGGCAGGCAGTATCGCCGGAAGCTGCGGCTTTATGTATCAGGGATTTTATGCGTACCTGTGTTTTTATGCGTGGGGTAAAGGAAGCTATTTCAACAAAGCTGCAGTCAAACCCCGATAAGGCAGTAACTGTTTTATATGCCGGTACCGGGCCCTTTGCCACCCTGCTTATTCCGATGATAACCCAATTTAGCCCAACACAATTAAACATGCTGCTGCTGGATATTAACCCGGCCAGTATTGCATACCTGAACAGGATCATCCGTAATTTTAAACTGGACCCATACATACTGCAGGTGGTGGAAACGGATGCAGTTACATACCGTATTCCTGCACAATGGCAGCCTGATATAATCCTTTCTGAAACCATGATGCCTTCGTTAAAAACCGAGCCACAGGTAAGCATTGTTTCCAACCTGGTTGGGCAATGCCCGCAGGTGTTGCTGGTTCCTGAAATGATTGAAGTTTCTGCCATTTTATATAACAGTAAACAGAATGCCGGGAAACCATTCATTCACCTGGAAAACCTGCTTGTTTTTACAAAAGCAGCAGCTTTAAAAATAGCAGCCGAACAGCAAACAGGTGATACGGTTTTTCCGGTAACGGTACTTGAGGTTCAGAAACCTGCAGAGCCTGATTATTCAAGCCTGGCATTACATACAAGTATCCGGGTGTTTAATAAACATTTTTTAAACTATAGAGAAAGCAGCTTAACCATACCCGTATTTGTATATAACATGCACAGTATTAAAACCTGGCCCGCCGTTTTTAACATACAGTACAGAATTTTTCCTATACCGGGTTTTATTATTTCTAAAGATGGCTTTACACTATTTGAAATAAAGAAAAAAGCAATCCCATTAATAAACTAATTATAAAAATTCTGCGTTAGTGCATTGGATACCACTTTAAAGTTTCCGTCTTTATGAACGATCTGGTAACAATTGTTGATGGCCCGTATATTGGGGTTACTCATGTGCTTTTCGTTGTAAGGCGCCAGCATATTTTCCTCACTTACGGTGTTACCGGCTTCATCAATGGTTCTGCTAATAACCCGGTAATGAAAATGCCAGGGGTTTAATTCTACAACCGCATCATCAGATGAAAATGTATCATTAAATCCTTCAAATATCAGTTCAGAAGTATGGTTGATGTGCTGTAACAGGTTTTGGGTAATATTGATGAACTCGTTCATTTCGGGATCATCGTGTACAATGCCGCTGTCCTATACAGTGGCTCCGTTTACAAAAATAACCAGTCTGTTATCTACATGTTTAACATTGATCCAGTATTCCTTTTTCATTGTATCTGTTGTTTGATTTTAATAAATGGTAATTTGTTTGAAGAGGTAAAACTGCACAGGATATCGGAAACAAATAATGAGAAATGTCATAATCGCAGATGATAAACATTGCCTGTTATCTTTTGCACTTTTATGTACAATACACATTTAGTCCACAACACAATTCGGTAACACAAGGTTTACAATTTCTTTACGATATAGTGTGAGATTACATACATTAAAACCATACACATGCTTCCAGGTAAAACGGTGCTTTCGCTAACTATTGATCTGCTTGCCAATAATGCTTTCAATCATCTTAAAGATGAAGAGATATCGGCCCTGCATCATTTAATTTTAAAACTGCAGGAACCGCTTACGTCCATACAGCAAAATCTGTTACTTACTTTCTGGAACCATGCCTATACCGGCGATTTGCCGGCGGCTTTACTGTACCGTTGCAATACGGTGCTGCAGCAGCTTGGCCGCAACCCGCTGGAAGAAGTGATGATGGAGATGGAGATGTATTGAACATTTTCTTTCACTTTTTAAAATCTGGCACAGTTTTGTCCTATATAATTAAAACAACGAATTATGCAAAAGAACACAGATTATAAAACAGCCGATAAACTAAATCCGATTTTTCAGCAGCACATGCCACTGGGCCGTGTTCAGTTACATGACCTTGCATTTTTTAAGAGGAAATACGCTTTTATACAACAGTCTAAGCAGCCAGCAGCTTCAGCAAAAAAGAAATAACTGTTGAAGACAGATACTGGGGATTACTTTACACATCTGTTTTATTTAACGCCAGAATAAGAAAATTAAAATAGGGCAAACCCGGATTTACTACCATAAAAAAATAAAAATACAAGTAAGCAACGCAACCCGGTAATTTTTTCTACACTCCGGCAACTGCCAAAACCACCGGCAGGAAATATAATACTTTAAGCATGGTCAACTAATTTTCTTTACTTCTTGATAAAAAAACATAAATAAACAAGAGGTTACAATTATAAATTGATTTTAAAAAGATACCCTCATTTTTCTCAATAAAAAAAGATTGGCTAATTGCTCAGCCAATCTTTTTTCATTACTACCTGTTACTAAATCTGTGGTTTACCAACAGGCTTCCATCGCTTCAATATATATATGGAGGTAATGTGTGTGTTTACCACAGCGGTTTTTTACCCGATGGTTTTATTGTATTTTTTGGTTTTGAGGAAAAATGCCTGTTGCTGTGCGGATCTCCTTTTGCCGTTGCCTTGTTAAATACATTTTTGTCGAATGCATTTACAGGATCGTCTGTTATAAGCGGTGCTGCATTAAGCCCGTCGCCGGTTACCATCATTTGTTTATTGATATTGGCTGCATTTTCTACTATAGCGTCGGGTAATTGTACAGGCCATGAAACAGGCGCTGCTTTCTTATTTGCAATAACTTTTTTTGCAACAGGTTTCTTTACTGCAACTTTTTTTACCGATGCTTTTACTATTTTCTTTGTTATTGTTTTTTTAGCAACAACTTTTTTGGGTGCTGCTTTTTTCCCTTTAGAAGAGACAGGTTTAACCGGTGCTTTTTTTACTTTTTTAGCCGCAGGTTTTGTAACTACTTTTTTAACTGCCGCTTTCTTCACCACTTTCTTTGCTATTGGTTTCTTCCCTTTGGAAGAGGCAGATTTTGTTACTGCTTTTTTGGAAACTGCTTTCTTCCCTTTAGGAGAAGCAGGTTTTA
>JAYUZB010000255.1:0-8873 GCA_043752185.1 Chitinophagaceae bacterium
ACGAATTTAGCAGTTATGAAGGAAATTTTATTTCAATTTGGTTTAACGGAGGAAAATTTTCAGGTTATACCTTTTGGCAGCGGATTGATAAATGCAACCTGGAAGGTTTCAGATAAACAGGGCAATCCAAAATATATACTTCAAAAAATAAATCAACAGATTTTTAAACAGCCAGATGATATTGCTTTTAATATCAGGCTGATTGATAATTATCTGAAAGATCATTTTCCGGATTATTTATTTGTGTCACCGGTTGTAACAGTTGCAGGAAATGAACTTGTAAAAAGCGATGACGATTATTACAGGCTGTTTTCTTTTATTACAAACTCAAATACCATTGACGTGGTTGTAAAGCCACAGCAGGCTTATGAAGCAGCCTGGCAATTTGGAAAATTTACAAAGTTGTTATCTGGGTTTGATATACCGAAATTAAAAATTACGTTACCTGATTTTCACAACCTTGCACTTCGTTATCAGCAATTTGAAAATGCATTGGAAACCGGTAACCCCGAAAGAATAGTGCAATCAAAAGACCTGATAACCACAATCAAACAAAATAAAGGGATTGCAGATGAATATGAAATTTGTAAAGAAAAATTTATCATAAGGGTAACACATCACGATACCAAGATCAGTAATGTGTTGTTTGATGAAAACGGAAGCGGACTTTGTGTAATTGATCTTGATACGGTTATGCCCGGTTATTTCATAAGTGATGTGGGCGATATGATGCGTACTTACTTGTGCCCGGTTAGTGAAGAGGAAAAAGATTTTTCAAAAATTATTATTCGCAAAGAATTTTATGATGCGATAGTAAACGGTTATTTATCTGAAATGGGAGCGGAGTTGACTGAAGTTGAAAAACTACACTTTCATTTCGCCGGAGAGTTTATGATCTATATGCAGGCAATTCGTTTTTTAACTGATTACATAAATGATGATTGTTATTACGGCGCAAAATACAAAGGGCATAATTTAGTAAGAGCCGGTAATCAAATTACTTTATTACTAAACCTGCAGGAGTTTAATAAAAGCTGTCAGTCTGAGCTTGTCGAAGACGGTTTGTAAATGATTATTGTTTATTCAATTCAATCTTTTCCCCAATCGGATGCTTGGCTTTAAAAGTCAATCCCAGTATGCCAGCTATTGTTTGTGCAAACTGCTTTTGATACAACTGCTGATTTGCTTTTACTTCTCCCTTTGCCTGTACACCCGGCCCCATGGCGGCCATCCATATCTGGTAACAGTCTTTTATTTTATTATTGTGACTTGTCCATTCTTCTTTCTTTGCATCTCCACGACCATGATCGGTTGTAATAAAAATGGCTGTCTTGTTTTTATAGAATGGATCTGATTGTACATAATTCCAGATATCCTGTATCCATTTATCAACCTGGTTTGCTGCATTTAAATAATCTCTGTATTGCCCGCTGTGTGCCCATTCATCGGTTTCTCCATAAGAAATGTATAATACTTTTGGTTTTTTGGTTTGCAGGTAATTGATGGCACCATAATGTGTAAATACATCCAGCACTTCTTCATCGCCAAATGGTTTATAAGAATCCTTTGCCATTGCGTTAATAGTTTTTTCTGTTGCTGTAGGATTTATTCCTCCCAATAAATCAAAAGCTGAATACACTGGAATTTTACTTCTTTCTTGATTTAAAATTCTGTCAAATGCATCCCATGCACCAAAGGCTGCAACTTTGTTTTTGTATTTTGATTGGTTGTTTAAAAACTCCAGCAGGGTAGTATTTGGATTGGGAGGAAAAGAATTACTGTTGATAGCAGTGTCTGGGTAGCCAGTAAAAATTTCATTATAGCCTGGGTACGAAAACCAGTATGGGTTTGCATTGTCAATCTTATTACCTAAATTTCTATTACCATAAATCTGCCCGTTCTTGTCAATAATGCTCCACAAGAATGGCAAAAGCTTTTTTCTTCTTTCAATTGGATTTGTTGCCCAGTATTTTTTAAAAATTGCAGCACTATCATCCTGGTTAAATTTTTTATTGTTGTCAATGGCACTGTCTATACCGCCAAAAACTTCCTGCCAGCGAAGCCCATCGGTGGTGATGATGATGATGTTTTCGGCTGTTTGTGCAAATATTGTATTTGCATTCAACACAAATAAAAGAATCAGTAATTTTTTCATCTTATTCCAATGTTTTAAAAGCTAATATAGGGTTAGATTCTGTTTGCAGCAGATCAAAAACAATTATTTCATTGTTACCCTTTTTTAACCAGCCTGCAGGGCAGTATAATCTTTGTTGCGGGCCTATATTCCAATACCTGCCAATATTGTGGCCGTTTATATAGAGCATCCCTTTACTGTATTTACTCAGGTCAAAATACGTATCGCCCACTTCTGCTAAATTAAATTAGCCTTTGTAAAAAATGCCGGGACCCTCAGTAATACCACGATCCGTTGTAGCTGCTTTTGTTACAAAAGCAGCATCCATTGGCAAAGGATATACCTGCCAGTTCATTAAAGTCATGCCATTTAAAGTTACCCTGTCGGTAATGCCTTTTCTGTCAATCATAAATTGTGCAAAGTTGATATGCCCCATACCTTCCACTAAAATATCAAGTACAGGATTTAGTGATTCTGTTTTAGGCAAATCAACTGTCCAGTTGCCACCATCACGATAAACTGTATCTATAAATTTTCCATCTAAAAATACAAGCGCATAATCATGCGGCTCCCATATTTTTAATTTCCCACTTTTATGGCCAATCAGTTTTGTGCGGTACAACATCAGGCCCTGATTTTGACCATAGTCTTCCATGGGTTTTGGTTGTACAGATAACATGGGCAAAGGCAAGCGATTCCAGATGGTAGTCATATATTTCATCTCAATAGCCGGTATTTCAATAGCCGCAATTTCTTTTGGTACAGTTGGTATTTTATAATCAACATATTTTGCAATAAGGTTACGCAGTGTAAAATATTTTGCAGTAGCCTGGCCACGTTCGTTAATGGGGGCATCATAATCGTAGCTGGTGATGTCAGGCTGGTATTGGGTTGGCGAGAATGCATTGGCACCGGCAGTAAAGCCAAAATTGGTACCGCCATGTATAACATAAAAGTTAACCGACCTTTTGTTTTTTAAAAGATATTCAACTTCTCTTTTAAGATCAACGGTATCTGGCCGCTGCCATTTTTCTCCCCAATGGGTTAGCCAGCCTGGATAAGTTTCACTGCTAAATGCAGGAACATTCGGATCGCTTTTAGAAGCCTGTGCAAAATCTGCATCGCTGCCGCCACTATCTAAACCAATGGCTGTGCCTTTAATGTGTCCTGCCTCAAGCATATAAGCTGTTGGGCCATCAGCTGTGTAGAACGGAATTTTGATTCCGTTTTTTAACCAGGCAGTTCTCAATGCTTCTAAATAATTTCTATCATTACCATAACTGCCATATTCATTTTCAATCTGCACCATTAATATTGGCCCGCCATTTACACATTGTAATGCAGTAACCTGCTTTGCCAATTCGCTAATGTATCGTTGTGTGGCAGTCATGTATCTAGGATCCATGCAACGTACTTTAATATCGGGGTATTTAAGCAGGTAAGGAGGCAGGCCACCAAAATCCCATTCGGCACATACGTATGGGCCTGGCCGCAGTAATACCCACATACTTTCCTGCTGACAAATTTTTATGAACTCAGCAATATTCCTGTTCTCTGTTGTAAAATCAAATACGCCTTCTTTTTGTTCATGATAGTTCCAGAAAATGTAAGCAGCAATAGTATTGCAGCCCATTGCCTTCGCCATTTGTATGCGATGCCGCCAGTATTCCTTTGGAATTCGTGCCGGGTGCATTTCTCCACCGATGATCTGGAAAGGTTTACCGTCTAATAAAAAATCGGATTTAGAAAGCGCAAAATTATGTTTGGTTTGTGCAGTGCTGCATAAACTGAAAAGCAAAAGAGAAATAAAAATTGCAGTCTTATTTAACCAGTACATCATAAAGTGATTTTATTTTTATTTGTGGTACTTGCTGCATACTGAAATATCTGTCATGCAAACTCAACTGTTTGCTTACACCAGCTTTTAAGTTAAAATAATTTTCTGTAACATTAAACTTTCCATTTTCTACATATAGATACACATAACTGGCATCAACATTACAGGTGATGGTAAAAGAACTTTCGCCCATGGGTTTAAAAGTAAAGACAGGCTTCTCCAATTTCAAATCTTTTGGATAAACTGAATCTTTAACCGGCATCACATCATCCCTATAAGCCTCTTTAACCGCATACCAGGCTGCTTTTGGCTGCCTGCTGTAATCCGTAATACTCCAACTGGTAACGGGCCAGCAATCATTTAGTTGCCATAAAAGCGTACCCATATTTAAAGGGTATTTACTGCGGTGTACCGCAATACTGTTTTTTAAAATATAATACTGCATGCATTGCGATAAGTAGGTATAATCTTCCAGCGAAAGGCGGCTAAGCTTCGCCGAATCAATAAAGTAGCGGGTTAAATAATGGTTCAGTTTTTTAAAACCGTCACTTGCTTTTTGGTGAAATTGAATAACCGGTGATTGCATATACCTGTCTGAAGAATCAGTAAAAGTTTTGATTGTATTCCAGTTGGGCATCGCTTGCATGCCATACTCACTTACAAAGCGGCCGGTCTTGTTTTCAAATGCTTCCCAATCTTCCAGTCCCCACCAAACGCCCCAATAATGACTGTCGCCTTCGGTAAAACTTTCTTTATGTCCCCATCCGTTTTTTGGTGAGGTAGAAACATAAGGCCGGGAGCCATCAAATTCATCCACCCATTTTTTCAAGCTGTCCTGAAACAACCGTTTATAATTGTTCCATACTTTGGCAGAATCGGCGCCATGTAAATTAAACTGATTTTGCCAGCCCCAGTTCTTCCATGCTTCTTCTACTTCGTTATTGCCGCACCACAAAACAATGCATGGGTGATGCTTCAGCCTTTCAATTTGATACTTTACTTCTTCCCGTACATTATTCATAAATGCATCATCGCCGGGGTACATGCCGCCGGCAAACATAAAATCCTGCCAAACCATTATATCCAGTGAATCGCAGAGATCATAAAAATCATCTGACTCATACACACCACCGCCCCAGACACGGAGCAAATTCATGTTGGCATTTTTTGCACTCAGTAACATTTTGCGGTAATCTTCTCTTTTTAATTTTGGTAAAAAAACATCACCGGGTATCCAGTTAGCGCCTTTGGCATAAACGGGTTTGCCATCTTTTTCAAAATAGAAAGAAGTACCGATGAAATCTTTTCGCTGGATGAGTTTTACTACGGAATTATTATCATTGTTTACAGAGGTAGATCTTTTTATATCTGCTGCCTTTATGTAAATTTTCTTCCAAACCCCACATCCCACAAACTTTGGCCCCCAATCCCAACCAAACTGAAACTGGGCTTTGCGTACATAAACCCGGTTATTATCCGGTAAAACTATCGGGAGCCTTGCTTTGGCAATACTGTCCACTTTATTTTGTGCCGATGAAAATTTTATCAATAATACATTGTTTGTTCGTTTGATGAAAGGCTTCACGTTTACTGTCCAACCTCTGAACATATTATCGGCCTGTAAAATTAATTTTCCATTTAGAAAAACATCAGCATAGGTATCCAATCCATCAAATACCAATTCAATATTTTTCATTGCAAAAGTGCTGGCGTCAACATTGAAACTAGTTTTGTATTCCCAGTCAGCTTTATCGATCCATTGCAGTTTGCTTTCATTATCCCGAAGAAAGGGATCAAGAATAAGTTTGTTTGCAAGCAAATCGGTATGCACAGTTCCGGGTACAGTTGCATTATACCATTTACTTTCTTTTTGATTTTTGAATTGCCAGTTTTTGTTTAGTTCGATGGAAATGTTTTGTGCATGTGTTACCTGCACTGTAAGCAAAAGGTGTAAGAAAAATATTTTGTTCATGTAATTCTGTTTGATTTGCACTGAAGCCTTTGTTCTGTCATGCTGAGGTACGAAGCATCTCACGAAGCGTTGTTGCGATGAAAAGTTTCTTTTGGAGGCTATTCACCCAATAATTCTGCATTTAAAAATTTCCATTCAGGATTAAAGTTAGTAATCAGGTTCATCTTCTTTATTCTTAGCCAGCCTTTTATTTCTTTTTCCCTGGCGATGGCATCATTCACATATTGATAGGTTTCATAAAATAGGAGAAAATGACAATTGTATTTACACGTGAATGTCTTTTTTCAATCCTGTCGACATAATGTTCAATGAGTCTTTGTAGTAAATTATTAGTTACGCCGGTGTAAAGGACGGTTTTAGTTTTATTGGTTAAGATGTAAACGTAATATAGTTTTTCGTTTATTCTCATGGTATTTATCTAAGCGAATTTCTATCTGAGCGAGTGAGATGCTTCGTACCTCAGCATGACAGCACGCAGGTAGCCTTTTGTTTAATTAGATACTGTTAATGCTGTTAAGCAATACAATTATCTTTTTCACTTCTTCTTCATCTAATGAAACTGATTTCAAACTTTCCTTCATTCCTTCATTTGTATAATTCATTTTACTCTCAATATTTATTCTTGCAGATGTATGAAATTCAACAGCACCGGTTTTTTGAACAAGCTCAATAATATTATCGGAACGTACACCACTTCCGGGCATGATGATAATTCTTTCATTTGCCTGTTTAATCAATTCAGCAAGCGTTACAGCTCCATCCAAAGCAGCGGGCACTAAGCCTGAGGTAAGTATTCTTTCACAACCAATTTCAATAACATCTTCCAATGCTTGTGTAGCATTTGCAACCCGGTCAAACGCCCGGTGAAAAGTTACTCCAAGTGGATATGCCAATGCAACTAATTCTTTACATCTCTTTTTATCAACTGTTCCATCTGCATTCAAAATACCAATCACCACACCATCACAACCAAGATCTTTACAAATTTTTACATCTGCTTTCATCATTTCAAATTCAGCATTGCTGTAAAAAAAATCACCGCCACGAGGACGGATGATGGGATACAATTCAATCTGTAAATTTTTACGTGCAGCTTTTATAAAACCATAGGATGGGGTAGTGCCACCTTCACCCGGATTATCGCACAACTCAATACGGTGGGCACCTGCAGCCTGTGCAAGGATGCAGCTTTCTATGCTGAAACCTATGACTTCGAGTTTAAAATGCAGCCCCAAACCCCTAAAGGGGCTTTCAGAGCTTTTATTATCAGCGTGTATGTCTTTCATTATAAACTTTAAAGCTTGAGGTTTAAAGTCCCTTTTCCACAGGATGTTGTGCAAGGGATTTAGGGCAATAGAAATTTTGATTGATGAATTCGGTTTTCATTATTGCTCTTAACACTAAACACAAATCCTTTTTGTATAGCATAAGCACCATACTGACCTTTTTTATTCATTGCAAGAAAACCAACCTGTAATGTTTTTGCTTTTACTTTATCTCTGTTTACAATTCTTTGTACAGCTTTTTTACAGGCCATTTCGGGTGTGTAACCCTGGCGCATAAATTCTACAACCAAATGCGTTCCGCAAATACGAATTACTTCTTCGCCGGTACCACTGCTGGTGGCAGCGCCAATTTCATTATCTACAAATAAACCTGCACCAATAATAGGAGAGTCGCCCACACGGCCATGCAATTTAAATGCCATGCCGCTGGTTGTAACTGCACCCGATAAATTGCCCTTCGTATCCATTGCTACCAAACCCATTGTATCATGATTGGCTGTGCCATCCTCAAAAAAGTTTGGTGCAAAAGGGCCGTTCTGTTTTTTGTTTTCAATATTAATAACCGGTTTGTATTCGCTTTTTTTAAGCCATTCGGCATAAGCATTTTTGGCATCTTCAGATAACTCAGTGCTTTCTAAAGAAAATCCGTTTTCAACAGCGAATTGCTGTGCACCAGCACCAACTAAAATTACATGCGGTGTTTTTTCCATTATTTTTCTTGCAACCGATACCGGATGTTTTATTCGCTCCAAACCCGCTACAGCGCCAATATTGGCGTGGTGATCCATAATACAACTATCCAGTGTTACAATACCATCTCTGTCGGGGTAACCACCCAAACCTACGCAACAATCTATTTTATTTTCTATATGCATGGCTCCGGCTTCCACGGCATCCAGTGCAGTTCCTTTAGTGGATAATATTTTCCATGCTTCGGCATTTACGGCCATACCACTATCCCAGGTAGAAATTACAATGGGTTTTATCGTTCCCTCAAAGCCGTTAGCCAGCGATTTTTTTGCACTAAGCAAGGGTGCAGTTAATGCAGAGAGGTGTAAGAATTTTCTACGGTTCATATTTTATAGCCCCACCTATCCTCCCCAAAGGGAAGGGAAAAGTAGAAGATTGGTTTGAAGATTAAGTGATATTTTTTTTACCAAGCATTTGTAATTCTATTTAACTTCATTGGCGTCGCACTCTTGTACATTATTTCTTTACTGAACCATTTTTAAAACTTTGATTATTAACAAGCTCTTTAAATAATCATTTTCCAAAGTTCCCCCTTCAGGGGGCGGAGGGGGCTTTTTTTAATACTCATCACCCAACGCAAATATCTGTTTTCTTGTTTTATATTTCCCTCTTGTAAAATCAGGTATATTTTGTACCTGTCCACCTTCCAGTATACTTTTTTCGCTAAGCGGTGTAATGGCATACCAGCTTGCATAATCATACACATCTAATGGAAATTCAGTACCACGTTTTATACATTCAATAAATGCATGGTCAACAAAAAAATCCATACCACCATGTCCTGCGCCTTCTGCAACAGCGCCATATTTTTTCCAAAGGGGATGATCATGATCGGTCAACCATTTCTCCGTATTATCCCACCTGTGGCTGTGCTTCATTTCTTTTTGAAAATAG
>JAYUZB010000256.1:0-20198 GCA_043752185.1 Chitinophagaceae bacterium
GATCTGCGTTATGAGTTGTACAACAAGCCCGGCGAAGTGTTTAGCGTTGGAGCTTTTTACAAATACTTTAAAGATCCGATAGAACAATTATTTAACGAAGGCAGTGGCGGTGCAAGCACTTTTAATTTTCAAAATGCAGATAAAGCATACTCTACTGGTGTAGAGGTAGAATTTAGAAAAAACCTGGAATTCATCACATCTAAATTAAAAAACCTCACTTTTCAATCGAACGTATCAATAATTAAAAGCAGGGTTACCGATAGCGCACTTAATGTTAACAGGAGCTTACAGGGACAATCGAATTATGTAATAAATCTGGGCATGTTATACGATGTACCCAAATTAGGTTTAAATGCAACATTATTATTCAACCTCATTGGCGAAAGAATATTTTTGGTTGGTGATAAAGCTGCAGGTGCATCATCACCTGATGTTTATGAGGCTCCACGTCCGCTATTGGATTTTCAGATAGCTAAAAAAATACTTAAAGGCAAAAGCGAAAT
The DNA here is from genome assembly GCA_043752185.1 of Chitinophagaceae bacterium. Classification (GTDB taxonomy): domain Bacteria; phylum Bacteroidota; class Bacteroidia; order Chitinophagales; family Chitinophagaceae; genus Ferruginibacter. The sequence continues at coordinate 504 of JAYUZB010000256.1, forward strand.
CAAGCTGAACATTTCAGATATCATAAACCGCACACAATATTTTTATCAAAATGCAAACAGTTCAAACGCATTTCAAAAAAATACAGATGCCTACCGTTTTACCAGAAGATTTGGTACAACATTTAATTTAAGTATCAACTACAATTTATAATTCTAAACTTTTTAAAACATAAAAAACAATGAAAAAGTACATTCTAATTCTAACAGCTATAGTTGCATTAAGCAACACTGCCTGTAGAAAAATTGAAACAGACGGACAAATTCAGATAGTGACTATTAACACCGGCGGTGGCGGTGGTGGCAGCACAACAGGCCAAACTATTACTGTATCTGGCCGTATAACTGCTGATACAACATTCCGTAAAGGCAATACCTATGTTTTAAGAGGCCTTGTTTACATTGCCAACAATAAAACATTAACCATTGAAGCAGGTACAGTAGTTAAGGGTTCTTTTAGTGGTGCCGATGTTGCCGCTTTAATTATTACACGTGGCGCCAAATTAGTGGCAAATGGTACAGCTATCGAACCAATTGTTTTCACTTCTGCAAGTCCTAATCCACAAAGTGGCGATTGGGGTGGTATTGTAATTTGTGGTAAAGCACCAATCAACACAAGTTTTAATGGTACGGCTGGTTTGTTTGAAGTAGAAGGTGGTGTTAATAACGCCAGTGGTGATGGCCTTGCTGGTAGCGGTGATGCAGTTGTGCCAACTCCTGTATCTGACGATAGCTCAGGTGTATTAAGGTATGTTAGAATTGAATATGCCGGTTATGCATTTCAACCCGATAAAGAAATTAACAGTTTAACCATGGCTGCTGTAGGCAGTAAAACTGTAATTGAAAATGTACAGACTTACTTAGCCAAAGATGATGCATTTGAGTGGTTTGGTGGTACAGTAAATTGTAGATATCTGGTAGCTTACAAAACACAAGATGATGATTTTGATACTGATAATGGTTTCAGCGGTAAAGTACAGTTTGGTTTATCAATAAGAGATTCTGTTATTGCCGATGCCTCACGCTCTGAAGCTTTTGAAAGTGATAATAATGCCGGTGGTACTACAGCAACTCCAAAAACTACAGTAGTTTTCAGTAACATGACAGCCATTGGGCCAAGGGCTACAGCTTCAAATGTAGGAAGTTCACTATACAGGGCTGGTGCACATATCAGAAGGAATTCAGAAATGTCTTTATTTAATTCGGTAATTATTGGCTGGCCCTTAGGTATTGATGTTGATGGTACAACCGGCACTGCAACTTCTGCAAACGTAGGTGTTGGTTTAATATTAGCTAATAATTTTTTAGGAGGCAATACAGACAGTATAAAATATTCTGCTCCTGCAGGATCAACTTACACTACAGCCGATTTAGTTACCTACTTTAAAGGTGCCGGTGTTGCTAATACCATTTTAAATGGCACATTGCCGGCTAACTTATTTGTACAGCCTTTTAACTATGCAGCACCAGATCCAACACCATTTGGAAATGCGGTAAGTATTGTTGGTACTATTTCAGGTACTATTACACCCAGGGCTAGCTTTGCTCATCCAAAAGTTGCAGATGCTTTCTTTATTCAAACCAACTTTATTGGTGCCATAGCTCCGGCAGGTCCTTTAGCCAGCTGGTGGAAAGGATGGACAAGATTTTAATAAAAAATATTCTCATTTAAAAAAGCATTCACCAGATGGTGGATGCTTTTTTTTAAATTTGTATTTCAACCATGATTATGAAAATTATTTCCTTCTGCGTAATAACCGCTGTTTTTATTATTAGCAGCTGCAAGCAAAAACAACAAAACGTAAATGATAAAATATTAGCAAACAGCTTTATTGACTCGGTTATTAAAAAGAGCGACAGCAGCTACGAAAAGAAATATTACAGAAGCGATTTTGTAACTGCTCAATACTATCTAAATAAAAAAGATTCAACCGTGTGCCAGTTAATGAAAGATTCAGCGGGCCTTATCAGGCAAATCATTATTGCAAAAAAAGATACCCGTATTTTTTACGGCTCTTATTATAAAAATGGACAGCTGCAGGCCAATCTGCCATTGGATGCATTTGGGCAATACCACGGCACCGGCAAGTTTTATTATGAAGACGGAAGCCTGCAAGGCTCTGGAAATTATACCCATGGTTTTAAAACCGGAGCCTGGAAAGTGTTTAATGAAAAAGGCAAAGAAACAGCCACCGACAACTTTGACCAAAACGGAAATCTTATTCCTCAAAAAATGCCCTAGCATAACATTTACATAATCATTCATTTATATTGCCGTAACATACTCATTGTACTTTACACCCGAACAATTAGTTTGAACACTAATACAAATTTCCTTAGCAATTAGCAAGTTTTCTCATGCTTTCCCACCCGGTATTCTTATCAGGGTGGCTTTTTTTGAACATTAAGTTAATGTTACCAAATTGTTACTATGCACATTTAAAGCACAATCTTTTTCACGTACTGTTTATAAACCAAATTGAAATTATATTCACGGTATCACAAATCAAAAAATAATAGTTATGAAATGGGTTAATGTTAACAACAGTTCAACTAAAGAAAATTTTGAATTACGGGAAGATGAAAAAGTGCTGGCCGATATTTCGTTCAGCAATCAAACCAGGTTTGTAAGAATTGTAAGCGACCTGGGTAAAAAAATCTTTTCTTTTGAAAAAAAGCGTTTTGTAAAATCAAAAGGATTTATCAGAAACGAATACGGAATTAAAATGGGTATGATTGAAGAATTAAAACCCGGCTCTGGAAAGGGTGTTGTAGAACTTGACGGAAAAAGATATAATTATATTTTTAACGAAAACAATTCAGGTGTACTTAAGTTATACGACGAATCGATGCAGCAAAACCTGCTTAACTGCAGCTTTAATGCCATCAACAACGGAATAAATAAAACAAAATCATTGCTGGATACAAGGTTTGCCAGCTTGCTGCTTATTCTTTGCTGGTATAGTTTTCAACCACACAATACTTCCCCGGTTTCAGGCATTTTAAAAGATGCTGATTTGATGTTGTCGTAATATCCTCTTACAATGTGTTTACAATGCCAGTATTGCATTTGTTACAAGTTGTATCTGATAATTTAATACTGCCGTCAATACTTTATCAACATTACATTTATAAAAGCAACACTGATTTAACAATGAATTAATGATTTGGTAAACGCTGTTGAATAATTTGCTTTTTTAAAGAAACTGTCGATGCAAAAATTATCTGCTTCCTTAAGCCAAAATAAAGTTTACTTTTTCGGGTTGTTAGCAATCCTTTTTTCTTGCACCCTGTTTTTACTTTTTAATGGTAAAGAAGCTGCCTTTTTATCGCCCGATAGTTATCATTCATTTTACCTGAATGTTTTTTTTATTAACTACACATTTATGGGTGATGGCATTTTTGCTATCTGTCTCATTGCCATCATATTTTTTTATTTTAAAAGAAAGCGATTGGGCCTTGCCTTGCTGTATTCTTTTTTTATTTCGGGATTAGCTGTCCAGATAATAAAGAACCTGATTCATTCGTCAAGGCCAAAACTATATTTTGAAGCAGGCACTTATTTAAATTTTACTGATGGCGTTACTTTAAGCGAAATTCCCGGCTTCCCTTCCGGCCATACTGCTACTGCATTTGCAATTGCCACGGTATTAGTATTAATGATGAAAAATAAAAAACTGCAATTACTTATTTTACTGGCTGCTGCTTTGGTAGGGTATTCACGCATTTATCTGTCGCAACATTTTTTACCGGATGTAGCTATTGGTGCATTGTTAGGAACTGCCTCTGGGATATTATCTTTTTATTTTGTGCAACACAGGGTCACAATTAAACAGTCAATGAAAAATATTTACCGGGTGCCATCCGGAGCTGTATCATCACCCAGCTCAATTCAAACTGCATAAAACCTATTTTCACGTTTATGCTGTATGCTTTTTATTTCAGTCCAAATTTTTCTGCACCCCAAACTTCTTTTGAAATTGACAAAGTATTTTGTAAAAACTGGCTATACCACCAGCCCGAGTTTTTAACCGTTCTATGTTGTGTTTTAAAATCTACATTCACCAATCCAAATTTTGGATAATAGCCTTCTGCCCATTCAAAATTATCAAGCAGCGTCCATATAAAATAACCATTCACATTCACTCCTTCTCTTTTTGCCAGTAACACCTGTGCAATATAGTCCTGCAAAAATTTAACCCTTTTATAATCATCCACCCTGTCCTCTTCATAACTGTCGTTAAAAGCAGCTCCGTTTTCAGTAACAATAATTTCATTGATCGTACCATAACTCTGCAAACGTTTTAACGCATTGTAAATACTGGGTGGGTATACTTCCCAATCCATCAATGTATGCTCAACATTTCTTTTACTGGCCTTTATAATCTTAGCCTTTACAAATGGCATCAATGGTGCATAACTTACAAACTCACGGGTGTAATTCTGCAGGCCAATAAAATCCATATCAAAAGCCAGTTTCTTTTCATCATTCGGAAGCATGAACCGCTCAATACGCTCCAGTATTTTTAAATCGCCTGTTGGATAACCAAGGCCCAGCAATGGCTCTAAAAACATGCGGTTAAGCAATGCATCTACTTTTGCAGCCGCTTTGTTATCCCTGTCATCATTATACCGGTATGGCTCAATATGCGAATAAGAAAAAGTGGTACCCACTTTACAATCACTACGAAGTGATTTTATAATCCGTCCGCCTTCGGCCTGGCAAATGGAAGCATGATGGGCAGCAGCCAGAAAACTACTTAATCCTTTTTTACCCGGTGCATGTACTCCCAAAAAATAACCGGCTCCGGTAAACACCATCGGCTCATTTAAAACCATCCAGTATTTAACGCGGTCGCCAAAATATTTCATGCAGCAGTCAACAAAATAACTGAACCAATGTATCACTTCCCGGTTTGCCCATCCTCCTTTTTGTTGTAGTGCTTCCGGCAAATCCCAATGATAAATTGTAATCCAGGGTTCAATATCCAGCTCGAGACAAAAATCAATCACCCGGTTATAAAAATCAATACCCTTGTGGTTTACCGCACCAATACCATTTGGTAATATGCGGCTCCACGAAATAGAGAACCGGTGATTGGGAATATTGAGTTTATAGATCAGTGCGATATCTTCGGCATAGTGCTTATAATAATCACAGGCAATATTTCCGTTATCGTTATTGAATATTTTTTTCTTTCGTTTAGTAAACGTATCCCATATTGAAGGGCCCTTACCATCAATATTATGGCCGCCTTCAATCTGGTAAGCAGCGGTGGAAACGCCCCATTTAAAATCGGGCCCAAAATCATTTTTTGTAAAAAGCATAATCCTTATTCAGCAAGTTGATTTAATATTTTACCCAGGCTCTTTTCTTTTAATTTTTTTATTGAAAAGATGCCTTCTCCCAATTCAGCAGGCTTTTTATTATCTGCATTGCCATGTCTTTTTATGATCATGTTAATTATTCTTTGTGTTGTATCCGGGTAGTTTACTATTATTTGCTGGCTTGTTGCTGTCCAGTTTTTTATTTTATCCAGGTGCTTCTTCTTTAAGCTTTTAATGACCGGCACAATCATTGTTTGTAAAGCTGCGGCATTGCATTGCTGTTCATACTGACCCTTCATGGGTATTACCATCAGTTTCTTTTTCAGGTACAATGCCTCTGCAGGTGTTTCAAAACCGGCACCACAAAGCACACCGGTACAGGTTATAAAGCTTTCAATAAATGCCTCGTTGTTTATTGGCCTGATGTGTACATTCTTTTCCTTGTACTCTTTATTTGTATGTTTACTAAACACCTGCCACTGAATATTTTTTATTTCGCCCAATACTTTAATAATTCTTTCATCACTGTAAGCAGGCAGATAAACTGTGTAATGCGGTTTATTTTCAGGCTTTGCTTCACGTACCTGGCTTCTTATCACCGGCGTAAAAATATTTTTATCGTAAGCGCCAAAATGAAAACCATACGCTTCGGTAACCGGTGCATAATTATTAAGTACCACTTTACCCACCATATCTTTCTTCTTTGGTTTGGGCGATTTTTTATTGATCACCGCAGCCTGGTGACTAAGGCCAATGCAGGGCTTGTGTTTCATTTTGCAGGCCCAGGCAGTTACCGGTTCAAAATCATTTAGCACCAAATCGTAATCATCAATGGGCAGGCTTTTTATTTCTTTGTATAGTTGTTTTAAATTACTCTTGCGGTAAGTAGCCAGCAAATCTATACCTCCATTCTTTCCAAAAATAAAACTCAACCCTTTGAATTTATATTTTACCGGGTAAGGAAGTTCAACGTCGGCTTGTATGCCACTCACCAAAATATCCAGCTCGCCTTTTTGCTGCAGGATGGGGATAATATCTCTGGCCCTGCTTAAATGCCCGTTGCCTGTGCCTTGTATGGCGTATAATATTTTCATATGGTTATCAAAAAATTATTCCTTTGATAAGAAAAAAGCTGTCAGGTTGAGCTTGTCGAAACCGGGTTAATAACAGGATATTTTTCATTGTTTCATCAGGTTAAATTCTTCCAGCATATTATCAAACAGCTGTGTGTTGTTCAATTCTTCCTCTTCTGTATTATGTTCAATCCATTGCTGCATTTCATTTTCATCGTAGCGGTAAATCTTCCATTCGCCATCCACATATTCCAAAGCCGTTAAATTTTCAATCCAGTCTCCACTGTTCAGGTACATAATCTTTCCCTGTTCATTTTCTATTTCCCGCATTTCGGGCTGATGAATATGCCCGCAGATAACAAAATCATACTGGTTGCTGATTCCAATATCTGCAGCAGTCTGCTCAAAGCTGTTGATGAATTTTACAGCGCTCTTAACACTGTTCTTTATTTTTTTAGATAAAGAAAGTTTTCCCTTTTTAAATATTTTTTCAGAAATAAAATTGGCTACCCCGTTTATATGAATCAATGTATCGTAACCTACAGCTCCCATTTTTGCCAGCCATTTACTGTGTTGCATGGTTATATCAAACACATCGCCATGAAAAAACCAGGCAGTTTTTCCATTGTCCAGTTCCAGAATAACTTTGTTTACAATTTTTAATGAGCCCATCTTAAACCCAACAAACTTGCGCAGCATTTCATCATGGTTACCGGTTATATAATATATTTTAACGCCCTTGCTCAGCCAGCTCATCAAATGCTTTACCACTTTCATGTGGCTCTTGGGCCAGTATCGTTTGCTGAATTGCCAGATATCAATAATATCGCCGTTCAGTATAACTGTTTTGGGCTTTACTGTTTTCAGATAGCGTAATAATTCCTTTGCATGACACCCGTAAGTTCCAAGGTGAACATCGGAGAGAACCAAAATATCCAGCTTTCTTTTTTTTACTTTATCCATTAATGGATTTTAAAAAATTTCAGTGGCGGATAAAAAGCCGAAAGCATGGGCAGAAAAATTCTTACAGAAATTTTCAGAAAAAAGTATTGCATATTTTTCATGATGTAAGATGTTGGGTTAGTAGTATAGCAAAACAAAACCATCACCATAACCAAATCATTATGCCAATGTTACGGGAGCGTTAAGTATTTTAAAAAAGGTCCGGGTTTATTCATTTCCTGAGAAAAGCTGATACATGAAATTGCTGCATTATTATTTATCTTAGCATAAATAAATGAGGCCAAAGTTTTTCACCATACTTTTTTTTACATCGCTTGTAATAAATTTTTGCAGTGCCCAGCTTTGCCAGGGCAGCCTGGGCGATCCTATTGTAAATACCAATTTTGGTAATGGCACAAACCCCGGACCTCCGTTAGCCGCAGCAACTACCACCTATCAGTATGTTGCAAACGATTGTCCGGGTGATGGTTTTTACACAGTACGAAATAACACTACTTCCTGCTTTGGTAATACCTGGCATAGTTTTACATCAGACCACACCGGCGACCCAAATGGATATTTTATGCTGGTTAATGCATCTTTTCAACCCAGTGCTTTTTATCTTGATACGGTAAGAGGTTTATGCGGCAATACTACGTATGAATTTGCCGCCTGGATCATGAATGTGATTCTTCCTTCGGGCTGCAATGGTAATTCAATTCTGCCTAATCTTACATTAAGTATTGAAAAAACTGATGGCGCAGTTTTACAAACATACAATACCGGCAACATAGCACCTCTTTCATCGCCCACCTGGAAACAATATGGATTTTTTTTTACAACACCTGTTGGCATAACAGATATTGTGTTACGCATTTTTAATAACGCCCAGGGCGGATGTGGGAACGACCTGGCGCTTGATGATATTACTTTTCGCCCATGCGGCCCATTGCTTAGCCCTTCAATAACAGGTGTAGCATCTAACACCACATCGCTGTGCGAAGGCACTGCAGGCAACTATACATTTACCTGTACAGTATCTGGCGGATTTAATAACCCGGTTTATCAATGGCAGGAAAGAATAAACAATACAATATGGATAGATTTACCGGGTGAAACCAACCTCTCACTTTCAAAAATATTTCCTGCAAATACACCACCAGGTATTTATGAATACCGGTTGGCAGTTGCAGAAATTGGCAACCTGGGTACGCCACAATGCAGGATCAATTCTCAGCCACTGCGTGTAATTATAAATGTGAAACCGGTAACAACTGCAACCAACAATGGCCCAGTTTGTGAACGCAGTTTTGTTAGCTTAACGGCAACCGGTGGCAGCCAATATCAATGGAGTGGCCCCAACGGATTTACAGGATCCGGTTCGCCGCTTCAGCTTACAAATATTCAATTAAACCAGGCCGGAAAATATTATGTAACGGTTACAAATGCAGGTGGCTGCAGCAATAAAGATTCTACCACAATTGTAGTTAACCCTGCTCCTTTGGCCAGCACTTCTTTTGCCAATGCATCTATTTGCCTGGGCGATAGTATACAATTAATAGCTGCCGGTGGCCCACCTTATAATTGGATTCCGCCGGCTGGGCTTTCCAATGCAACCATCTTCAATCCTAAAGCTTCGCCTGCGCAAACAACTATATACAGTGTAATTGTTACAAACGCATTGGGCTGTGCCGATACTGCCACATCTACCATCACATTAACATCGCTGGCAACCGTTAATGCCGGGCCCGATAAAGCAATATTGAAAGGACAAAGAATTCAACTATCTGGTACTGCTACCGGCCAGGGAATTTCTTATACCTGGTCGCCGCCATTGTATATTGATGATATTTATTCAGCCCAACCTTTTGTAAATCCTCCATCAGATATCAGTTATATACTTACTGCCGTTTCTGGTTGCAATACAGTTGCCGATACCATGTTTGTAAAAGTATATAACGACATTTTTATTCCCAATGCATTTACGCCTGATGGAAATGGAACAAACGATACCTGGAACATTAATGCATTGGAAGCTTACCCTGGTTTTGAACTTTTTATTTTTAACCGCTACGGTCAATTGGTTTTTAAAACAAATAAAGCACCCGTAGCCTGGGATGGAAATTTTAATGGCAAACCCTGCATGAATGGAGTGTACACTTATCTTATTAAAACCGGAAATGATAAGGAACCGATTAAAGGAACGGTGATGATAATCAGGTAAGAAACCTTGAAATATTTGCTGCAAACAAACCCAAATTATTTTTTACTTTAGATATTTGAGGAAATATATAAACCAAGCATTATTATGAGCGAAAAATTACAAGATTCAAAAGACAGCGGCGTACATTTTCAATTGGCAAAACTGGAAGGTGAGTGGGAAGGAACAACCAAAGTGTGGTTTGAACCAGATAAAATCGTTGATGAATCTCCTGTATTCGGAAACATGCGGCTTATTCTTGATGGCCGTTTCATTATGCATGGATACAAAGGAAGCTTTGCAGGAAAACCTTTGGAAGGTTTGGCCATCTATGGCTATCACCTTGGTTTAAAAAAGATACAGGCCGCTTGGATAGACAGTTTTCACAATGGCTCTGCCATTATGTTTTCAGAAGGAAAGAAAAATGATGATAAACTGACCATGCTTGGCAGTTATGCTTATGTAACACCAGGAACAGAAGAGCATTGGGGCTGGCGAACAGAAATTGAAATGTTGAACGATGATGAAGTAATAATTACTGCTTACAATATTTCGCCTGCGGGAGAAGAAGCCAGGGCCACAGAAACATTGTATAAAAGAGTAAAATAAATATTACAAGGCTTCTTTTTGCAGCAGTGGATATAACTTACAAATACAACAAATATTTCTTACGCATAATTTTGTATTCACTTAGCCCCGGCTCCCAGCTTGCTCTAATAATTTCTTCCGGTACACCATCAATAATCTGCTGGCGAAACATGCCCGAGCCCGTTTGTATCTCAACATTGTTCATCTGCCTGCTCAGTTTTGAATCGAAAAATTTTTCTTTGTATGGATGTGCTTTGTATAATTCCATAATCCATTGCAGGTTTATCTTTTTCGATTTCCTCAACAATTCGGTATCATAATTACGCAGGTCTAATCCATAACAAACCTCGTTCATAAACAAAGGTGTTTCGGCCATACCTTTTATGCCGGTAGGTGTGTAGGAAAAATTATAGATGCCTTTCAGCTCGGGGCTGCCAAACACAGTAAAAGGAAAATAAGTGCCCCGGCCATGGTTAAGGTACACACCTTCAAACATACAGGTAGACGGGTAAAGTAAAATAGACTGTGGCGTATTCAGGTTGGGCGAAGGATTTACCGGAAGGATGTATGGCATATCATGGTTGTAATTTGCCACTGGTATAATTTTGATGTTGCATTTTACTTTATTGCTGAGCCAGCCCTCGCCGTTAGCCATTTGTGCAAACTCGCCAACGGTTAAGCCATGCGACATGGGTATTGGAAACATACCAATGCCCGATTTGTATTTCATATCCAGTACCGGTCCATCTATTAAATATCCATTAGGATTGGGCCGGTCGAGTATCAGCAGCTCTTTACCATTTTCATAACAGGCTTCCATTAACCTGCTAAGCGCATTAATGTTGGTATAAAAGCGTACGCCAACATCCTGTAGGTCGTACAGCATAATGTCTACATCGGCCAGGTCGGCTTTTGTAGGTTTATTTTTTGCACCGTATAACGAAATGATGGGAATACCGGTTGCTAAATCAATTTCATCACTTACTATATCGCCGGCACTTGCTTTGCCACGGAAACCATGTTCGGGGCCAAATACCTTAACAATATTAACCCCAAGTTTCTTCAGGCTGTCTACCAGGTGCGTATTATCAATAATGGTGGTTTGGTTTGCAAGTATAGCCACCCGCTTGCCTTTTAAATACGCAAGGTATTTTTCGGTTTGCTCGGCACCTGTTTTAATTGCGGAGTTTGTTTCCGTACTTTTTTGTGCTATGCTTTTTGGTGTAGTACAGGAAATTGATACAATGATGGCAAATACAAAAACTAAAAATTTCATGTTGGCAATTTATTATAAATATAGCAGGATTTCAGGAGGATTCAATTCCTTATTAAAGACTGTTTATGCTTCAATTCTTTCTGTAACAATTTTATGATAAGCAGCGTTTCAAATGCTGCATACACTATCAATCCTTTTTACTCTGTAATGTAAATCCAAAAGTACTGCCCACATCAATCTTACTGCGTACATGAATGGTTTCTTCGTGTGCTTCAATAATATGTTTGCAGATGGCCAGGCCTAAACCACTACCGCCTACTTTGCGGCTGCGGGCAAGATCGGTACGGTAAAAGCGTTCAAAAATCCGGGGCAAATGTTCTTCGGCAATACCGGAACCATCATCGCTTATTTCAATAAGTACTTTAGCACCGTCAACTTTATAAAAGCTGGCTTCAATAATGCCGGATTGTTTGCCGTATTTAATGGCATTATCAACCAGGTTAATAAAAACCTGGCGTATTTTTTCTTTATCAGCAAAAACAGTCAGCGGCTGTTCACAACCTTTTTTTATAATGCACTTAATTTGTTTTTCATCTGCCCTAAAAGATAAAGTTTCATACACTTCTTTCAATAGCTCCTGTACAATAAAATTATCCTTCAATAATAATTGCTCGCCGCTTTCCAGTTTAGAAATGGCATCCAGATCATCAACCAGGCTTACCAGCCTGTCGATATTACGTGATGTACTTTGCAGAAATTTTTTATTCACTTCAGGTTTTTCCAAAGCGCCGTTCAGCAGCGTATCTACATAACCCTGTATGGCAAAAATGGGTGTCTTTAATTCATGGCTCAGGTTCTGTAAAAATTCTTTGCGAAATGCCTCGTTTTGCTGCAGCAGTTCAATCTCTTCTTTTCTTTGTTCGGCCCAGGTTTCAACATCTTCCCTCACTTCATCAATACTTTTTTGAGGCAGAATGTTCTTGTAATAAAACTCTTCTCTTTTACTTGCCTTGGTTTGATAAATAAATTTATAAATGAGTTTTATTTTACGGTAAATGAAGGTTTGCAGGGTATAAACTATTAAACCATAAGCACCCAGAAAGATGACGAGGAATGATACTAAGGCAATCCACCAAACTGGTTTAAAAACATAAATGCCAATAGATATTGGTAACGATAAACCAAGTGCTGTTAATGCAGATAGCTGCTGTGGTGAAAAATTTTTTGAAGTAGGCATGGTGAATAAGCTATGAGCTGCAAGGTACAAGTCAAAAGTTAAAAGTAAAAAGTAAAAAGGGGAACTCTGCGATTTTAACGCCTTTTGACTTTTGATTTTTGACTTTTAACTTCTTCTACAAATCAAACTTGTACCCAACACCTTTTACAGTGGTAATACAATCAAGGTTTAATTTCTGCCTGATCTTGCGGATATGTACATCAATGGTGCGGTCGCCCACTATCACTTCGGTTCCCCAAACCTGGTTTAATATTTCGTTGCGCAAAAAAACCTTACCGGGCTTACCAGCCAGTAAAGCCAGCAGTTCAAATTCTTTACGGGCAAGAATGATGTCGTTGCCCTGGTAGGTAACAATGTATTTTTCTCTGTCAATAATTAAATCGCCTATTTGCAAAATGCCGGTATCTTCTTTATTAACCCTTCTGAAAAGCGCATTCACTTTACTTACCAGCACTTTTGGGCTAACCGGTTTGGTAATAAAATCATCAGCACCGGTTTCCAAACCTTTCACTTCTGTTCCTTCATCACTTAAGGCCGTTAAAAAAATAATGAGTGTATTATTAAATGCCGGTTGCATGCGCAGGATATTGCAAACTTCAATTCCGTTTTTACCGGGCATCATAATATCCAGTATAATCAAATCGGGTGTAAATCGTTTTGCCTGTTCAATGGCTTCATTTCCATTTTTGGCTATTATTACTTCGTAGCCTTCGTTCTGCAAATTGTATTGAATGATCTCCAGGATATCTGGTTCATCATCGGCAATTAGTATTTTTTTAACAGTATTTGTTACACTCATACGGCGCAAAAATAGTCTTTACCTTTAATGAGGAACAATGTTTGTACACGGTTTTGTATTATTAAATTGTTAACTGAATGCGGTGCATTAACAATAAATTTAACCCTTAAAACGATATATGTGCAGGCGCTTACGTAATTTTATAGAACTCTGTCAGCAATATACTATGAAGAAATATTTACTCAGTTGTATAATACTCATCAGTTTTACGCCTGTTTTTGCCACACAGGACTCTGTAATTATACCTATATACCGACAACTTTTTCATGATAAGATAGATTATGAGCAAAAGCTGATTGATCAGTTAGATGGTAGGTCCAATGGCCTTGTAACCCTTTCACAAAAACCCGAAATTAACCAGGCCATTACATCTCTAATGACCAAAAAAATTAATGCACTACAAAATTTTGTTGAACAGAATAAGAAACTGTCTACCAACAACCAAAAGATAAAATACCTCAGTTATATTGAAACCTTGCTGAAGAAATTCAGATACAGTTACAGGGCAAAAGAATTTCAACCTGATTTAACGCCACAATTGGTTGAAACATTTGAAAAAATAATGAAAGATGATATTGACAGTTTGAGTATGGCAGCAGAAATTGAAAAAGTTCCTTACACAACTGGTAAAATACTTACAGAAATATTTACAGAAAATACAGGATATACAGCGAGTAAAAAAATAATGTACTTAAAATACAGTATCCTTAATCCAGATAAAATTTTGCAAACCATTGAACCCTACGTTAACGAACCCTTTGCCGATTCGTTGATTATAATAAGCTGTTTTTTAAATCCCATAGCAGTGTACAATATTGCACAGGCCCCTGGTTCAAAAATAGGTATGCTTATACACCGCAATAAAAACCCACTGGTTAAAACAATTGCAGTACTAAGTAAAACACCCAATGCATTATTATATTTCCCTTTCCTGGATGATATTATTAAAGGAAATAAAACCATCGAAAATATTAAACGGGACATAGGCTATGGTAAAGTTGGTTACGACAGCATCGGGTATTTTAAACTGCTTGTACAAACAGAGATTGAATATTTTAAAAGAATGTCAGGGCCGGCAAAAGATACACCCATGGCAATGTTTGGGCCCAATGGCCTGCGAGAAAAATTAAAAGAAAAAGCCATCCAGCATTTTGTTACACCTATAAATGAACTGCATGATTTAAGCAATATTAATTTGCGTATGCGGTCAATTGATTCTTTATCGGCCATTGATTTGTATTTTATGATGGTAATGAGCGAAAATGATATTTATACATCAAGCTTTAAACACAGCTATGCCCGTTTTTTGCAGCGGCTTGGTAAAGAACCCAGAACAGATTCATTGCTGCAGCATGTTCATTTCGATTTTTTTAAAAAGTTTATTAAAATGACTGCCAATTTTAATAAACTCGATAATTTTTTAAGTTACATGCCACAAAGTTCTTCAGAAGCTTTAATGCGTGAATTTATTGCCAACCTCGATAATACCGGCAACCTGGAAGATGCAATAGATGTGGCAGATTCTTACAACAGCATCACCAATAAAAAATTACAAACTACCATACTGGGTTATGTAATAAGCAACGAAAAAAATTGTATTGAAAAAAATAATACACGAGGCAAAACCATTTATGGATTACTAAAAACAATTTTTTTATCGGCCGATTCTACCAATAATATTGACCTTACCAGCCTGTTGGGCATTCCATCTATTTATGAAATTGAAAATAAGCAGATAAGAGATGACAGTGGAAAAATCATTCAACAGGTTTACTGGTATGGCGATAAAGATGGGAAGGCTTTCTTCCCCGCATTCATTAAATCTTTTTCGCCAAAAGAATGGACCATTAATTTCAACAGTGAGTGGTACGAGATAAAATCTAAAAAAGGCAATGTGTGGATTTATGCCAACCGCCCGTTGGATAATGATGCCAACCTGGATGACAGTGCACAGGTACACCTGAATAATTACCTGGCCAAAAATCACCTGGAACCCGCCGTGGTTGTGCATCGTGGGCACAGTTACTGGTTGCCACGAACCATTAACCGTATGGCTGGCGCTGCAAAAATTGTAGTGCTTGGCTCTTGTGGAGGTTTCAAAAATTTGAACGATATCATTAAGGTTAACCCCGAAGCACATATCATAGCTACAAAAGAAATTGGTGCCGGAGATATTAACCGCCCTATCCTCAATTATTTAAACCAAACTTTCGAATCGGGCAAAACACTGGTATGGAAAGATATGTGGGCATCACTTACAAAACTATTTGCCACAGATGCCAACAGCTCCATAAAAGACAGCTGGGAAAACTATATACCACCATACAAAAACCTGGGTGCCATTTTTCTGAAAGGATACAATAATATGGCGAATGCGCAATAAGCAGTGGGCGAAGCAATTTAAAATCTAAAATCCGAAATCTAAAATGCCTCTTACCTTTGCAGCATGACTGATAAAGCCAAAGCAAAAAGAAAAATATTTAATTTTTCGTTGTTGCGCAGGGTGTTTCATTTTGCAGCTCCTTATAAAAATAAATTTTACGGCTCGCTGATTTTAGCTATTGTACTTGCTCTTATTGCGCCACTGCGGCCAATGCTTATTCAGCTTACAATTAATGATGGCATTAAAAATAATACGGCATCTCATTTTATAAATGGCCCCGGGGGTTTTATTATTGAGATAACCATTATACAGATTATACTGCTGATGCTGGAAACAGGCCTACGGTTCTTCTTTACTTTTCTTACAGCTTCTTTAGGGCAAAGTGTTGTTAGGGACATGCGGGTAAGCACCTACAAAAAAATTCTTCATCTTAATTTATCGCAGTACGATAAAACACCCATCGGCACACTTACCACCCGTACCATCAACGACATCGAATCCATCAATGATATTTTCAGCGATGGATTAATACCCATCATTGCCGATCTGCTGTCCATCATTTCTGTATTGGCTTATATGTTTTATGTAAGCCCGGTTTTAACCTTAGTATGCCTGGCACCTTTTCCGGTTTTAATTGTGGCCACTTATTTTTTTAAAGAAAGCGTAAACAAATCTTTTATACAGGTTCGCAATGCGGTAGCCAGTTTAAATGCATTTGTGCAGGAGCATATTACCGGCATGGCGGTAATACAGGCTTTTGCTGCTGAGAAAAGAGAATTTAAAAAATTCAACACAATTAATAAACAACACCGCAATGCCAATATCAAAGCCATTTTTGCCTACTCTGTTTTTTTTCCGGTGGTAGAACTGGTGATGGCTTTATCCATTGGTCTGCTTGTATGGTGGGCAGCAAAAGATGTGGTTAGTCACCAGGAAGCCGAAAAAGTTGGAGGTGTCATCACCGCATTTATTCTCTGTTTGAATTTACTCTTCAGACCGCTGCGTGTGATTGCAGATAAATTCAATGTTTTGCAAATGGGCATGATTGCCAGCGAACGTGTTTTTAAAGTTTTAGATAATGAGGATACCACGCCCCAAACCCCTAAAGGGGCTTTAGAGCATAATAAAGCAGGTGCTTTTACAAAAGGTAAGGTTGAATTCGAAAAGGTTTGGTTTGCATACATTGATGAACAATACGTTTTAAAGGATGTCAGTTTCAGCATTAGTGCCGGCGAAACCCTTGCCATTGTTGGCCATACAGGCAGCGGCAAAACTTCCATCATCAGTTTACTCAATCGTTTGTATCATATAAATAAAGGAAGCATAAAGATTGATGATACCAATATTGAAGATTTTCGCTTAGATGATCTGAGAGCGAATATTGCTGTGGTTTTACAGGATGTGTTTCTTTTCAGCGGCTCGGTAAAAGATAATGTTACGCTCCGCAACCCCAATATTAAAGATGAAGAAGTGGAACGGGCTGCAAAAATGATCGGCATTCATGATTTTATTTTACAGTTACCCGGCGGTTACAATTATAATGTAATGGAAAGAGGCGCTACGCTTTCGCTGGGTCAGCGGCAACTGCTTTCATTTGTGAGGGCATTATTGTACGATCCCGCAATTTTAATACTTGATGAAGCCACTTCTTCTGTTGATACCGAAAGTGAAGCTCTGATACAGCACGCCATTGACCGGCTGATTGCCAACCGTACTTCCATTGTAATTGCCCATCGCTTATCTACCATCCGCAAAGCCAATAAAATAATGGTGCTTGATAAAGGTGAAATAAAAGAAATAGGCAGTCATGATGAATTACTGGAAAAACAGGGATTTTACTACCAGTTGCACAAGATGCAGTTTGAAAAGCAGGGCTCTGTAATTTAAAAAATTTGTAAATTGCAATATGTCTTCAAATAACAATACTCAGGATTTACACACAGATGCATATTGGTTGCAAATGGATAAATTATATGCAGAGGCTGAAGAAAAAAATCTGAAAGCAGCCGTTAAAAAAACCGATACAGAAAAATTTTATGCTTTCACTTCTATGTTACGACTCACAAATACGCTGAATAAAGTGAAGCTTCTGCAAAAAAAATAAATTCCAATTACTATGGATATTTATGACGAATCACTTTTAGAATTTTGGAAATCATTAACCGATAATAAAGTTTTATATATTATGGTTGGCGGATTTGCCGTTAATATGCATGGCTTTACCCGCACTACAAATGATATTGATATCTGGTTAAAAGACACCATATCTAACCGGCTGAATTTTGGTAACGCGATGATTAAATCCGGTTATGAAGGCGTAACCTGGGAAGAAATTCAGTTTGTACCCGGATGGTCAGATTTTTATATTGGCCCCGGAATAAGGCTTGATATAATGATTGAAATGAAAGGTCTTACAGATATTTCCTTTGATGAAGCATTAAGTGCTGCTTATATTGGCGAGATAGAAGATTTACTTGTTCCTTTTCTTGCTATTAATCACCTGATTGCCAATAAAAAAGCTGTAAATCGCCCGAAAGACCAGATTGATGTAATTGAGCTTGAAAAAATTAAAAAGCTAAAAGAAGATATGGACCGGGACAATATTTCCTAAATTCTTCTCCCTCAATTTTTAATTTCACCCCTCCATCCTTATCTTTGCGCCAAATTACAGGTATATTATGGCATCAAAGAGCATCAAATCAATACTGGTAGCGGTTTTCAGCTTAAGTTTAGTGTTTTTTTATACTGCTGCTTTTGCCCAGCACGAACCTACAGGCGAACCTGCTAAAAAAGAAAAGATTTTTGATGCCAACGAAGTGATCTTCGGTCATATTATGGATGCCCATGAATTCCATTTTTTATCTTATAAAGGCTCCGACGGGCAGGAACATCACGCAACTATTCCCCTGCCGGTTATTTTATATTCAAAAGAGAAAGGATTTTCATGCTTCATGTCATCAGCATTTCATCATGGCCACGAGGTTGTGGATGGTTATGCCCTCTTAACCAACGAAAGAATAGACAAAGACTCATTGGACCGCAATAAATACGCAGCTGGTAAAATTGTACCGGTTGATGCAAACGGGCAGATTGATGAAACAGTTAGTATGTATGATATTTCGCTAACCCGCAATGTGGTGCAAATGTTACTGGCGCTTACTTTATTGGTTATCATCCTCATCAGGGTTGCCAAAAAATATGGCACCGGCCAAGGCATTACCTCGGCGCCAAAAGGCATGCAAAACACCATGGAAACCATCGTGAATTTTGTAAACGACGAAGTTGCAAAACCAAACCTGGGTGCAAAAAGCAAAAAGTACCTGCCTTACCTGTTAACCGTATTCTTATTCATTCTTATCAACAATATCATTGGTTTAATACCGGGTACAGCAAATGTTACCGGTAATATTGCCTTTACGTTTGTGTTGTCAATTATTTCGTTTGTTGTAATACTGTTCAGCAGTAATAAACATTACTGGATGCATATTATCAATCCTCCGGGCGTTCCGGGCTGGGTTAAAGTAATTTTGGTTCCGGTGGAGATCCTTGGCATATTCACCAAACCATTTGCATTAATGATCAGGTTGTTTGCCAACATGGTGGCAGGTCACATACTTATCATCTGTTTAATTTCGCTCATCTTTATTATGGCGGCATTAAACCAGTATGTAGGTTGGGGCTTTTCCCCTTTTTCAATCGCTTTTACCATTTTCATTTATTTTATCGAAGTATTGGTTGCTTTTTTACAGGCCTTTATCTTCACCATATTAACAGCAGTATTCATTGGACAGGCTTTTGAGGGCGGGCATGATGATCATGCACATGAAACTGTTGCAGCGCATTAATACAAGTTTTTTTTAACCAACATAAATTCACAATTATGAATTTTTTCTTATTAGAAGCAATCGCTAACGCAGGTGGTGCTATCGGAG
>JAYUZB010000257.1:0-8854 GCA_043752185.1 Chitinophagaceae bacterium
ACACTTTAATAAACATATTCTGCAATACATCATTGGCATCTTCATGAGTTACCACCATGCGGCGGATATGCCAGTACAATTTTTCCTGGTATTTTTTTACAATAAGGGTAAAACTGCGTTCTTTGGTAGCAGCATCCTTGAACTGCATCAGCAGCTCTTTATCGTCTAAGTGTTCAGTCATAATGGTTGAGCGTAAAAATAAAAAAACCAATCGTATGATTGGCTTTTTATTAAAAGGTTTAATGTGCTTTATTTTCTGGCTATCGCTTTTTCAGCTGCAGCAACTATATGTTCTGTCTCCAGGCCATATTTTTTTAACAGTTCCAATGGTTTTCCGCTTTCCCCAAAAGTATCGTTGGTACCAATATATTCAATAGGTATGGGGAAATTTTTTGCAGCCACCTGTGCAATAGCATCGCCAAGGCCACCAATAATATTATGTTCCTCCGCAGTTACCGCACATTTTGTTTTTTTGATAGATGCAACAACCGCATCGACATCCAGCGGCTTAATGGTATGAATATTTATTACTTCAACACTAATGCCTTTTGCTTCCAGTATTCTGCCGGCTTCAATAGCTTTCCAAACCATGTGGCCGCAGGCAAAAATAGATACATCAGTTCCTTCAGAAAATTGTTGTGCTTTACCAATTACAAAATCGGCTTCATTAGTAAATATGGGCCATACCGGCCGGCCAAAGCGCAGGTAAACCGGGCCTTCGTAATCGGCTATGGCCATGGTTGCAGCTTTGGTCTGGTTATAATCTGCAGGCACAATCACCGTCATACCCGGCAGCATTTTCATTAAGCCGATATCTTCTAAAATCTGGTGCGTTGCGCCGTCTTCGCCCAAAGTAAGTCCGGCATGCGATGCACATATCTTTACATTTTTACCGCTGTATGCCACACTCTGGCGTATCTGGTCGTACACCCTGCCTGTAGAAAAATTGGCAAAGGTTGTGGTATAAGGAATTTTTCCTCCAATGGTTAAACCGGCAGCAATACCAATCATATTGGCTTCGGCAATACCGCACTGCACAAACCTTTCGGGAAACTCTTTTATAAATCCGTTTAATTTTAACGACCCCGCCAGATCGGCTGTAAGGGCTACAATATTGGGATTTTTACGGGCGGCTTCTAAAATGCCATCGCCAAAACCACTACGAGTGTCTTTGTTACCGGTAACCTGAATTTCGTTGAGCATACAATAAAGGGTTTAAAATGCTATCTGCAATTGCCGCAAAGTAAAAGAAAGATTTGCAGGGTGGCAAATGAGAATACAAAAGTTGCCCACAAAGTTTTAGGAAATATACACCTAAGCCATTTTTAAAAGAGAGATGGCCTATTTTAATTTAGCGCTGCATTAGATGAATTGAAAAGCTGTTCATCTTCTTTCAGTTTCAGTTCCCATTTCCAGGCAGTAGCCATCATATCCTGCAGGCTGTATTTCAGTGTCCAGCCCAACAGATTTTTAGCCTTATCATTATTGGCATAAATGGCTACTACATCGCCTGAACGGCGGGGGCCAATTTCGTAATTAAGTTTTACGCCGCTTACTTTTTCAAACTCATTAATAATTTCCAGTACGGTAAGCCCATCGCCTGTGCCCAGGTTAAAAACATCGCAGTTGGTTTGGTTTTTATTTTGCAAGAGATAGTTGAGTGCCAATGTATGTGCATGTGCTATATCGCAAACATGTATATAATCCCGTACACAACTGCCGTCCTTTGTATCGTAATCATTGCCCCACACTTTCATTAATGGTAATTTGCCAATGGCTGTTTGAGTTATTGCCGGCACCAGGTTTTGTGGTTTTCCCAAAGGCAGCTCGCCCATTAATGCCGATGGATGTGCACCTACCGGATTAAAATACCTGAGCAAAATGGCATTGTTATTATTTGAATTTACGGTATCGGCAACAATCTGCTCTCCCATTTGCTTGGTAGCACCATAAGCAGACTCAGCAGCTTTCATGGGTGTTTCTTCGGTTACCGGTATTTTATCCGGATTACCATACACGGTGCAGGAAGATGAGAAAACAAAATTTGGAATAGAAAACTCATCGGCACATTTTAAAATATTGATGAGTGAGTTTAAATTATTTTCGAAATAGAGCAAAGGTTTTTCTACCGATTCGCCAACTGATTTATAAGCAGCAAAATGTATAATGCCATTTATATCCGGGTTTTCCTGAAAGATGGCAACAGTATCATCATAAATACAAAGATCAACTTTGTAATTTTTTACGGTTTTACCTGTAATTTTTTCTACTGCATCCAGCACGTTCTCATTGCTGCGTGAATTATTATCTGCAGAAATCACTTCAAATCCGTTTTCAATCAGGTCAACAATGGTATGTGCTCCAATATAACCGCAGCCGCCTGTAACCAGTATTTTGTTCATACGCAAAGAAAACAAAAAAATCACTCATGGTGGTGAGTGATTTTATAATAATATTAAACGGTTCTGTTTTACATAAAGAAACTTACGATATAATAAGTAACTGCTGCCAGTAAGCCACTTACAGGTATGGTTAAAATCCAGGCCCATAAAAGGTTTACAGTAACTCCCCAACGAACGGCTGATAAGCGTTTGGTAGCACCAGCACCAATAATACTGCCTGTAATAGTATGTGTGGTAGAAACCGGTATTCCCATTTGCCCGGTAAAAAATAAAGTAAATGCTCCCGAAGTTTCAGCAGCAACACCTTCCAGCGGTGTAACTTTTGTAATTTTTGTACCCATGGTTTTAATAATTTTCCAGCCGCCACTCATGGTACCTAAACCTATAGCAACATAACAGGCTATGGGCACCCAGTTAGGCAAATCAGAAAAATTCTGGATGGTTCCGTTTGCAATTAATGCAGCACCAATAATGCCCATTACTTTTTGTGCATCGTTTCCGCCGTGGCCAATGCTGAATGCAGCAGAGCTTAACAGCTGCAGCTTTTTAAACATATTGGCAACCTTAAATGCCGTTGGTGTTTTTATTTTTTCAACATACAAATAAACCAGGCAAAATAAAATTGAAGTACAGATGATGCCCCAGATGATCATGCTGTTATCGGCTTTATCAATATCTTTTGCCAATGCTTTTTCAATATTAAAGCCGGTCATTTTCTTTTTTACTTTTTCCGTATTTACATTATTGATGGGATAAATAGCATTCAATGCTACCAGCGTACTATCAGCAGAAATTTCTTTTGCCAAAAATTTCTTTAAAGGGTCTTTATATTTTTCTGTAACCTCTTTAGCTATTTTGAATTCTGCATTTGCTGCTTTATCACTTGAAGCTTTTGCTTCCAGTACCAAAAAGTCATTTGCATTTCTAACATCATCTTTCAACCTGCTGGCTTCAATATCTTTTAACCAGCCACTGTCTGTTGCCTGTTTTGCAATATTTTTTGCGCCCAGTTTATCAAAATCATCAACAAGCAGGGCTAATTTATTATAGTTGGGAATTGCCTTATCAAGTTTTTCCTTTGCAGTATTATAGGCTTTTACATAGGTTGTGTCGTTTGGATTTTTTTCCTTTTTGGCTAATGTTTCCTTTACTTCCTTTTCATATTTATCAACTTTTAAAAATTTCTGCAGGTTTTCATCCATTTTACTACTTTCAAACATATCGAATAAGAAAACAGTAAAAATTGTAATTAAAGCGATAATACCAAGCCTGAGCCACACATTCCGCATAATAGTTACCACCGTAATAAATATTGAAATGACCATACCGATTAGCGGTGCAAGAAAAATAAATATGATTGTTTTAAAGATGATGTCCGATTCTACGATCTTACCCCAGCTTATACCAATACCTTTTACAGATATTGCATGCGCAATAGCTGCACCGGCAAAGCCGCCTATCAGCGTATGAGATGATGAAGAAGGAATGCCATACCACCAGGTTAATAAGTTCCAGAAAATGGCGGCTATTAAGCCAGATAAAATAACAGGCAGTGTAATAAATTCTTTTGCAACTGTTTTACTGATGGTGTTTGCAACCGCATGATCTTTAAAAATAAAATAAGCAATGCAATTAAAAAAAGCTGCCCATACCACCGCCTGAAAAGGTGTAAGCACTTTGGTAGAAACTACGGTGGCAATTGAGTTTGCTGCATCATGAAAACCATTGATGTAGTCGAATATGAGGGCAAGTACTATAATTACTATTACTAAAGTCATGTTAGTATTGGTTAATGGTTAACAGTTAATTGTTCAAAGTAATAACTATGAACATAAGCTATCAACTATGCATATTTTACAATTATACTTTCTATCACATTGGCCGCATCTTCGCATTTATCGGTAACAATTTCCATTACCTGGTAAATTTCTCTTTTTTTAATAACCTCTTTGGCATCGTTTTCTTCTGCAAAAAGTTTTTCAATACTCATATCAAAAATATCATCGCCCTGGTTTTCTATGCTGTTAATGGCAACCAATGCATCCGTAATCCTGCGCATGTCTTTCATATTGCGCAGTTCTGTAACTGCATTGTGCACAGCAACACAGCCCTGTGCAATAATATCGGCCATTTTATGAATACCGGTATCATTTGGATTTACCCTGTAAAAATTTATTTTTTTGGCAGATGCATAAATGTAATCGGCAATATCATCCAATGCAGATGCCAGGTAGTGAATATCTTCCCTGTCGAACGGCGTAATAAAATTTTTGCCAAGCTCAGTAAATATCTGGTGCGTAAAATCATCATTCTCATGTTCCATATCTTCCAGGTCTTTTATCAACTTTGCACGCTCATCAAAATCAGGTTCATTTACTACTTCTTTCAATTTTTCGCCCATTTTTACAAGCACATCCACTACACTTTCAAACAGTTGAAAAAATACCCTGTCTTTGGGTAAAAAAATCTTTAAAATTGAATTTAAGCCTGCCATAATTTAGTTTTTTGCAAATGTATAATGTGGTTTTAAATACCGTTCGTTTTATTTAATGATAACTTTTATTTAATACTAAAAATTGATTTGTGCCTGAAGCCTTAAAAAATTCCCTTTTTGCAAGTTGCTTTTTGCTTTTGAATCTTCAAACCTTCGTTCCGACAGTACATAAGACATTGTGAATTCAAAAAATTTATTGAGCTGCCATTCAATACCTGTTTCTATTTCTTTTACATTGTAACTTCTTGCATCCAATTCATGTTTTTTTCCACCTTTATATTTTTGAATTCGTGTAAAAGGAAAAAGCACCATCCCATTTTTTAAAGTTTTCTTATAAGTCAAGGTAAGGTATCCGCCTTTTAAATTCCTTGTTTCAATAGAATCTTTTGCAGGATTATACTGCGGGCCCTTGCCCCAATTATACTCAAACTGTATTCCAATTGGTTTTGGATATAAAATAAGTGAAGTTGCAAGCCGTTTATCATCAAACTCAAAATTATTTGCAGCTTTAACGCCCGGTGTACGTAAATCGGTTGGCAGAACATACTTACCTGAATATGCCTGAATTCCGGGCTCAATTATTTGTTTAAATACAGAAAATGGGTAACTAAGTCTTGCAACAACATGTTGTCCGTTGTTTTGCTCTGCCCTGTTTGCGGTTTGGCCATTATACACACCAAGGGCAAAAACACCATAATCGCCCGAGCCTTTTAAATTATCTTTTACAAAAGATGCAAACATGTCCCTTCTTGATTTGGGTGCCCAGTAAAACATGGCACCCAGATCCCTTTCGTTAGATACAGCACTATTCAATGCATCATTCCTGTCGAGGGGTAATCGGTTTTGGCTGCTTTGCATATTCTCGAAACCAAAGGGTACTTTACTCTGCCCAATTCGTAACCTGAATTCATTCTTTTTATCAAAGCCAATATCAAAATATGCATCACGCAACTGAAATATATTTTGCGTAGTTCCGGTAGAACTCCCAAAGTCTGGCTGTATGTAGAAAAAAATATTATTGGTGATATTGCCACTAATTATTATACGGCCTCGTCTGATAATAAATCCTCCGCTTTCTCCAATTGATCTGTCGCATTGTTCACATTTCAGTTTTGGATTGGTTTCCAATAACCGATTATAGCGCACTTGTACATAACCCCTTATTGAAAAAGCCTCATACCATTTTTTAGCTTCTTTTTTAGAAGACTCGGTTTTTTTATCGGTTGCCGAGTCAATATTTTGTGCCACGATAGCTGTATAGCATAAGCTAAATACAGCTATTAATAATAGCTTCATCCTTTATCTTTTAATTGCAGCACAAAAGTGCTATTATCAAAAAAGAAAAAGGCGTTTTCAATATTACCAAATTGTTATTTCTACCAAAATAGCCCCATTAAAGAATTAACGGGGCTTGCAATTAAAAGATAAATAACGGCCAAAGCCTTATTCGTTCTTTAAAGGCAAAACTAAGTTGCGCATGTTACCAAATAGTAAATTAAATGTTACCTTTTGGTAAGCAAATATTTTTTGTATGATGCTAAAGTAACCAGGCAAAAAATACAACTTACTGCTTTAACATCCGATGTTTAAGATGATGTATTTACATGCAGATTACAGTTCAGGTTTTAAAGAACCTATTGCATAACATTGCGGTAACATTAGCGTAACAATTCCCTAACCTTTCATTCATGTTGGCATAATACGGTAGTCGTCTTTTTGCAGTAAATAAATACTGCATGAAACCGCTGATACTAATCACCACATTCCTACTCACTATATCCACCGCATTTGCTCAAAAAGGAAGGATTGAAGGAAAAATTACAGATTCAAAAACAGGTGCTCCAATTGCGGGTGTTACTGTTTTAATTAAAGAAACCGCAACAGGTATTGCCACTAACTTAGATGGACGTTTTATATTGAATGTTGAACCTAGAAAAAAATATATCCTGGTCATCACTTCTACCAATTACCAAAGTAAAGAAGTAAATGAAATAGAAACAGGTAATGATGGCATTGCCTATGTTGATATTACACTGGATGCAAAATCAAAAACAGGAGAAGAGGTAATCGTTCGTGCCAGTTCTGCTAAAAAAGAAAGTGTGAATGCCATGATCAGTTTTCAAAGAACCACCAATACGGTGGCTTCGGTAATTTCTTCGGAAGCGATAAGAAGAAGCCCCGACAGAAATACAGGCGAAGTATTGAAACGCTTACCAGGCACAAGTATTCAGGAGGGTAAATTTTTAGTGGTACGTGGACTGGCTGACAGGTATAACCAGGCCATGCTGAATGGCATTTTACTTACCAGCACAGAGCCCGATAGAAAAACTTTCTCTTTCGATATTATTCCCAGTAATATGGTTGATAATATAGTGGTGAATAAAGCATTTGTACCCGAGTATCCCGGTGAATGGGCAGGTGGTTTAATACAGGTAAATACTAAAGATATACCTACAAAAAACTTTTTCAATATTCAGCTAAGCACCGGTTTTAATACCCAAACCATTGGTAAAGATTTTTACGAAGATAAAGGCGGTAAAACAGACTGGCTGGGCATTGATGACGGAACCAGAAATTTACCTGCAGGGTACACAACTAAAAGCCGTTTTGATACCATGAGCTTTGCCAGCAAAACAGCACTGGGCAAAACCATGCGTAATGCCTGGACACCTTCTAAAATAAGCGCTCCTTTAAATGCAGGTTTTGAAATAAATGGCGGGTTTAAAACAAAATTATTTGGCAAAACCCTGGGTGCTATTGTGGGTGTAAGCTACCGTAAAAATAACAGCAAACAGGATATTGTAAACAGGCATAACAATTTTGAAAATGGAAGAACTTTCAAGAATACTGATATCGATTATAATGATACCCGGTACCTGCAAAACACATCATTAGGTGCGCTGGCAAGTGTATCGCTGGAATTAAATAATCTAAATAAAATTTCTTTAAAAAGTATCATAAACATTAATACTGCCAACAGCACTATCAGCAGAAGCGGTGTAGATGATACACGTACTGAAGATATAAATGCCTCTGAATTTAGCTTTAAGCAAAACACATTTTTTACAACACAACTTACCGGCCAGCATGGTTTACTGAAAAATTTAAAATTAGACTGGAAAGGTGCATTTACTATATTAGACGGCTACAACCCTGATCAAAGAAGATTACAATACTCAAAAGATAAGGGCAGCACAAACCCCTACCGTGCTATATTATCAAACAATACATCGCAGGCAAGCGGCAGCAGAATTTACCAGATGCTAAACGATTATATATACACTGCCGGTGGCGATTTAACTTATACGCTTAAAAACAAACAAACCATTAAAGGCGGTTATATGCTGCAAATAAGAGACAGGTTATTTGATGCCAATTTATTTGCCAATTATTTACCGGTTGACAATGATGCACTGAAACTTTTACCAGCAGACCAGATTTTTGCACCTCAAAATTTTGGAAACGGTACCGATAACAAAATTGCGTTTGATGCTATTAAAGGAAGCACTTTCAGATACATGGCCAACACCATTTTAAACGCCGGTTACCTGCAATTTGATAACGAGTTGTTCAAAAAATTAAGAATAGTATGGGGTTTACGTGTAGAGCATTTTGACCAGTTGGTTGGTAGTGTAAAAAAATGGGACCCACGCCACACGTATTCAAAAGTAACCGACTTTTTACCTGGCATGAATGCTACCTATAAATTAAATCCAAAAACAAATATCCGTTTTTCAGCTTCGCAAACGGTAATTAGGCCAGAGCTAAGAGAACTTACAGCACTTAATTTATACGACTTTGAGCTGAATGCCTCCGTAACAGGTAACCCTTCATTAAAACGTACAAAAATTACCAACCTCGATCTGCGTTATGAGTTGTACAACAAGCCCGGCGAAGTGTTTAGCGTTGGAGCTTTTTACAAATACTTTAAAGATCCGATAGAACAATTATTTAACGA
>JAYUZB010000258.1:0-8850 GCA_043752185.1 Chitinophagaceae bacterium
TTTTTGCTTTAATGGCATTTTCTTTTCCTGCAAAAAAGAAGATAAAAGTTTATCTCATTGGCGATTCAACCATGTGCAATTATGAAACCAACCGTCTGCCGCTGATGGGTTGGGGCATGCCCTTTAAATATCTTTTTGATTCAAGTGTAAAGATTGATAACCGTGCAAGGGGCGGCAGAAGTACCCGAACTTTCATCAGTGAAAACCGCTGGCAGCCTGTTGCCGATAGTTTGCAGGAAGGAGATTATGTGCTGATACAATTTGGCCATAACGATGAAGCCAAAGAAGAAAAATATAAAGAACGTTACACACCGGTGCCAGATTACAAAACCAATCTTATTAAATTCATAACAGAAACAAGAGCAAAAAAAGCAATACCGGTTTTAATTACACCCGTTAGCAGGATGCGGTTTGATAAAGAAGGAAAGGCACTGGAAACACATGTTGAATATTCTGCCGCAGTTTGGGAAATTGGCAAGGCATACAACACACCGGTTATAGACCTGGATGCAAAAAGTCGTGATTTACTGCAGCAATATGGTCCCGAATATTCAAAGATGTTTTTTTTGCCGCTGGATTCGATGCAGCATCCCAATTATCCCAACGGACAAAAAGATAACACACACTTTAGTGAATACGGTGCCAGGCGGATGGCCGAAATAGTTTTGACTGAAATAAGAAATTTAAAACTGGAACTGGCAGAAAGAATTGTTGTGCCGGTAGTAAAAAAATAAAATGAAACGCTTTATTCTCATCTTTGTTGTTTGCCTGCTTACGGGCAAAGCTTTTTCACAATCTGTTGCAAGTATAACCGGTAAAAGGGATACAGCCTACAATCTAAACAGTGAATATCAGAAGCTACTGAAAACATATCCTGAAGTTAAAATGATTGCTGCACCAACTGCCGGTAAGCTTGCTGAAGAAAAAAATATCTTCTATTGTAATACTCCGGAGCGTAACCTGTCACTTGATGTTTTTTATCCTGCAAAAAAATTAAAACATAAAAAAACAGCCATACTCATTTTACATGGTGGTGGATGGAGATCAGGAAGTAAAAGTATGTTTCACTCAATGGCACAACACCTGTCTGCACTTGGCTATGTATGTTTTACTCCTGAATACCGGCTTTCAACCGAAGCGTTGTATCCTGCAGGTGTATATGATATAAAAGCAGCCATACGCTGGGTAAGAAAAAATGCATCGAAATATAATATTGATAAAAACAAAATTGTTGTTGCTGGCCACTCTGCGGGAGGTGAACTGGCAGCTATGATTGGCGCCACCAATGGTATGGCCGCTTTTGAAGGAACCGGTTGTGATCTGCAAACCAGCAGTAGAGCAAATGCGGTTATTGACCTGGATGGCTTGCTGGCATTTATTCATCCTGAAAGTGGTGAAGGTGATGACAGCAAAAGAATATCTGCTGCAACAAACTGGTTTGGGTTTTCTAAAACTGAAAATCCGGAATTGTGGAAACAGGGCTCACCGCTTACACATGTAGGTAAGCATACACCGCCGGTTTTGTTCATCAACAGCAACGTGGCAAGAATGCATGCCGGCCGGGATGATTTTATTAAGATATTGAAGCAGCATGATATTTATTCTGAAATACAATTTTTTGATGCACCACATTCATTTGTTTCGTTCGAACCCTGGTTTACACCAACAATAAAATACATGGAATATTTTTTGAAAAAAATATTTCCCAAAAACTAACTGCACATGTTATGAAGAAAGCGATCTTATATTTTTTTTGTTGCTCATTGTTTCAAATAACATCGGCACAGCTTTTAAAGCCTGTACAAAAAACGGTGGCAAAAGATGGCAGCGGCGATTATAGAACTGTGCAGGAAGCATTCGATGCCATTCCATACAATAATAAAAAGCCCATAACTATTATTATTGGTGAGGGGATTTACAAAGAGAAACTGCTGCTCGATTCAACCAAAAACTTTGTTATGCTGATAGGAGCCAATAAATTCAATACCATTCTTACCTACGATGACCATACCGGTAAACTTTCTCCTAAAGGCGATACCATCAATACCAGAACATCGTGGAGTTTTAAAATACTGGCAAATGATTTTACGGCCAGTAATATAACTTTTCAAAACGATGCAGGTTTTTCAGCAGGGCAGGCAGTAGCAGTTGAAAGCGATGGAGACAAAGCTACTTTTCACAATTGCAGGTTTATTGGTTTCCAGGATGTGTTGTTTATAAACAACGGGAGGCAGAAATTTCAAAACTGTTATATTGAAGGCACTACAGATTTTATTTTTGGCTCTGCTACCGCCTGGTTCGATCAATGCCATATCCACAGCAAAAAAAATTCGCACATCACTGCAGCATCTACACCCAAAGAAAAAAAATGGGGCTATGTTTTTAATGATTGCATTTTAACCGGCGATACATCGCTGCGCAGTGTTTCGTTGGGCCGGCCCTGGCGGCCATATGCCAGCGTTACTTATATGCGTTGCTTTATTGGCCAACATATAAAACCTGAAGGCTGGAACAATTGGAATAATATAAATAATGAAAAAACTGCCCGGTATGCGGAGTATAAAAATTATGGTCCCTCGGCTAATCTGGCTAAAAGAGTAAATTGGGCAAGGCAACTTGCTGATGAAGAAGCAGCTTTGCTTAATGTAAAAACTTTTTTTGGTGATTGGTTTACTGTTCCGGTAAAGAAAAAAAAATAGTATGCAACAAATAAAAACGGCTTTATGTTCTTTTGGTATGAGTGGATGGGTTTTTCATGCGCCCTTCATTCATTTGCATGAGGGTTTTGAATTGTATGCTGTTTTTGAAAGAACAAAAAATTTGGGTGAAGAAAAATATCCCGGTATTAAAACTTTTCGTTCGCTGGAAGCCATGCTGGCAGATGATGCCATTGAGCTCGTGATTGTTAATACACCAAACTACACCCATTTTGAATATGCAAAACTTGCACTGCTTGCCGGTAAGCATGTAGTTGTTGAAAAACCTTTTACCAATACAGTTGCCGAAGCAGAACAATTGATTGCATTGGCAAAAAAGCAAAACAAAAAATTATCAGTTTATCAAAACCGTCGCTGGGACAGTGATTTTAAAACCGTTCAAAAAGTGGTGCAACAAAAATTGTTGGGAGAGATTGTTGAAGCCGAAATTCATTTTGATAGGTACAACGAATCTTTAAGTTATAAACTACATAAAGAAACGCCGGGCCCGGGTGCCGGAATTTTGCCGGACCTTGGTTCGCATTTAATTGACCAGGCTTTACAATTGTTTGGTACGCCCAAAGCTGTTTTTGCTGATGCTACCAACGTGCGTCCCATCTCGCAGGTAGAAGATTATATGGAGTTACTTTTATTTTACAAAAATTTACGGGTACGTTTAAAAGGGAGCTACCTGGTAAGAGAGGCTTTGCCTGCGTATATCTTTCATGGCACAAAAGGCAGTTTCATAAAACCCCGGGCCGATGTTCAGGAATTTGATCTGCAAAAAGAAAAAAGCCCGGCCGAATCTGACTGGGGAACAGAGCCTGAAGCCGGTAAGGGCCTGCTTCATACAGACAAGGATGGTCAAAATATTATCCGTGAGTATATTAACTCCGAAAAAGGAAATTACATGGCATATTATGATGGTTTGCATCAGGCACTCCAGCATGATAAACCATTACCTGTTTCGGCTGAAGATGGTTTGAAAGTGATTTGTATTATTGAAGCTGCATTTAAAAGTTTACAAGAGAAAAGGACTGTTCAGTTATAAATTTTAACGCTTGCTTGTTGATTATGAAAAGTAAAATTGTATTGGCATTTTTATTTGTTATCAATACTGTGTGTGCACAGCCATCAAAGGTATGGGTGGCCGATAACGGAAATGGCACTTACAAAAATCCGGTTATCAATGCAGATTACAGCGACCCCGATGCCATCCGTGTGGGCAATGATTTTTACATGATCTCCTCAAGCTTCAATCATGTGCCGGGTTTACCCATATTGCATTCAAAAGATTTAGTGAATTGGCAACTGATTGGTCATGCGTTGTTGAAGCAACCACCGTTCGATCACTTTACTAAAGTGCAGCATGGCGGCGGTGTGTGGGCGCCTTCTATCCGTTACCACAACAATGAATTTTATATCTACTATCCCGATCCTGATTTTGGAATTTATCTTACCAAAGCAAAAAATATTTTAGGGCCTTGGACTGATCCTGTTTTGGTAGAAGCCGGCAAGGGCCTGATAGATCCTTGTCCACTCTGGGATACCGACAACAAAGTTTATCTCGTTCATGCTTATGCCGGCAGCCGTGCAGGAATCAAAAGTATTATCGTAATAAAACAAATGAATAATGAAGGCACCAAAACATTGGATGCCGGTGTGATGGTGTATGATGGCCATGAAAAAGATCCAACCATTGAAGGGCCTAAGTTTTACAAACGAAATGGATACTATTACATTTTTGCTCCGGGTGGCGGTGTTTCAAGTGGCTGGCAAACCATACTGCGTTCAAAAAATATTTATGGCCCTTATGAAAGAAAAGTAGCGCTTGACCAGGGTACAACAACTATCAACGGCCCACATCAGGGCGCATGGGTAAACACACAAACCGGCGAAGACTGGTTCCTTCATTTTCAGGATAAAGATGCTTATGGAAGAGTAGTGCATCTGCAACCGATGAAATGGATAAATGACTGGCCGGTGATTGGTAATGATAATGATGCTGACGGAAAAGGAGAGCCGGTATTGGTTTATAAAAAACCAAACGTAGGTAAAACATACCTGATTATAACACCTGCGGAATCTGACGAATTCAATTCACCAAAGCTGGGCCTGCAGTGGCAGTGGCAGGCTAATCCGCAAAGTGGATGGGCTTTTCCAACTTCAAATGGATCCTTGCGTATGTTTTCTGTTTATCAGCCAGATTCAATAAATAATCTTTGGAACCTTCCCAATATGCTGGCACAAAAATTACCTGCCGAAACATTTACAGCAAGGGTGAAACTCCGCTTCAGTCCAAAGTTTGATTTTGAACGTTTTGGCCTTATCATGTTTGGCAGTGATTATGCCTACATATCCCTGGTAAAAAAATACGACCAGATCTTCATCATCGTAAAAAAAAATACCAAGGCCGATAAAAATAATACAGAAGAAGAGCTTGCATCTTTTCCGGTTTCAGGAACAGATTATTTTCTTGAGATAAATGTACAGGAAGGGGGCAATTGCCATTTTGGTTTTAGCACTGATGGAACAAAATATACAACGGTATTAAAACCATTTACTGCAAAACCAGGCAGGTGGGTAGGAGCAAAGGTGGGGATGTTTTGCCTGCGCAATAATATTACCAACGATGCCGGCTTTGCCGATGTGGATTGGTTTAGAATAGAACCGGTTAATTAAATCTTTAAATCAATAATTATGGAACGCAGAAAATTTCTTGGTTACACAGCCGCAGCCGGCGTAGCATTAATGCTGCACCCTTTTGAATCTTTTGCAATACCACCCGGTAAAAAAATTCGATTGGCATTGGTGGGTACAGGTGCCCGTGGATCAAGCCTCTGGGGACGAGAGATCATCAAAACGTTTGGTGAAGTAACCGAGTTTGTTGGGCTGTCGGATATTAATCCGGGAAGACTTGAGTACGTGAAGAAAATTCTAAAAGTACAATGCCCCACGTTTAGTGATTTTGAAAAGATGCTTACCGAAACAAAACCTGATTATGTAATTGTTACAACGGTTGATGCTACCCACGATGAATTTATTGTGAAAGCATTGAATATGGGTGTAAATGTTATTACCGAAAAGCCCATGACCACAGATGAAGTGAAATGCAAAAGAATACTGGATGCAGAAAAGAAGAGCGGTAAAAAAGTTACGGTGGCATTCAATTACAGGCATAGTGTACATGCCATGCAGGTAAAAGAATTGCTGGCGAAGAACAGAATTGGAAAAGTTGTTTCGGTTGATTTTAACTGGTACCTGAATGTACACCATGGTGCCGATTATTTTCGCCGCTGGCATGGACGCATGGCAAAAGGAGGTTCGCTTTGGGTGCATAAAGCAACACATCATTTTGATTTGCTGAATTGGTGGTTAAATTCCGAACCTGTGGAAGTGAGTGCCTACGGCTCATTGGATCATTATGGAAAAAACAATGCTTTTCGTGGCAAAAGATGTATGGGTTGTGAGCATAAAGACACCTGCAAATTCTTTTGGGATATTACCAAAAATGAAGGCCAGGTTAACATGTATGTTAACAACGAGAAGTATGATGGTTATATAAAAGATGGTTGTGTGTGGAGCAATGAAATTGATATCTACGATAAAATGAGTGCACAAATTATTTATGCAAATGGTGTTACTGTAAATTATTCGCTTACCACTTATTCGCCTTACGAAGGCTGGCAAATTGCTTTTAATGGAATGACCGGCCGCATGGAAACATGGGAAGATATTCCGTATTTACAAAAAACACCCGAAGACCAGGCTAATCGTCACACTACAGAAATGAGTAATGCCGATGATGCTATACCCGGTGAGTTTAGAGAAATAATGGTGATGGATAATTTTAATAAGAACTATGAAATTTATACCACACCTAAAATAAAAGGTGGTCATGGTGGTGGCGATGTACGCATGCAAAGAAGAATGTTAGTTGACAAAACAGATAATCCGCATAATGTAATGGCAGGTACAAGAGAAGGCGCCATGTCTGTACTGATTGGCGTTGCAGCAAGAAAAAGTATTGCATTAAAACGCCCTGTAAAAATTTCTGAATTAACCGACCTGGTACCCATGGCAAACAGGTTTTAAATTGATACAATGAAAAAAATAATTTTAACAATCATCCTGTTTTTTTCGGTCTGCACTTTGTTGCAGGCACAAACCAAACAGGAAAAAGCTGTTGCAAATGCAGCTGAACAATTGCGTAAAGCAATGGTTGATGCTGACTCGGTAATGCTGAATAAACTCACATCATCGCAATTAAGTTACGGACATTCCGGAGGCGCTATTGATGACAAAACTGTATTTGTGCAAAAGATTGTTTCTGGCAAAAGCGATTTTGTAACAATGGAGTTTCCGGGGCAAACCATTTCAATCAGCAAAAACACAGCCATTGTAAGGCATAAATTAAACGCAGTTACTAACGACAGCGGTAAGCTCGGTGAAGTACATCTGGCCGTATTGCTGGTATGGCAAAAGCTGCATGGACAGTGGAAATTATTGGCCAGGCAGGCTGTAAAAGTTCAATAAAAATCAGCCTTTAAAAACTGGTATCGTTATCGGGAACGATTGCGTAAATAAACATCTTTTAACAGGCAAATAGATAGATATAATTGGGTAAAATTGAAAAGCGAAAACGATTGATTGCAATGAAAAAAAACATCTTTATAGTACTACTGTTGGTTAGCGGACTTGCTTTTTTAGTGCCTGAAAAAAAAGTAACCATTTTTTTAATTGGCGACAGCACTATGGCTAATAAACCGCTGGATGAAAATCCTGAACGTGGCTGGGGCCAATTATTTACAAACTATATTACTGATGAAGTAGAGATACAAAACCATGCAGTTAACGGGCGAAGTACAAAGAGCTTTATAACCGAACATCGTTGGGATACGGTGATGAGCCGTTTAAAAGCCGGGGATTATGTGATGATACAGTTTGGCCATAACGATCAAAAAGTTAAAGACAGTAACCGTTCGGCACCTGCACATACTTTGTATAAAGAAAATTTGATTCGTTTTGTAAATGATGTAAGAAGTAAAGGTGCAAATCCAATTTTGCTTACACCCGTAATGCGCAGAAAATTTGATAAGGCCGGAAAATTTGTTGATCAGCATGCAGATTATCCCGGTGTGGTTAAAGAGGTAGCAGCCATGATGAATGTGCCGCTGATCGATCTGCATAAAAGCAGCGAAGCGCTGATTGTAAAAGAAGGCGTTGAAAACAGCAGGCGATTCTTTTTAAATATTCCACCCAATCATTTTAAAAATTATAAAGGCAAGGCAGAAGATAATACACATTTCAGTGAATATGGTGCTTCGTCCATGGCATCGTTGGTTTGCCAGAGTATTAAAGATCAAAATCTGCCCCTGGCAAAATATTTAAAGCCATCAGCCTTTAAAGAAAAATTTGCTTTTGAGTTGCCCAAAATTTATACACCGCATTTTAAGAGAGATACTTTCAATATTATAAACTATGGTGCCGTTGCAGATGGAATGACATTGAATTCTGCTGCCATTAATAAAGCCATTAACGAATGTGCCCAAAAAGGTGGCGGTACTGTTTTAATTCCACGTGGTTCTTTTGTTACAGGTCCAATCATTATGAAAAGCAATATCAACTTGCATCTTGCTAAGGGTGCATTGGTAATTTTTAGTTCCGACTTTAGCCAATATCCCCTTGTCGTTTCTTCTTTTGAAGGAGTTGACGCAGCAAGATGTCAGTCGCCGGTTGTAGCAGAGAACCTTGAAAATATTGCTATAACCGGCCCCGGCATTATGAATGGCAATGGTTATTACTGGCGCCCGGTAAAAAAAGAAAAACTTACCGAAAGCCAGTGGAAAAATCATCAGCAGGATTACGGTGGCGTACTTACTGCCGATAAAAAAATGTGGTATTCTTCTGAAAAAGCTTTGAAAGGATCACTCACGAACAATATCGGCAAACTGGTTGATGGAAAGACCCTAAAAGACTTTGAAGATGTAAAAGATTTTCTTCGCCCTAATATGATTCGTATTTACCAATGCAAAAACATTTTGATTGAGGATGTGACTTTTGAAAACTCGCCGGCCTGGACAACACATCTGATGTTGAGCGAACACATCACCCTTAAAAATTTAAAAGTAAAAAACCCCTGGTACGGCACCAA
>JAYUZB010000259.1:0-3496 GCA_043752185.1 Chitinophagaceae bacterium
GTACTGTTCAGGATATTTGTATACGTATTTGCCATTTCAAGTGCCTGCGATGTTTCTACAATAAGATCTTCCAGCAAATCTCTCTCATCTTCATTTAGTTTTAAAATATTGGTGCGACTTAATTTCATCATCAACAATTCGTTACTACGCAAAGCAGTAAGAAAATACACAAAACTTTTTTGAATGCGCATTAGTTGCAGCAGTTCTTCATTGCGGTTGCTGTCGTACAGTTTTTGTTCAAGACTGTTGCGGCGTGTATTTATTTCTTTGAGGTAATCCTGAAAATTAGAAGTTACTTTTTCAAATATTTTAAGCACCATCATATTCATCCTGTCGGGGTTGCGATGCTGAAAGCTGTTCAGGAATTTTTTGATTGCTTCGTTCTCAAATGAATTAACCGTAACAATTTGGTTATGGGTAAGAATAATACAAATAGGTATTGTAATATAAAATGCATCACTCAGGTTGAATGAGTTATTTTCTGTTGGCGTTTTAATTACAATAAGTTTTACATCGTCTTCAATTTCGTAGCGGCTACGTTCATCAATATCCAATGAGTCTTTTAAAAAGTCAATGGGTATATCCATAGTTTCGCTCAGTTCGGTAAATTCTTCCTGCTTAAGCGGGGGCAACACATTTACCCAAACTGCATTTTCGGCTTTGTCAATAGCAATGGTCTGGCGGTCGGTATTTTTAAAGTATTGAATCATTAGGTTGCGCTGATTTTATGAATAGCCTGTAAATGATGTTCGGTATGAAAGATAGTGAAATAACACAACTCCCTTAATGTAATGCGGCCAAGCAAAGGATGTTTTGCTAGGTAATTGTCAAGATCTTTTTCAGTTCTGTTTTTGATTAATGCTTTAATAAATCCATCAGTTGTTTTTCTCCAGCTATTCATTAATTTTTCTTTGCCGTATTTTATTTCAATGCGTTTTGGAACAAACAAGCCACCTGCTTTACCGCCATCGGCAAGCTTTTTATAGTATTTGTCTTTCAGCTCTTCATAACTGCGGGATGCCCTGTTTGGTTTGCCGCCAATCAACCTTACAATAAATTCAGGAAGCCGGTAAGCCAATGTTGTGATATTGGTTGATATAACCATGTGCTTTATATTTTCTGCAGCCGACCATTTGCTATCCGGCTTTTTAAAAAGCACGGCTTCATCCATGCTGTTGCAGTTTTCCGAAAACTGAGCAAATGCATTTTCAGCAGCCGATATGATCTCAGTCTTGGTCATACTTCAATTTCGCCTTTATAAACAAGTTGAGCTGGTCCGCAGAGCCAGATATTATCAAAATGTTCGTCATCAATTTTATTATACTCTACACTTAAATGTCCGCCCGGAGTTTTCACTTCTACCCGGTTAAAACCTTTTTCGTTGTGTGCATTCATTAATGCCGATGCAGTTACACCGGTACCGCAACTGAGGGTTTCATCTTCTACGCCACGTTCGTAAGTACGTACAAAAATGCCATCTTCATCAATGGTTTCTACAAAATTCACATTAATGCCTTCTTTCTCAAACTGTTTGCTGTAGCGGATATCACGCCCGGTTTGCACCACATCAATATCTTCTACATTATTGGCAAATTTTACAAAATGCGGTGATCCTGTATTTAATATGGCATATCCCGAATGATAGTCTACTTTATTTACGTCCTGCATTTTTAGGCGAACTATATCCTGCATATCAATATCAGCTTCATGCTTACCATCAATGGCCATAAACTGATAGGTACTTTTATGCATGCCCTGGTTTTTTGCAAACTGTACCAGGCAGCGGCCGCCGTTTCCGCACATGCTGCTTTGGTTACCATCTGCATTAAAATAGGTCATTTCAAAATCAAGTTCGGCATGTTTACTCAAAAGCATCAGCCCATCAGCACCAATACCAAACCTGCGGTTGCAAATAAATTTTACCTGCTCTGTGGTGAGATTGCTGTATCGGTTATCCCTGTTTTCGAGAATAACAAAATCATTGCCAGTACCTTGATATTTATAAAATTCTACTTTCATTTTAAATACTTGAATCTGATATTATTTGTAAAGATTGTTTTATTAAATTTTCTACAGCCATTGCGCCATCTTTCGAAAATTCTTTGTTGATGCGGTTGGCAACAATAGCACTCAGGCTCAGACAATGATGCCCCAATGCTTTTCCCAAACCGTAAATAGCCGAAGTCTCCATTTCAAAATTAGTTATTCGGTAATTGCCAAAAGTAAAATTAGTTAAGTTATCAATCAGCATGGGGTAACCAAGTCCCAGCCTGAGTATGCGGCCCTGCGGCCCGTAAAAACCAGGACAGGTTACTGTAATACCCTGGTGGTAATCTTTTGTAAAATGTT
Organism: Chitinophagaceae bacterium; assembly: GCA_043752185.1. Lineage (GTDB taxonomy): Bacteria > Bacteroidota > Bacteroidia > Chitinophagales > Chitinophagaceae > Ferruginibacter. Next base: position 2,350 of record JAYUZB010000259.1, read on the forward strand.
TTATCAACGCACCACTGGCCATATTGATGTAGGGCGAAACTTTTCCTGAATTTAATTGTGTGTGGGTACTAAAAGCTTGTATGATCTGTTTCTCTTCTTCATTGTTTTCCTGGCGATAAAAATGCATGAGATTATCCAGGCCGAGGCCGTGAGAACTTGCAACAAAACTATCAACCGAAATATTTTTTTGCAAAGAACCTGATGTACCCAAACGGATAATATTGAGGCAGCTTAGTTTTTCTTTAATGAGCCTGGTTTCAAAATCAATATTTGCCAGGGCATCCAGTTCGTTTAAAACAATATCAATATTATCGGGGCCAATGCCGGTACTTACACAACTAATTCTTTTATTACCAATATAACCGGTATGGGTTACAAATTCCCGGTGTTTGTTTTGGAATTCTGTTTTATCGAAATGTTTGCTTACTTCACCCACACGGTCCGGATCGCCAACGGTAATGATGGTACTGGCAATTTCTTCGGGCCGGCAATTTAAATGATAAACTGCACCCCGTTCATTTATGATCAATTCAGATTCGGCTATCCGGCTCATATTTTTTTAGGTTTAGAATTGGGGTTGTGCAATTTTCTTTAAAATTACCCTATTTTTGCACTTGTAAAAAATGAAATCTGTATCAGGTATTCAATATTGCTTGTTCAGTATTCATGATTCAAATGGTCCTGTAGCCGAGTGGCTAGGCAAAGCTCTGCAAAAGCTTCTACACCGGTTCGAATCCGGTCGGGACCTCTAACTTTTATTACGTCATTGCTAAAAGGAGATGATTCACTTTATTCGCAATGACGTTTTTTATTTTAATTACATGATCGTAAAATACCTGCACTGGCTTGGCATTGCCGCCAGCATAACACTTATTATTTCCTGCTTTCTGCCTTGGGTATATTATGCAGATCCAAATATTGCAAATGAAGCGGAAAGGACATTTACCGGTTTTTACAGTTACAAAAATGAATATGGGAAACCCGGAAAATTCCTGGTATTGTTTGGACTGATCGCACTTATTTTTATGCTGATACCAAAGGTCTGGGCCAAAAGAGCAAATATTTTTGTTTGTGCGTTGATACTTGCCTTTGCAGTCAGGAACTATATTCTTTTCAGCTCCTGCTACAATAATTATTGTCCGCAAAA
>JAYUZB010000260.1:0-8802 GCA_043752185.1 Chitinophagaceae bacterium
TCGATTTAAAAGGAGACACTTACCTTACAAGTTTATTAAACGAAGCCAAAAGAAGAATGGCAGAAAAATGATTTTAAAGATAAGTACCACCAAAAGAAAAATGTATGCTGTTACCAGATAATATTTTTATCTTAGGTTATCTTTTACTTAAAACAATTTTTCATGAAAAATTTTTCTTTGTTTTTAACGCTGATAATTATAATCGGTTTTGCAGCATGTTCCAAAAAATCTAATCCTGGTAAAACTGCGGCCGAAGAAGTTAGGGTGAAGTTAACTACCTACTCTGGGGATATTTTGCCATTGTTACAGGCAAAATGCAGCCCATGCCACATGCCTTCAAAAGGCGGTAACAAAGCAAACTTTGAGAATTATGAAGGTGCTAAAAAATATGGTGTTGAAATGTTGGCAAGAGTTATTAAAGCCCCTACTGAACGAGGATTTATGCCAAAAATGAATCCTAAATTATCTGAAGCTGAAATTGCTGTGATAAGAAAATGGAACGAACAGGGTTTGCTGGAAAAATAAAAAAAATTATAAAGCTTTTACACGTGGGTCAACCATGCGGTACAAAACATCTGCAAACAAATTGATGATAATAAAAATACAGGCACTCAGTAAAACTGACCCCATTACAACCGGGTAGTCTAATTTTTCCAGTGCATTGACTGTGATCTTTCCAATTCCCTTCCAACCAAAAATATACTCAACAAAAAATGCACCGGCAAGTAACTCGGCGAACCAACCTGTAATGGCTGTTATTACAGGGTTAAGTGCGTTGCGTAATGCATGCTTAAAAATGATGGCATTTTTGCCCAACCCTTTTGCATAAGCGGTACGTATGTAATCCTGGTTAAGCACATCCAGCATGGAGCTGCGGGTTAATTGTGTAATGATGGCCAGCGGCCTGATGCCTAGCGTAAATGCAGGGAGGATCAAATTTTTAAGACTTAAATATTTTTCACCGGTTACCTCATCAATATCAAACCAGCTGCCTGTTAAATTTAAACCGGTATAGCTGTGTAATACAACCCCAAACAAATACGCAATTATTATTGCCATAAAAAAAGAAGGAGCCGATATGCCGGCAATGCTGGAGAAAACTGCAGTTGTATCCATCCAGGTTCCTTTTTTTACTGCAGCCGTAACACCCAACAAAATACCAATGATAGTTGCAAATAACATAGCTGCAATGGCAAGTATTAATGTACCGGGTAAGGCTTCCATCAGCACCTTCCCTACTTCTTTTTTTGTTTGATAACTTTTGCGGAGATATGGTACTTTGATTCCACCCCGATAGCTATCGGGGGTATTGCCTCCAATAAAAAATCCTTTAAGTTGTTTCTTTTTAATATCGGCTTTGCTGTGAATGCAAAGTGGTGAAACATCATTTACATACAAAACAAACTGTTTCCATTTCGGCTGATCAAGATAAAGATCGCTGCGGATATTTTCCATTGTTTTTTTATCGCCGGTTTGTCCAACAATCATCCGAGCAGGATCGCCAAAACCCTGAAACATAATAAAGACCAATACCACTACACCAAGCAGTACCAGTAGAGAATAGAATATTTTTTTAAGAAAGTAATTCAATATTGATTTAAAGTTTTTATCTGCCTACCAAAAATCCATAAATGCTTGTTTACTTTTTACAACTGGCCCCTTCATAAAATATAGTGTAGGGTTAACCCTTGCCGCTGTTTTTAATGCGGTTCCATCACAGGATAATATGATCAGATCAGGTATTGCCAATGCCTTCTTTGCGGCAGCCGGGTCGGAAGTAACAAGAAATACAGGTAAAACACCTTTGTTTTTGGTAAAGAATAATTTGAAATCATCATACCATTTATCTTCTTTATTAAAATCTTTTGCAAGTAACATGTAGTATTCTCCGGCCTGGTTCAATATAGCCTCTGTTGTATCATTTTCATTTTCTGTTTTTAAAACAAAATCATTTATCAGGGGTATATTGTTTTTCCCTTTCTCAATCAATACCTGTTTACGCTCCACAAATTCCCAGGTGCTGTCGGGCAAAGCACTAACTGCAAACTCTTTACTTGCTCCATTCTTTTTATAAACAAATTTATAATCAAACTTATCAGGCACCGCATCTTTCGGCATTTTACGCAGTTCCAGAATATTGTTGCCAGCTTTAAACGGCAGGCAATCTTTCACTGGCAGGTGTTTTAAAACATACCATTGCAAACCCAATACGCCAAAAAACGAAAGCAAAAACAAACATGTGTTAACGTTGTTTGAAAAAATTGGTTTAATGTATTTTCTTCCAAACAAAATAAGTAACACCAAAATAAGCAGCACAATATCTTTTGTAAATGTTTGAATGGGTGTAAGCGGAATACAATCGCCAAAGCAGCCGCAGGCACGTATCTTACCACTAAATAAAACATAACTTGTCAGAAATGTAAACAGCAGCATCAGCAAAAGTAACAACCAGGAAACCATTTTTGTCCTCCAGCCTAACAGTAACGCAACTCCCAAAACAACTTCCAGCGTTATCATTACCAGCGAAAACATCAGCGCCTGTTCATTTAACCAAAGCATCATGCCAGTCATTATTCCTTCAGAAGCCCATACCTCAAAAAATTCCTGCATTTTATAAGCAAGCCCCAATGGGTCAATGGCTTTTACCAAACCTGAAAAAATAAATAGTACGCCTACTAAAACCCTTGCAATGTTTACCGCCTGTTTCATTTTATTTTATTGTTACTGTTAATAATCAGGTACAATTCAGACCGCTTGAGCGTTCCGACTCTTAAGCGCTATGCACTTCTTCATCAATTAATATTAACCCAAATACCGCATAATTTATCATGTCGTAAAAATTGGCATCAATGCCTTCGCTTATAATTGTTTTTCCTTTGTTTATTAGTATTTGCTTGATGCGTAAAATTTTTGCCAATATCAGATCTACAAAACTTTCCTGGCTCATTTCCCGCCAGGCTTCGCCATAATCATGGTTCTTATCCAGCATTAGTTTTTTTGCAATAGAAACTTTTTCAGTGTATAATTTTTCAACGGTTTCATAATCCAGGTCTTCCAATTCGTCATCATGAATATCTAATTGTATTAAACCAATAATGCCATAGTTCAGTATGCCTTTAAATTCGCTGATGACATCGTCTCCTATTTTTTGCGTGCCTGCTTCCTGAATGGTACGGATTCGTTTTGCCTTTATATAAATCTGATCGGCAACAGAAATGGTTCTGTACACCCGCCAGGATGTACCGTAATCCTTCGTCTTTTGCAAAAAAATTGTTTTGCAGCCCTCAACGGCCTGATCGTATTGCTGGTTCGTATTCATTTATCAATGTGCATTTGTAACTTGTGCTATATTATCTTGCCAATAGGCAAGCTCAAAAATAATTGAAAAAGATTTGATGAACAGCATAAACTGTAAAGGAAAACTTTTAAGCCTGGATGAACCGGTTGTAATGGGCATTATTAATGCTACACCCGATTCGTTTTATGAAGGGCATTTGAAACTGAACAGCGAAGGAATTTTAGCACTGGCTGGCAAAATGATACAGGATGGTGCAGCCATTTTAGATATTGGCGGCTTGAGTACAAGGCCGGGAAGTACTCCGGTTTCTGTTCAGGAAGAAACAGACAGGGTTTTGCCAGTAATTGAGGCTATTCGTAATGTTTATCCCGAAATTATTTTATCAATTGATACCTACAACAGCCATGTGGCAATGACTGCAGTAGCTGCCGGGGCTTCAATTATAAATGATATAAGTGGTGGCAATTTAGATAAGGAAATGCTCAGCACAGTGGCAAGCTTGCAGGTGCCTTACATTTGTATGCACATGCAGGGCACACCTGCAACCATGCAGCAGGCGCCGGTTTACAGCAATGTTGTAAAAGAAGTGCTTGATTTTTTTATTGCAAAAATTGATGCCTGCAATAAAGCAGGAATAAAAGACGTGATCATTGATCCTGGTTTTGGATTTGGCAAAACCATTGAACATAATTTTCAGTTACTGAAAGAACTTGCTGTTTTATCAATTACAAACAAACCCATACTGGCCGGTTTATCCAGAAAAAGTACTGTTTACAAAACCCTTGGTATTACTGCAGCCGATGCTTTAAACGGCACCACTGTTTTAAATACGATGGCCTTATTAAATGGCGCATCAATATTAAGGGTGCATGATGTAAAGGAAGCAAGTGAAGCCATAAAACTTTTTAACCGGTATAAAAAAGCGCCCTGAATTATTTCAGGGCGCTTAATATTATAATCCAAATGTTGATTTAATTACCAGGATTTTTTGGAGCTGGAGGAGCCGGTTGATTCTGGCTTTCCTGCATTTTCTTCATCATTTCTTCCTGCATGGCTTTTTGCTTGGCTGCATAAGCTTCTTCATTTGTTACATCAGTAACATCCATATCAAAAATTAAATTTTCGCCTGGTTTAATTTTTTCACCATTTCCAGCTGCGCCGTAACCCAGTGTAGCAGGAATGTAGACTGTAGCTTTACTTCCTTTCTTAAGTTGCATTAAAGCATCTGTCCAGCCTAAGATAATACCACCAAATTCACCAAGATTAACTTCCAGTGGTTGTACATGCAAAAACTTAGGATCAATGTTAGAATCGAACACTTTTCCGCTGTCTAATGTACGGCCTGTGTAATTTACAATGGCTATATCTTTATTAGTTAATTTTTCTCCGGTGCCTTCGGTTGTAATAGCAACATAAGTACCCCATTTGGTTTTTGTTGCCTTAATATTATTTTTTGTAAGGAAAGCTTCTATAGCCTTAATTTCATTATCCAGATCTGTTTTTTTATCGGCAAGTCCTTTCTCAATTTCCTCAAGCTGCTTTTTATAAATTCTTGGTTTAGCTAAAACGGTTTCAGCTTTATTTGCACTATCAGCCTGATCTTTATTTTCAAATATATTAACCAAACTTACGTGTGTGTACAAATATTTTCCTTTCTTCATAAAAGGAGGCATTGCATTCTTTGGATCTTTAAATACGGTATCGGTAAGTAACTTGATGACAAGGCTATCACCTTTTCTCATCTGCTTCAGAATTTTAAAATATGCCAAAGGGGTACTTACTGAATCCAGAACCTGTATACGGGACATGTAATCACGGGTGTCCATCAACACAGTATCTTTAGTACCGGCATACACCTGCTTAATATGTATCTGCATGAAGTTACCGTAGCCAATGGCTTTTCCGCTGCCCGAAGTAATGATTTTGTACTCAAGCCCGTTGTCGCCTTTTTTAAATGCGCCTGTGCAGGCTGATAATGCCAGCATGCAAATCGCCGACAGGTAAATAAATTGTTTCATTGTGTGTATTTTATTTTTAGTTTTTAAAATTGATAACTACTTAACTCAGCTACTTTTTCTTTTATAGCCTCTTTAAATTTTATAATCACTTCTTCCAGAGGTTCTTTATTAAAACCACCTGCTGCATTAAAATGCCCGCCACCATTAAAATATGTACGTGCAAATGTATTTACATCAAATCCGCCTTTGCTTCTGAATGAGCTTTTACGTTCTTCTCCTCGGTCTATAATCACAGCCGCCAGTTTTATACCTTGTATACTTAAACCATAATTCACCAATCCTTCTGTATCACCGGTTTTTACATTGTATTTAATCAGGTCGGCCTGTGTAATGCTCATTAATACGGTGTTATATTCGTAAAAAACTTCCATCCGGTTTGAAAGCACATGGCCAATAAAACGAAAACGGTTTTCTAAAAAATTATCGAACAAAGCCTCATGTACATGGCTGTGTTCAAGCCCTCTTTCTTTTAATTCATACACCATTTTATGTACGCTTGCCTTGGTAGATGGAAAACGGAATGAACCGGTATCTGTCATTACGCCTGCATACAAACATTCTCCAATTACTGCATCTATTTTGTCAATATTGCCCGATTCAACAATAAAGTCAAACACCATTTCAGCTGTTGAACTTTTCTCTGTATCACTTATACCAAAAGTAAAAACTGCTGTTTGTGGTTCCCGGTGATGATCAATCAGTATCCTGTCGCCTTTTGCCGATTTCAGTTTTACCTCCATCCTTTTAGTACGGCTCAGGACATTAAAATCGAGACAAAAAATCCAATCAGCCTCTTCAATCAACCCATCAGCTTTATTTGTCTGGCTTTCGTAGTCAAGCACGGTATCACAACCCGGCATCCAGTTTAAAAAATCGGCCCAGTTTGTAGGTGATATTACAGTACAGTTATGCCCAAGCTTATTTAAAAAATGATAAAGCCCCAATGTGGAGCCCATCGCATCTCCATCAGGTTTCTGATGCATGGTTATCACCACCTTTTTTGGTTGTTGCAGTAAAGGAAATAAATTTTTAATAGCTTGCATAAAGGGCGCAAATGTAGTATAAAACAGCTTATAAAACAATTGAAGGATTTTAGATTTCGGATTTGCGATTTTAGATTTATAGTAGCAGGTTTCTAATTTTAATGATTATTTAAGACTAGAATATTCACAAATCTAAAATCTGCAATGTAAAATCTCCAATCGCTCCCTATCTTTGCGGCTCAAAAAAAGAATAAAATGAGTAACAGAACATTTACAATGATTAAACCGGATGCTACAAAAAACGGACATACCGGTGCCATTTTACAAATGATTAATGCAGCAGGTTTTCGCATTGTTGGTATGAAAATGACCTGGTTAAGTAAAGAAAAAGCCGGTGAATTTTATGCAGTGCACGCAGCAAGACCTTTTTATGGCGAACTAGTTGATTTTATGAGCAGCGGCCCAATTACAGCGGCTATACTTGAAAAAGATAATGCAGTTGAAGATTTTCGCAAACTGATTGGTGCTACCAATCCTGCTGAAGCAGCTGATGGTACCATCCGTAAATTATTTGCCACTTCTATTGGTGAAAATGCTGTGCATGGCAGCGATAGCAACGAAAATGCGCTGATTGAAGGTGATTTTTTCTTCAGTAAACTGGAGCAGTTTTAATAAACCGATAATAGTATAATTGGCAATGCCCCTCCTACACTGTCTAGAAGGGGCATTTGTTTAAATCAATCTTTTGGGGGTTGATTTTATCTTGATTTATAACGGGTGAATATCCTTTTTATTGTAATGTCTTTTTACAAATTACCTGTGTAAAGGATTTAATTTCGTGTGCTATTACCTCCAAATTACTGCCCTAAAAGGGAAAGTTGTAGATTTGAGTAATAACGATATGCTAATCGGTTTTTTATAAAGCAAACTATATGAAGAATATTAAGTTGATAGAAGTTCCATCTGAAATAGGTGCCGGTACAAGGGGCGCCAGTTTGGGGATTGAAGCAATTAAAATTGCTGCACTCGATTTTATGAGTAATTTTTTTGTTCACTTTCCTTCTGAAAAAATTGAAGTTGAAAATCATTTGTTATACGAGCCTATTCAATCACCCTATGCCAAGCGCATGCATGGTGTGCTACATATGACTGAACATATAAGTAAGGCTGTTGCCGATTCTATAAAGGGGCATTTTTTTCCGGTTGTGCTCAGTGGCGATCATAGCAATGCCGCCGGAACCATTGCAGGTATTAAAATAGCTAAGCCCAAAAGTAAACTGGGCGTAATATGGATTGATGCTCATGCCGATCTGCATACGCCATACACAACACCATCGGGCAATATACATGGTATGCCCATGGCAGCATCTATTGGAGAAGATAATAAAGAAATGAGTGTTCACGACCTGGATGAAAAAACTTTTAAGCAATGGGAGCAACTAAAAAATATTGGCAAAATTCACCCGAAGGTTTTACCGGAAGATGTGGTTTTTATTTCGCTGCGTGATTTTGAAAAGGAAGAAAAACACCTGATTGAAAAACACGAAATGAAAGTGATTACTACAGCAGAAGTAAGACGAAACGGTGCAGAAAATGTATGCCGGAAAGTATTGCGGTATTTAAGCGATTGCACCGATATTTATGTAAGTTTTGATGTGGACAGCCTGGACTCAAGTATTTCAAAAGGTACCGGAACGCCTGTCAGCAACGGTTTACGGGAAAGAGAAGTAGAAGACCTGATCAGTAAATTTATGCAGAACCGTAAAATATGTTGTTTCGAAATTACCGAGGTAAACCCAACATTGGATAAAGAAAACCTGATGGCTGAGATTGCTTTTAATATTTTACAGCGAAGTGTGAATGTGCTGATGATGAATTAAACAACACTCTTATTATGAAAAAAATATTCTTTGCAGCAATTGTAACTTTTATTTCCTGCTTTGCAGCAGCGCAAAAAAAGGATGTTTATACCGAGTCGATAAAAGCTTATCAGAAAATGTATGTCGACAGTCATGAAGTTGTGAAGGGAAGAGATATCAAACATTTCCACTTCTTCCCCATCAACAACAATTACAATGTTAGCGCTTACTTTGAAAGGATTTATGATACTGTTGGTTTTACCATGAACACATCTGCAGGTACCCAAAAATATTTTTATAAATATGGCAGGCTGGATTTTATAATTGATGGCAAGGAATCTCTGCTATACGTTTACCAGGGCAAAGACCTGATGCAAACAGAACAGTACAAAGATTATTTGTTTGTTCCTTTTACCGATGCCACAACCGGTAACGAAAGTTATGGCAGCGGCCGCTATCTTGAATTTTACAAAAAAGATATACAGGGCGATAATTTGCAACTGGATTTTAATAAAGCTTACAACCCCTACTGTGCTTACGCTACAGGTTTTAAATGTCCTGTACCACCTAAAGAGAATCACTTAACTGTTCCCATCAAGGCAGGCGAAATGAATTTTGGTAAAGCACATTAATGATGCAAAATA
>JAYUZB010000261.1:0-8799 GCA_043752185.1 Chitinophagaceae bacterium
GCTACAGAACTCCGGAAGGACAAATGTAAGGGGAAATATAATACTGTACTACATTTCCCCGTTTGTGGGAGCACACGGGTTCGAACCGCGGACCCTCTGCTTGTAAGGCAGATGCTCTAAACCAACTGAGCTATGCTCCCTTTTTAATTTTCGGATGGCAAAGATAAGGGTAAAATATTTTCCAAAAAATATTTTCGAAAATTAATTCAACTGCACCGCCGGCAGCCTGTAAGATTGACCATCATACACAAACAGTTCATCAATCTCAATGGTCCAGTATTTATACAGGGGCGATTTGCTGAGGTATTCTTCTACCTGTATTTTACTAGCGGCATTAAATACCATCCAGCTTTTCTGGCTTTCCATACTTACGGTATAATAATCAAGAATATTTTTTTCAATCAAACTGTTTATATAAACCCTGTGTGTTGGCACAAAGGCCATAAATTCATCATCCATGTGGAAGTACACAGTAACCTGATATTTATTCAGATGATCGTGATTTATATTTTCCATTCTACGATATTGTTTTCCCATGCTTCGTTAAAGGGGGTTGTAATTTTAATGTAATTATCGGAATAACCTTCCATCATACCATTTTTATTTTTGGTTTCAAACAAAACTTTACGGGTTTGCCCAATGTGTGCATTGGTAAAGTATTGCATTTTCTTGTAACTGAGATTTCTTAAAAGCTTGTTTCTTTCATTTCTGATATTCACAGGCACAACATGCTTCATTTCGGCAGCCAGTGTATTTGTTCTTTCAGAATAAGTAAATACATGCAGGTAACTTATATCAAGCTGATGCAGAAAATTAAATGTTTCCTGAAAGTCATCCTCAGTTTCGCCAGGAAAACCAACAATCACATCCACCCCAATACAGCAATGTGGCATCATGGTTTTTATTAAACCAATCCTTTCGGTATACAAATCTTTTTTATATCTGCGCCTCATCAATGCCAGTATCTTATCACTACCACTTTGTAATGGTATATGAAAATGGGGCATGAATTTTTTGCTGTTGCTCACAAATTCAATGATCTCATTGGTCAATAAATTTGGTTCAATAGAAGAAATTCTGAAACGCTCTATCCCCTCTACTTTATCCAATTCTTTTATTAATGAAAAGAAGTCTCCTTTTGCTGGTTGCTTATTCGCTTTAATCTTCAAGTCAAACTTCTCCATTTCCTCCCCCTTCGGGGGAGATAGAGGGGGCTGGGGGGATGAGGTAAAATCCCCCAGGTTAATTCCTGTCAATACAATTTCCTTTGCACCCTGCGCTGCAATGGCTTCTACATTGGCAATAACATTGTTGATACTGTCACTCCTGCTTTTGCCCCTTGCCATAGGAATAGTGCAAAAAGAACAATTGTAATCGCAGCCATCCTGCACTTTTAAAAAAATGCGGGTGCGGTCATTAATAGAATGAGAGGCAGTGAATTCATTTACATCTTCAATATCGCAACTGCAGATCTTTGCGCTGTTGCCTTTGGTAACTTCTTTTAAATGAGCAGCAATATTAAATTTTTCTGCAGCACCTAAAATCAAATCAACACCTGGTATGGCCGCAATCTCTTGTGGTTTTAATTGAGCATAACAGCCTGTTATTACTACCATCGCCGCTGGCGCTTTACGTTGAATACGCCGCACCAACATCCTGCATTCTTTATCGGCATTATCGGTTACCGAGCAGGTGTTTATTACATATACATCGGCAACTTCGTCAAAATTTCTTTTTTCAAAGCCGTCATTCTCCAGTAATCTTCCAATAGAAGATGTTTCGGAGAAATTAAGTTTACAGCCAAGGCTATGTAATGCTACCGTTTTGTTCATTGGGGCAAAATTAACGAAAATGGAACGCAGATTACGCTGATCGGAAGGATTAACGCAGATTTCTGTAAAACAAGTTCAGTGTGTAATCAGTATACTATCATTATGTAACTTGCAACATGCTTAAAAAATATCTGCCATATTTATTATTAATTGCAGCCGGGTTGTTATTCTACTTTGTAAAAAAAAATCAGCGTGGAAACAGGATTAATAAGCCTGAAACCGAACAGGTAACTGAAAGAATTACCGTACCGGCAATTTTGCCACAAGATGAAAAGAAAGAGGAAGTTGAGGACTTTAACCGTAATGCAACCCATATCATTTTCAGTAAACACGCCAAATGCCGGATGGATTGCAGGAAAATAGATGAATCGGAAGTGAAAGAAATTTTAAAGAACGGAACCATCAACCGTAAAAAAATACAAAATGATAAAAGGGGTAAAACCTACCCGGTAGAAGGGTTTACCCATGATAAGCAGCATGTGCGTATTGTTTTTGCACCAAAAGATGATGGCCTGGTTGTAGTAACTGTTATAGACCTGGATACGGAATGGAAATGTGAGTGTAAATAGTTTTCCGTTTATAAATCTTTACATTTCTCAAACAAAAAACCACTTAAATTTACTGTACAGATTGAATAAAGTGTAATGAAGATAAAATCGATATTGGCAAAACCTTTTGCCGGTTATATATACAAGCAGATAAAAAAAGGAATGGAAACTGCTGAAGCAGATCAGCAGACGATCTTTAATCAACTGATTAAAGTTGGTGTAAAAACTGTGTTTGGGAAAGACCATGATTTCGCTTCAATTAAATCTTACGAAGATTTTATAAAGCAGGTTCCGCTTCGTGACTACGAAGCTTTTAAACCTTATATCGAAAAAATAAAACAGGGTACACACAATGTGTTGTGGAGAGGTCAGCCCATTTATTTTTCAAAAACCAGTGGCACTACCAGTGGCGTAAAATATATACCCATCACCAAAGATTCTATTCCCAATCATATCAACACAGCCCGCAATGCCTTGCTCTGCTATATGGCAGAAACCGGCAACACAAAATTTGCAGATGGTAAACTGATCTTTTTAAGTGGATCGCCGGAACTGGAAAGGGTGGGAGGTATACCAACCGGCAGACTGAGTGGTATTGTAAATCATCACATACCCAAATATTTACGGGCCAACCAATTACCATCTTACCCAACCAATTGTATTGATGAGTGGGAAGAAAAATTAGATAAGATCGTTGAAGAAACAATCAACCAGAACATGACACTCATCAGTGGTATACCGCCATGGATGCAGATGTACTTTGACAGGCTGACTGAAAAGAGTGGAAAGAAAGTAGGGGAACTGTTTCCCAACTTTAACCTGATGGTACAAGGCGGCGTAAATTTTGAACCATACAAAGCAAAACTTTTTGAAAGTATTGGTCGTAAAATTGATTGTATAGAATTGTTTCCGGCAAGCGAAGGTTTTTTTGCTTTCCAGGATTCGCAAAAAGAAGAAGGACTTTTGTTAAATACCAACAGCGGAATATTTTTTGAGTTTGTTCCTGCCGGAGAAATCTTTAATGAAAACCCAACCCGTTTAACTTTAAAAGATGTAAAAGTAGGAGAGAACTATGCGCTCATCATTAACAGTAATGCAGGTTTGTGGGGATACAATATTGGTGATACCATAAAATTTGTTTCAACCAATCCTTACCGCCTGGTGGTTACAGGCCGCACCAAACATTTTATTTCTGCCTTTGGTGAGCATGTTATCAGCGAAGAAGTGGAAGCGGCTTTATTGCAGGCTGCTGCCGATGAAAATATTCCCATCACTGAATTTACCGTAGCGCCAAAAATTTCAACTGATGCCGGTAAAAGTTATCATGAATGGTTTATTGAATTTGAAAATACACCTGCCGATATGAAATCATTTTCAAAAAAAGTAGATGATAATCTGCGTAAACGAAATGTGTATTACGATGATCTGGTGGGTGGCAATATTTTACAACAATTGAAAATTTCGCCGGTAAAAAAGAATGGGTTTATAGATTATATGAAGAGCATCGGGAAACTTGGCGGACAAAATAAAGTGCCACGCCTGAGTAACGACAGGAAGATTGCAGAAGAACTGGAGAAGTTTATGAGCTGAGGTATTTTATCCATTAAATGGATGCTTAACATATTTTTTTGTCCATTGTTTTTAAAATAATATACTTTTGCACCGTTAAACACAATTGACCAATACATTGAACAGGATAAAATTACATATCGCCAATACAAATTCTCCCGCCAGGGGTATGCTGTATACAATGGCCAACCTGTTTGTATTTATACCCAGATCCCGACGTGGATGCTGATAGGACGAGTAGCTAAAACCTGCCCCTGTCAGTGAAAAAAGTCTCCGCAAATTTTCTTAAACATCATTTAATCATTCTTTCAATTCTTTACAATTGGAAAACAGTAATATAATTATCAGGGTTGCAACTGCAGCCGATACGCATTACGCAACAACCATCACAGATGAAATGGCTTCCTCTGCTAAGGCAAGGGGCACAGGCATTGCCAAACGTTCTCCTCAATATATTGAGCATAAGATACAGGAAGGTAAATCTGTTATAGCCGTAACCACCGATGGCGAGTGGGTTGGCTTTTGTTATATAGAAGTTTGGGAGCATAATAAATTTGTTGCCAACAGCGGACTGATCGTTTCTCCGGCTTTTCGTAAAACCGGCGTGGCAAAATCAATCAAGAAAAGAATTTTTGAATTGAGCAGGGAAAAATATCCTGATTCAAAAATATTTGGATTAACAACCGGCCTGGCTGTGATGAAAATCAATTCAGATCTTGGTTATGAACCTGTAACTTATTCTGAACTTACTACCGATGAACAGTTTTGGGCAGGCTGTAAAAGCTGCGTTAACTTTGATATATTAATGAGTAAAGACCGTAAGAATTGTATGTGTACGGCCATGTTGTTTGATCCTGCGGATCATTATACACCTGAGGAAACCAAGCAGGAGTTTAAACAACATTCAAAATTATACGAAAGGTTCATGCATATAAAGCAAAGCAGGATGATTAAATTTTTGCAGAAGAAAGAAGGTGGCGGAAGTTCAAAATCATTGTTACGTTATTTTTTTAATTTCTAAAATCATTTTAAATGATTGTAAATAATACAAACGCTTCGGAAAACTCCCCTTTAGGGGTTGGGGGCAAAGTTGTTTTGGGATTTAGCGGCGGTTTGGATACCACTTACTGTGTAAAATATCTTACAGAAGAGAAAGGTTACGAAGTGCATTCGGTAATTGTAAACACCGGTGGTTTTAGTAATGACGAATTAAAAAAAATTGAAGCACATGCTTATAAGCTGGGTGTAAAATCGCATACCACAGTTAATGCTGTTAAAAGTTATTACGATAAAATAATCAAGTACCTGGTTTTTGGAAACGTACTTAAGAATAACACTTACCCGCTGAGCGTGAGTGCCGAAAGATTAAGCCAGGCAGTTTTTATTGCTGAACATGTGCAGCACCTTAATGCAGATATTGTTGCCCATGGCAGTACCGGAGCCGGAAATGACCAGGTAAGATTTGATATGATCTTCAACATCATGATACCTGGTGTGGAAATTTGTACTCCCATCCGTGATCTGAAATTAAGCCGTGAAGATGAAATTGCTTATCTAAAAAGCAAGGGTGTTGAAATGAATTTTGATAAATCAATGTACTCTATAAATAAAGGTCTGTGGGGCACCAGTGTTGGTGGTAAAGAAACATTGAACAGCAAAGGCATGTTGCCCGAAGAAGCCTGGCCTACACAGGTTACAGCAACTGAATCAAAATCTGTTGAATTGGAATTTGTAAAAGGAGAATTGATTGGCATTGATGGAAATAAATTTGCTCATCCAACAGAAGCTATTCAGCATTTGCAATCCATTGCCGGTCCTTTTGGTATTGGCCGGGATATTCATGTGGGCGATACCATCATTGGCATTAAAGGCCGTGTGGGTTTTGAAGCGGCTGCACCGATGGTGATTTTAAAAGCACACCATGCTTTGGAAAAACACGTGCTCACCAAATGGCAGCTGAACTGGAAAGATCAGCTGGCTTTGTTTTATGGCAACTGGCTGCATGAAGGACAGATACTGGATCCAGTGATGAGAGATATTGAAGCCTTCTTCCAGAATTCGCAGGAAAATGTTACAGGAAAAGTTTTTGTAGATCTGTTGCCATATCGTTTTCAAATCACCGGCATCGAATCGGCTTATGATTTAATGAGCAGCAAATTTGGTAAATATGGAGAGATGAATACAGGCTGGACTGGTGATGATGTAAGAGGGTTTTCAAAAATATTTGGTAACCAAACCATGATCTATAACGCAGTAAAACAAACAGCAGATGGCAACAAAGATTAAAGTTGGTATTGTTGGCGGCGCTGGTTATACAGGTGGAGAGTTAATCAGAATATTACTTAATCACCCTGCTGCAGAAATATCTTTTGTGCACAGTAAAAGCAATGCTGGTAATTTTTTATATAAAGTGCATAAAGACCTACAGGGCGATACCGAAATAAAATTTGCTTCAGTTTTGAGCCAAAAAACTGATGTATTGTTTTTATGTGTTGGTCATGGTGATGCAGTAAAATTTTTATCTGAAAATAAAATTGATGCGAAAATAAAAATTATTGACCTCAGTCAGGATTTCAGACTTGGAGAATCAGTGAATAAAAGAAAATTTGTTTACGGGTTACCCGAGTTGAATAAAGCACAAATAAAAAAAGCAAAGAACATTGCAAATCCCGGTTGCTTTGCTACAGCTATTCAACTGGGTTTATTACCATTGGCAAAAGCTGGCTTACTAAAAGAAATTCATACAACCGGCATTACCGGCTCAACGGGTGCAGGGCAGGGGTTGAGTGAAACTTCTCATTTCAGCTGGCGGGCAAATAATATACAGGCTTATAAAACCTTGTCGCACCAGCATCTTAAGGAAATTGGACAGTCTATGTTACAATTAAATCCATTGGCAGATGTTAACCTGAATTTCATTCCCTGGCGGGGAGATTTTACAAGAGGAATATTCATCAGCTCTCAAATAAAATGTTCTTTGGAGTTGAATGAAGTTTCAGCGCTGTATAAAAAATATTATGCAGTACATCCTTTTATTGTGTTGAGCGATGAACCCATATTTTTAAAACAGGGGGTAAATACCAACAAGTGTTTTATTCAGTTGGAAAAAGTTGGCAGCAACCTGGTTATTCATTCTGCCATTGATAATTTATTAAAAGGGGCAAGCGGACAGGCCGTACAGAATATGAATTTAATGTTTGGATTGGACGAGACAACCGGGTTGAAATTAAAAGCAAATTATTTTTAGATGAAATTATTTGATGTATATCCATTAAATGACATCTGCATAGAAAGAGCAGTAGGCTCATACGTGTGGGATGATAAAGGAGAAAAATATCTTGATCTATATGGCGGTCATGCAGTTATTTCCATTGGGCATACACATCCACATTATGTAAAGCGTATTGAAGACCAGTTGCATAAAGTAGGTTTCTATTCCAACTCTATAAAAATTCCATTGCAGGTTGAACTGGCTGAAAAACTTGGTAAAATTTCTGGTAAAGAAGATTACCAGCTTTTCTTATGCAATTCAGGCGCTGAAGCAAATGAGAATGCACTAAAGCTGGCATCTTTTTATAATGGCAGAAAAAAGATCATTGCTTTTAAAAAAGCATTTCATGGCAGAACATCTTTGGCTGTAGCTGCAACAGATAATCCGAATATTGTTGCACCGGTTAATGAAACAGATAATGTGATATTTCTTCCTTTTAATGACGAAGCCGCACTGGAGGCAGCTTTTAAGCAGGATGCAATTTCATCTGTAATTATAGAAGGAATACAAGGTGTTGGCGGCATCAATATAGCAAGCGATTCTTTCCTGCAAAAAATAAGAAGTCTTTGTGATGAACACAATGCTGTATTTATTGCAGATTCAGTGCAATGTGGTTATGGCAGAAGCGGCAAATTCTATTCGCATGATTTTGCCGATGTTGATGCAGATATTTATACAATGGCCAAAGGAATGGGAAATGGATTCCCGATTGGAGCCATTTCTATCGCTCCGAAAATTCAACCCAAACATTTTATGTTGGGTACAACTTTTGGCGGCAATCACTTGGCCTGTGCCGCAGCTTTGGCTGTGCTGGAAGTGATTGAAAAAGAAGATCTGATAAACAATGCAAAAACAGTTGGTGATTATTTAATGAAAGAACTAAAAAAACTTCCCAATATAAAAGAAGTGAGAGGAAGAGGATTGATGATTGGTATTGATTTACCGGAAGAACTGAACATGGTTAAAAAGAATCTTTTGTTTAAACATAAAATATTTTCCGGTGAAGCAAAACCAAACGTGATAAGGCTTTTGCCGGCATTAAATATTACCAAGACCGAGGCTGATATTTTTTTACAGGCAATTAAAACCGAATTAGGCTGATGAAAAATTTCATTTCTGTAAATGATGTTGACAATATTAATGTACTGGTTGCGCAGGCGTTGAAATACAAAGCGAATCCATATGCTGACAAGGCATTGGGTGCAGGTAAAAGAATTGGCCTGTTATTTTTAAATCCATCTTTACGTACCCGGTTGAGTACGCAGGTAGCAGCCTCCAACCTCGGTATGGAAGCTATCGTGTTTAATGTTGATAAAGAAGGCTGGGCTTTGGAGTTTGCCGAAGGTGCCATCATGAACGGTACAACTGTTGAGCATATAAAAGATGCGGCCCCTGTACTTGGACAATACTTTGATATTTTATGTGTACGCACATTTCCTTCTTTGCAAAACAGGGAAGAAGATTATGCAGAAACGGTGATCAGCCAGTTTATTAAATATGCCGGCGTGCCGATCGTAAGCCTGGAGAGCGCTACTTTACATCCACTACAATCGCTTGCAGATATAATTACTATTCAAGA
>JAYUZB010000262.1:0-3477 GCA_043752185.1 Chitinophagaceae bacterium
GACAAGGGTAATGTCAAGAGAAGAGTTGGAAGAGACAATGAAAAAATCAATGAAAAATTAATTTGACAGAGTACGACAAAAGAAAGGCAATCGCACAACCCGAACTGTGCAATTTGGGCAAGACCAGCAATCATTCAGCAGTAGCTCGCTATTCAGCATTGGCCTCCTTCGCCCCGGTTCGTGGCACACGAAACGGAAAATAGAATTTCTTGTGTCCCAGCGGGGTTTTCGCCACGTAATTTTAATTATTATAAATATCCTTTTTGCGAAACCCCGATGGGACACAAAACAATGCCCCCTTTAATAACAGGTTTCTAAATATAATTTCGTTACTTTAATCTCCAGCATTACCGGCACACATATCATACCTAATAAGACCAATATAATTTTAAACATCATTAATATGCTTATGAAAAAATTATTACAGGCTGTATATGTATTGCTTTTTGGTTTGTTCGTATTGTCATCATGCAACCAAGTAGCCAAAGCCCCTACAAGCGAAACCATCAAAGCAATGGAGCTCAAAAGGGGAGATATTATTTCCTGCGGTCCGCCCGATAAAGAATTTGGCAGGGTGTCCTTTGCAACTTCCTGTTCAGAAAAAACAAAAAAAGATTTTGACCTGGGCATGGCGCTGCTGCATTCTTTTGAATATGATGAAGCTGAAAAAGCTTTTGCAAAGATCATTGATGAAGAGCCTGCGTGTGCTATGGCATACTGGGGTGTGGCCATGAGCAATTACCATCCGCTGTGGGCACCACCCACACAACCCGAGCTGGAAAAAGGCGCCAAAGCAATCTCCATTGCACAGTCCATCACCCAACTTTCTAAAAGAGAATCGGATTATATTGATGCCATGGCATCGTTTTATAAAGACTGGAATAAAACAGACCATCGCAGCCGCACAATCAGTTATAGAAATGCAATTGAAAAAATATATGAAGCATATCCCGATGATAAAGAAGCAAGCATATTTTATGCGTTGGCGCTTACCGCCACGGCTGCCCCAACTGACAAGTCTTTCGCCAATCAAAAAAAAGCTTACAGTATTTTAACCGCTCTCTATCCCGGCCAGCCCGATCATCCCGGCATTGTGCATTATATCCTTCATAGCTACGATTACCCGGAGCTTGCAGAACTGGCATTGCCGGCCGCAAGAAAATATGCAGCCATTGCACCTTCCTCTGCCCATGCCCTGCACATGCCTTCGCATATTTTTACCAGGCTGGGCCTTTGGGAAGATTGCATCAAATCCAACCTTGCTGCAGTTGCTTCAGCAAAATGCTATGCCGAAACCGCTGGCATTAAAGGCCATTGGGATGAGGAACTGCATGGCCTGGATTACCTGGTGTATGCTTACCTGCAAAAAGGAGACAATGAACTGGCAAAAAAACAATGCGATTACTTAAAGACCATCAACGAAGTGCAACCTTTTAATTTTAAAGTTGCTTATGCTTTTGCGGCCATTCCTGCCCGCTATGTACTGGAAAATAAATTATGGAAAGATGCAGCCGGCTTACAGGTTCATAACGAAAATTTTGCCTGGCAAAATTTTCCCCGTCAGCAGGCCATCATCAATTTTGCCAGGTCACTGGGTGCTGCTCATACCGGCAATTTGGATGCAGCCAGAGCCGAACTAAAAAAATTAAACAGCCTGCATGAAACGCTGGCAAAAAAAGATCCTTACAATGCCAACCAGGTAATGATACAAATAAAAACTGCCGAAGCCTGGATATTATTTAAAGCAGGAAAAAATAAGGAAGCCATACAATTGATGAACATTGCCGCCACCATGGAAGACAATACAGAAAAGCATCCGGTTACGCCCGGCGAAGTAATACCTGCAAGGGAATTGCTGGCTGATATGCTACTTGAAATGAATAAACCAGCTGAAGCATTAACAGCTTACGAAGAAAATCTGAAAACACATGCCAACCGTTTTAATGGTTTATACGGTGCGGCATTAGCTGCCGAAAAAAGCAACAATATTGAAAAAGCAAGAATGTATTACAGGCAACTCATTGCTGTTACAAATACATCCGGTTCCAACAGGCAAGAAGTTGAAACGGCAAAGTTGTTTTTGAAAAAATAAGCTTACTGGAATTGTTTTGCTCCTGCACCAACTATTAATAAAATCAGAACATTGCTATCTTTAATTCAATGAAACAATTCGTACTACTCATATTGCTTTGTCCGCTGCTGTTGGCAGCACAGGATAAAAACCATCACTTTGAGAATGATACTCTTTACACTTCCAGTGGCTTTAAAATATACAAAGGCCAAACCCTTCTTTTTGGTAAAACCGCCAATGATTTTATCGGGTTTCGTTACATAAGTAAAATTAGCATTCGGGCCGGTTTATTGGAAAATAATGCAGTAGTGGTGAAGAGCCTTTCGAATTATGGCTCCTCTCCTACAGGCAGTGCAACCATTACTGTAAAAGCTGACATTGTTTACAAAGATGGTTCAAAAGGAACCATTGTTTTCAGCCTTGCTTTTGACCTGGCTATTGGCAGCCGCTTACCGGGTACCAGCAGCGAGTTGATTGTACCGGAAGAATTTAGAATAAATAAAGAACAGGCTATTGCCATGCACAAGCCTGCTTTTATAGAAGACACATTGTATACTTCTTGCGGCTTTAAAATCTATAAAGGACAGGTGCTGCAATTTGGTGAAACCACTGGCAACCGGGGCAGGTTCAGATATGTGAATATTATAACCGATATCACCCACCACTCGTTGGAAAACAGGCAGTTGAAGATAAAGGAACTGAAAGGGTTTGGCATTTCTACATTAGGTAATGCATATATTACCGTCATTGGAACGCTCCTGATAAATAATACCGGCAGGATGGATATAGAAGTACACCTTGCCTTTGATCATGCCATTGAAAATATTCCCGGAGTTCCCAGCGAATTGATAGTGCCGGATGAATACAGAAACCGGTTAAAAAAAGATACACAAACCGAAATAAAAAGGCTGGAAGAATTTTACCTGAACAATAAAATTACAAAAGAAGAATTTGAAGCGATCAGGAAAAAACTGCTGGCGCAATAAAAATTTTATTCATCTTTCGTGGTGCGAAAAAAATAAGTATCACTTTTTTTGGAAAAAATTTACAGCTTAACGCAACTACTTACCATCAAACATTTTTTTTTACTAATCGCATCATGCTGCATCCTCTATTTCAGCAATACTAATTTTTATTTTTTCCTCTTGTTATTTTAATATCTTTACTTCAACACATTTTTAACCAAAATAAAACTGTTATGAAAAAAATAATCTTCCTGCTGTTAACTATTTTTAGCCTTCCCGTATTTGCCCAGGAAATAAGTAAGGAATACGACCGAATTGGCAAATTTGGCAGAGGAGGTGTGGCACTTGTATGGAAAAACAAGCTGATAGGTATGATAAATACAAGCGGTAAAGAACTGGTTAAACCTGAATACGAAAAGATTGGTTCTTTTGGCAGCGATA
>JAYUZB010000263.1:0-8756 GCA_043752185.1 Chitinophagaceae bacterium
ACCGTCCAATACCCGGCCATAATTGTAATTAGTATTGATAAAGGAATTACAATTGCCTTGCGGTAATAAGGTTTGTTGCCAAACCATTTGCCAAATAAAAAGAAAGCAGATAAGATAACAGCAAGCTGCCCCAGCTCTACACCCACATTAAACATGATGAGTGATGTGAGGTAGGAGTTTTGCGGTAAGCCCAACGAACCAAGTGCATTGGCAAAGCCCATACCATGTACCAGGCCAAATAAAAATACAATGCCGATACGTGATTTCTTTAAACTGGGAGATAAGATATTTTCCAAAGCCACGTACATGATGGATAAGGCAATGATGGGCTCTACAATGGCTGGCGAAGGCGTGATGACTTTAAACATAGCCAGCCCCAATGTGATGGAATGTGCAACCGTAAATGCAGTTGCCTGCCATAGTACGGGTTTTAATTTGGGGCTTAATAAAAACAAGCTAAGCACAAAGAGTATATGATCGAAACCAAGTGGCACAATATGTTTAAAGCCCAGTTGCAGGTATAAAATGGCTGCATCGGTTTTGCTCATGCTTTCCAATTCGCCCACTACATCGTGTGCCCATAATGGCTGGCTGATCAAAAAAAACATCAACATAATGCCAAAGGCCCGGAAATGATATTTGTTATTATTACTGCTCATTACTTTGTACATAATTGTTAAGTCACATGAAAACCAAAATTCAAAAGTAAAAATTTAAAAATCAAAATCAGAAACACGGGCTTTTGACTTTTGAATTTTGGTTATTAAAAGAAAAACGCCAGCTTCAGCCTTGCAAAAAACGGCGTGCCCGGGGTATAATGCAATTCGTTTACAGGTGCAGGCTCGTTCATCAACCTTGATTCTGTTGCAAACTGTGCTTCGTTCCATTTAATGTTTAAAATATTTTCAAAAGCCAATCCAATCTCAAAATTAGGCCTGGTGTAGTTAACAGCTGCATCCAATAAAAAATAACCTTTGGCAACAATTGAGTTATCCTCGTTTGCCGGGCGGTTCATAATATACCTGTAATTAATGCCACCATTAAACCCTTTTTGTGCTTTATAATACAAACCTCCAACACTAGTGAAGGTTGGTGCCAGCGGAATATAGTTGGCACCCTTTGGCTCACCAACAGACCTTGGTTTTGTAAAATTAAAATTGGCATTGGCAAATATGTTTTTGGTAAACTGAAACCTACTGGTAATATCAATACCCTGTCTTTTACTTTTGCCGCTTGGCTCTACCACACCGGCATCGCCCACATACACAAACTCCTGATCAAGATATAAATACCAGGCCGCAACATTAATCAATATATTTTCAGATGGTTTTAATATCACACCAAAATCGGCACCATAAGCTGCCGGCAATATTTGTTTCCCCTCATTTTCTACAACAACCCTTGCATCGTTACTATGAAAACCTTTACCCGCTTTCGCAAACAATTGTAACTGTTTATTAATGGTGTATTGAATATTGAGTTTAGGGCTAACAATTGCTTTTTGTTGCGATGGCAATTGCGTTGCATTTAATTTATCCAGGTAATTGAAATTAAAATAATCTACACGTACACCTGCATCAAACAACCATTTGCCGGTATTTAATTGCTGCTGCATAAAAGCATACACATTGGTTTCTTTAATATCGCCCAGTTTAATATCGCCTAAAAATTTACGTCTTATTACATTTGATAACCTGCTGTCTTTGGTTGCATCATACCTTAGGCCGGCACCATAAGTTGAATACAATGTTTTGTTACCGAAAAAATATTTATGATTCAGTTTACTTCCATAGCCAAAAATATTACGGCTTTCAGCTTGTTGTATTTCATCACCGTTTACCGGGTCATTTAAAAAGAAAGTAAAGTTTGAGTACAGGTTAAATTTGTAACGGCTGTAAAATGACTGGTTCTCCCAGTTAGCACCATTCTTAAACTGATGGGTTATAACCAGGTTGGCATTATGCCTTTCGGTATTGCCACCTTCGGTTGGGTCAATACTTCCAAAGCGGTTGATGGTACCATCGTTAACAGCATGGTCCGGCACCTGGCCGCTTGCATTCCACTTGCTGGTAAAGGTAGAAACCGATGCAGTAAGCTTTGTATTATCTGTTATGGAGAGATTGTATTTTCCGAATAAATTGAAGCGTTTAAAATTTTGTTTGGCAATGGTTGGTCCATCTGTATAATTAAAATCGGCAGCTACGTAAGCACTTTGTTTATCCTTATTTTTTTTAATAAGGTCAAGCATGGCTAATGTGCGTAAAGAATTGAACCTTCCGCCTTCTAATTGTATACGGCTGTTTGAAATATTTTTAAAGCTTGCAAAAGATACATAACCGGCGGTATTAAAATCGCCATGCTGAGTATAATAGGGGCCGGCACCAAAGTCAATATTATTGATGGTTTCAGGAATAATAAAATGTGCATCGGCATAACCTTGTCCATGTGCATGGCTAACCATATTTACCGGCATACCATCAAAAGATACTTTTACATCGGTACCATGATCCACATCAAAGCCACGCAAAAAGATCTGTTCGGCTTTACCACCGCCGGCGTGTTGGGCAATGAATAAACCGGGTACCAGGCGCAATAATTCCTGTGTGTTCTTTACAGGTTTTAAATCCAGGTCTATTTTACTAATGGTGCTGAATTTGGTCGCTGCATTACTTTCAAGCACAATGTTTTTTAAACTAACCGGTTCGGGTTGCAGAGCAATGGTATTGCTGCTGTTTGCAGCAACAGTGCTGGTTAAAATTTTATAGCCTACGGCCGAAAACTGTAACTCAGTACCGGATTTTAAAATAAAGTTCCCGTTCTGATCTGTTGTTGTTTTTACAGTTTGTACACTCACATCGGTAATTGAAACCGATTCAAGTGGTTGCCTGCTTATTGCATCCACCACTTTTCCTTTAATCGTTTTTTGTGCCTGGCAAAAAAATCCGGATAATAATAGTACACACAAGATGATGTACCTGCAATTTTGTTGCATGATAATAATTTAAAGCTTGATCAATTAATGAAGTTGTAATAAAAGCTCTCGGCATTTATTGGCGTATTAAAGCAAATAAATGTTCAACAAGACTTATTACGGATAAGGAAGGAAATTGATCAGGCACGGGGAGGTGGATAATCACCTGACAGGTAATTAATTTGCAGGTTTACTGTGGAAAGAAAGTGATAGGTTCTGATTACAGGTAGAGCCTCTACAGATTGCTTTTGTTGTAAACTGATATGATCGTTTGCAGAATTTTCTTTTTTTGAAGCAGGCAATTCTTTTGCAGGCTGATTTTCTTTTGCGTTGTTCACTATTTCTTTGTGTACATGCATTTTGCCGTTTTCGTAATGTACGGTAGCCATGTGCTGGCTGTAATAAAAGATATGGTCAACTGCATCGGAAACATAGGGTGCAACCGGCTTTAAAATAACCATAGCATAGGAAAACAGCAGGAAATATAGTGCAGCTTTTTTCATATTATGTATGATGCAGTTAAAAAGTATTGTTTAGTAATGATTAAAATTATCAACCGTGTTAACTGATATACGTAACCAGGTCTTGTTTGGTTTTACAAAACACCAATGGCATTCAAATTTAACTGCAAACAAAAAGGCGAAGAATTTCTTCTTCGCCTTTTGTTACTTATTGTTTGAATTTAGAAAGGTGCTGCTAAATAAGGGAATGTAGTCAGTAAAGGCTTATCATTTCCATTTACATGGTCACTGGTCAAACCAGGATTACTTGTACCTGTTGGGCCTCCAAAAGTTAAAATTAATTCTGTGTCAATCACATCTTCGGCTAAAGTACGGCCGGTGAGTAGTTGAGTTCCGTTATAAAAAGCAGTAATGCCGTTTGTAGAAACATTCAATACATCATTTGCTAAAAGCGTAGTAAATGCATTGGCTGTTTGCCCCAAAATATTAGTAGTATATCCCGGGTTTAACGCCATCAATCTTGCCTGAAATTTACTTTGAAATGTTGCCGCTGCGGTAGAGGGCATGCTAACATTGAAAGCATCTTTGTCAGCACCATTGCCATTAAATACTATACCGATAGATGGCCTTGCAAGCAGATCTTTTTGTGTATAGGTATCGGCAGCAGAACAAGTGGTACAGCCTGGAGTTGTAGGATTATCATCTTTTTTACATGAAGTGCCTGTTATGATCCCAGTAAAGGCTAATGTTAAAATAATTATTGATTTTTTCATCTTTTTAAATATTATAGTTAATTAAATTCGGTTAATTTTTCTTTTTTGTTTTCAGCCATACATTGATCGTATTGCTGGCAGCTATAGTACCTACCAGAGATTTTGGTACTTCCAGTACAACACTCATTACATTAGTACCTGCAACGGCATCTGTGCCGGGGTTATTGAAACTTGTAGCCATGCCGGAAATTATCTTATTGAATTGTGTCAGGTCAAAATAGAAGGGATCATCTCTTGGCCCCGCAAATACCTGGATGCCTGTAGAACCTGTAGCAATCACAGGCGCAGAACCGTAGGGAGTTACCGCCACTTCTGCAGTTGGGTTACCTTGTAATTTGCTGGTAAGGCCTGTTGCAGATGGAGCCACCGGGCCAAATACGTACATTTTGTTGGTCGCAAGATCATACTTAGCTTGAATTACCAGGTCTTCAACCTTATCTCCTGTGTTATCAATATTAAATTCGATCATATTATTTTGGTCGAATTTAGCAGTAGCAGTAGCCGTAGGGCTCATTAACCCTTGTAGGTTGGCAACAAATACTAAATTGTTGGTGTTTACAGGAGAACGAAACACATACAAATCAGTAATATCGGTTGTTTGCCCTGTTACCCCGGGTGCATCAATGTGATCGGCCGCATACATTACTCCGCCGGTGATGAGTGTTGCTGCAACAATAGCTGACAGCAATAATTTGTTTCTTTTCATTTTAATTGTTTTTAGATTAAGAATTCGTTTTATTTCGTTGCCAAGCAGCAACAGATACAATTACGGTAAACGGAGAACTTTGGATTTAGTTAACTAGAAAAAAAATTAAACCGCCTTTTAGTAACCCGATTAATATCTTTATTTTTGAACTACATTCTTCATTCCTAATTCTTAATTTAATATGGCTTATTGGTTGGTAAAATCAGAACCCTCGATATACAGCTGGGATATGTTGGTAAAAGAAAAACAAACCTGCTGGAGTGGCGTACGCAATTATGCAGCCCGTATTAATTTACGTGCTATGAAAAAAGGAGATGAAGTTTTATACTATCACAGCAATGAAGGAGTAGAGATTGTGGGTATTGCCAAAGTTGTAAAAGAAGCATACCAAGACCCAACTATAGATGATGACAGGTGGGTGGCAGTGGATATAAAGGCAGTTAAAAAATTAAAAAAATCTGTTCCGCTTGAAATACTTAAAAAAGATAAACGTCTTGCTAATATGGATTTGGTAAGATTGGGAAGACTGAGTGTGCAAACGGTAAAACCGGAAGAGTGGGAGTGGGTGATGGTGTTGGCGGGAGAAAAATAACATTTACCTGAAGATAACCGTCCCCATCTGCCGGGTCAGTTCAATCTCCATTTGTTTTAAATGCTGATGAGTTTGTACCAATATCATCTGATCTTCTGCAACAGTTGATTTTTCAAGGTCACGCTGATTTTCATCCATCAGCCTTTTTATTTTGCGCAGCTTCAGGTAATTTAAAGTAGAAAAAACTTCTTCTGCAAACAGTTCATCACGGGTGGCAATATGGCCTTCAAAATGTTCTTTCCAGTTGGGACTAATTTCGTAATTAAAATCCATAATGCTAACTACCAACGAACTCATCTGCTGGTCTTCGTGATATAAAAAATTCTTTGCAGTAGGTTCAATGCCTGCATCGTACCATGCTTTATAGGTTTGCATTACCCTTATCAGTTCTTTATTGTCAATCAGTTCTTCCAGCTGGTTCTCTTCAATCTCTTTAAAAATATATTCGGCCACTTTTTGTTCTTCGTTCCATTGTTTTAAACCAAATTCAAGCAAGCTGCGTATCATGGCCTGCTCATGTATCTCATCTTTATTAAAAAGTGCTGTAACATCGGTATCTGTTTCGCTGTATTGTTCAACTGATGTTGATTCTTCTGCAAAACGCTGGTCACGGTTTACCCGGGTCTCTTCTTTAGTTACTTTTTCTCTGATGAATTTATTTACCAGTGCATGTAAACCGCTTTCTTCAATCTTTAAAATTTCGGAGCATTGTTTTATATAATCCTGCTGTTTGGTAAAATCTTCGGTCTTATTAATTTTAGAAATGGTCTCGGCAATCTGGTTTACAACAACTGATTTTTTGGTACTGTCGTTGCCGGCATCTTTTAATGCAACGCCCAATTGAAACAGGATGAAATCTTTTTTATTTTCATTTACAAAATTGATGAATTCGGCTGTACCAACTTTATTTACATAACTATCGGGGTCTTCGCCATCGGGTATTAAAACCAGTTTTACATTCAGGCTTTCTTCCAGTGCCAGATCAAGCCCACGCAGAGCCGCTTTAATACCAGCACCATCGCCATCATAAATAATAGTAAGGTTGTTGGTGTATTTTTTTATGAGTCGAAGTTGATCTGGAGTAAGGGATGTTCCGCCACTGGCCACCACATTTTCTACACCTGCCTGGTGCAGACTTACCACATCGGTATATCCTTCAACCAGTAAACATTCATCGGCTTTGTCAATAGCCTGGCGTGCAAAGTAGGAGCCGTACAGAATTTTACTCTTTACATAAATTTCATTTTCTGGTGTGTTAATGTATTTTGGTGCTTTATCATTCTTCTTAATTATCCTGGCGCCAAAACCCAATACTTTTCCACTTTGGTTGTGTATAGGAAAAATAATGCGGCCACGGTAATTGTCGTAAGCATTATCATCACGTACATTAACCAGGCCGGTCTTTTGTAAATACTCCAGGCTGTATTGCGATGCCAGAGCGGCTTTGGTAAAACCATCTCTTGCCTCGCTGTTGTACCCCAATTGAAATTTATTGATGATCTCTTCTCTAAAACCACGTTCTTTTAAATAGCTTAATGCAATATCCTGTCCTTCTTCAGAATTTAATAAAGCATCGGTAAAATATTTTTGTGCAAAATTGTTGATGATGTATAAACTATCGGCAACCTGTTGCTGCTGTTTAAATTCGGGGCTGGTTTCGCTTTCTTCAATCTCTACATTATATTTTGCTGCCAGCCAGCGCAGGGCTTCTACATAACTGTATTTTTCGGCCTCCATTAAAAAGCTGATGCTATTGCCGCTTTTGCCGCAACCAAAACATTTGTATATTTCTTTAGAAGGAGATACGGTAAAGGAGGGACTTTTTTCATTATGAAAAGGGCATAAACCCAGGTAATTGGCACCTCTTTTTTTAAGCTTGATAAAAGAGCCAACTATTTCCACAATATCAATGCGGCTTTGTATTTGCTGTATGCTTTCCTGAGATATCAATTTATAAATATTGAGGCTGTAATTTACATATGTTTAAGTTATCAGCACCTTGTTAAACTTTAGTAAACGGCCTGGTTTTTAAAACCGTGGCATAATTTATGAAAAATTACAGCAAAATTCATCTGTATAATTTATACCTTTAACACCTAAAAAAATAAAAGCATGAAGAAATATGTATTGGCCGGTATGTTGGCTTTAGGCAGCTTTTACGCAAGCAGCCAGGAATTGCCAAAAGAAATTAGATTTAATATTGAATTAAAGCAATTTGACAAGGCAAAGGAAGCTCTGGATAAGTACATTGCTGATCCAAAAAATGCAGCAAATGCAATTGCCAATTATTATAAAGCCTATGTATACAGTTCACTGGCAAGAGATCCTAAAAAAACTGTAGCTGAAAGCAAAACTCTTAATGAAGAAGCATTTGCCGCAATTAAAAAATATTCCGAGCTTGATTCTAAAGCACCCCTAACTAAAGAAGAGAACAATTCTACCTTATTTAATATTTATTTTTCTTATTACGACCTGGGGGTGAAATTTTATAACGAAAAGAATTATGGTGAGTCGTATAATTTTTTCAAAAGCTCGCTGGATGTGCATGATTATGGCGTTGCTAATAAGCTTAATGGGCCGGGTACGCTTAAGTTTGCAGTACACGATACCGACCTTGTATGGAACCTGGCTGTACTTGCCAATGAACTAAAGAAAAAGGAAGAGGCCTTGGTTTATTATCAAAAAATTGCAGATGCCGATCTTAAAGATGAAAAATATGTAACTGCATATGAAGAGATGATCTTAAAGGCTAAAAGAGAAAAAAATGCAGCGCAATTCGCTAAATACGTTTCATCAGCAAAAAAGCATTACCCCATTGATATCCCTTACTGGGAAATGAAAGAAATTGAATTTGCCCTGGGTGATCTGCAGGATGAGGCCTTACTGAGTAAATATGAGGAACTAACAAAAGCACTACCCAATAATTATGTTGTCTTCTACAATTATGCCATAGAAATTGATAAATATATCAGCAGCGATGCGTCAAAAGGAAAAGATGCAAATGCTATTAATGCTTACCGTACTAGGATAGAAGAATTATACAAAAAAGCTGTTTCTATAAAATCAACCCTGGAAGGAAATTTGCAACTGGCGAATTTATATTACAGTAAAACTTTTGATTTGCAGGAACGTAATGCCAAAATAAAAGGAACAAAACCTGCTGAACTAAAAGTAAAAAATGACCTGATTGCCGAATCAAAAGCGCTTTCGCTTGCTACTATTCCTTATGCTGAAGAAGCTGTAAGGATTTTGA
>JAYUZB010000264.1:0-8732 GCA_043752185.1 Chitinophagaceae bacterium
CCCAAGGGCTACGTTGAAATCTTAGATGGTATTATGCCGATTGCAGGCCGAATTAATCCAAAAAAAAGTTTAATCGGCATAAATTGCTGTTCGCTGTTAATTTCTCACCTTTGCTATTCTTAAATAATCTTTTAAACTTGCTATACAATGAAGCTTGCTACTAAATTTATTCACGCCGGTTCAGAACCTGACCCAAGTACCGGCGCCATCATGACTCCCATTTACCAAACCAGTACTTATGTACAGGAGGCACCGGGAAAACACAAAGGTTATGAGTATGCCCGCAGCCAAAACCCCACACGCAAAGCATTGGAAGATGCTTACGCAATCATCGAAAATGCAAAATATGGTTTAGCTTTTGGCAGCGGGGTTGCAGCTACCGACAGTGTAATAAAATTATTGAACCCCGGCGATGAAGTGATTGCAGCCAGCGATATGTATGGCGGCAGTTATCGTTTATTTACAAAAGTGTGGGAACGCTACGGCATTAAATTTATTTATGTTGATACAACCAATGCAGCCAATGTACAAGCGGTTGTTACTGCCAATACCAAAATGATCTGGCTGGAAACGCCCACCAATCCTTTAATGAATATTACAGATATTGCTGCTATTGCCGATATAGCAAAAGCAGCCAAAGCAATACTTTGTGTTGATAATACTTTTGCATCGCCATACCTGCAAAACCCATTAGACCAGGGCGCTGATATTGTAATGCACTCGGCCACCAAATATTTAGGCGGCCACAGTGATGTGATACAGGGCGCACTGATGATGAACGATGCAGATTTAAGAGACAAATTATATTTTATACAAAAAAGCTGTGGTGCTGTTCCCGGCCCCATGGATTGTTTTTTAGTTTTGCGTGGCATTAAAACCCTCCATGTACGTATGCGGCAGCATTGTGAAAATGGCGAAAAAATTGCACACTGGCTTCGCAACCATGCAAAAGTTAAAAAAGTTTACTGGCCCGGTTTTGAAGACAGCGCCGGTTACACTGTTGCCAAAAAACAAATGCGTGGCTTTGGCGGTATGATCAGTTTTGAATTAAAAGACGAAACTGTTGAAGCTGCCACTAAAGTTTTATCATCAACACATTTATTTTCGCTGGCCGAAAGTTTGGGAGGAGTTGAGTCGCTCATCAATCATCCGGCAAGTATGACGCATGCCAGCATACCAAGAGAAGAGCGTATTAAAAACGGCCTGAGTGATAGCTTAATAAGATTGAGCGTTGGTATTGAAGATGCTGATGATTTAATTGAGGATTTGAATAAGGCAATAGGATAAACTTCATGAATAATAATCTCACAGTATTTTTAAACAGCAAGGTTGATTTATATAATCAACCTTCTTTTATTAAAGATGATCCAATTTCTATTCCACATCTGTTTACAAAAAAACAAGACATAGAAATTGCCGGCTTTTTTGCTGCTATATTTTCCTGGGGCAACCGCACTACCATCATCAACAAGTCAAAAGAGCTGATGCAGTTGTTGGATTATGCTCCTTATGAATTTTGTCTTAATCATTCAAATAAAGAGCTGAAAACCCTCCTTCAATTTAAGCACCGCACTTTTAATGCAACCGACCTGTTGTATTTTATCTCTTTCTTCAAAATGCATTATTCCAAACATAATTCTCTGGAGATTGCTTTTACCCAATGGATGAATAAAAAAGATGAAACCATTGAAAATGGCTTGACAGGATTTTACAATTATTTCTTTTCACTGCCCGATATTCCGGAACGAACCCGAAAACATATTGCATCGCCCGAAAAAAATTCAAGCTGCAAAAGATTAAATATGTTTTTACGCTGGATGGTTCGAAGCGATAATAAAGGAGTTGATTTTGGTATCTGGAAAAATATTTCCCCATCGCAATTGATTTGCCCGGTAGATGTACACGTAGCAAGGGTTGCCAAAGAATTAAAATTAATACAAAGGCAACCTCTAGACTGGCAGACTGCATTGGAATTAACCGCCATTTTACGTACATTAGATAAAGCCGACCCGGTAAAATATGATTTTGCCTTGTTTGGAACGGGTGTGATGGAAAACAAAACGCAGATTTTTAAGATTAAATGATTTCGCTGATGGAGAATGCTGAGTTAATACGCATGTTAAACAATGAACTGACGATTGATCTTATAGAACAGATATCATATTCAGAATTGCATACTCAACTGGCAGATTATATCAACCAGTTAATAAAAAATGATTTTGACAAACTGATAGCTTACCTCTACCGCATTGATGTGAATGAAGAGAAATTAAAAACGCTGCTGCAACAAAAACCCGATGAAGATGCCGGAAATATTATTGCCACACTTATTATTGAAAGGCAGGAGCAAAAAATAAAATTTCGTAAGCAGTTTAGCCGGCGGGAGAGCGACCCGCCTGCCGGACAGGCAGGTTTTGACGAAGAAGAAAAATGGTAAATGGTTTTTCCATCTGCAATTAATCTTACTGCACTTTAATTGATGATCATACCATAAAGTTTACATCCATTTAAATAGCTATTTTTGAACTCCAAATAAATAATTATGAAGTTAGTAACGTTTTTAAAAGATGGCCACGATCAACTGGGTATTGTAGTAGATAATAAGATATATGGCATGGAAACACTGCACAGTGATTTGCCCAATACCATGTCTATGTTCCTGAATTATTGGGATGAATTTATGCCAATGGCAAAAGCTGTTGAACAAAAAATTAAAGGCGGCTTGGGCAGGCAGGAAATAGGTGAACTACTTGCCGATGCGGAATTATTTGCCCCGGTACCAAACCCCACCAGTTGCAGGGATGGTTATGCTTTTAGGCAACATGTTGCTGCTGCAAGGCGTAACAGAAAAGTAGATATGATTCCCGAATTTGACCAATACCCAATTTTTTATTTTAGCAATCACAACAGCATACAGGGCCCAGGCGATATTGTTTGCATGCCCGATCATTTTCAAAAACTTGATTTTGAACTGGAAGCCGCTATCGTAATTTGCAAACCTGGTCGCAACATAAAAGCTGCCGATGCCGATGAATATATTGGCGGGCTGATGATCATGAATGACATGAGTGCAAGAACATTGCAGATGGAAGAAATGCTGCTGAACCTGGGGCCGGCAAAAGGAAAAGATTTTTCTACTGTAATAGGCCCCATGCTGGTTACTTTAGATGAACTAGAACAATACGAAGTGCCCTGTAAAGAAAATCATACCGGCAAAGCCTGGAACCTGGGCATGAAATGCTGGGTTAATGGTGTGCAGGTTAGCGAAGGCAATGTTGCTGATATGGACTGGACCTTTGCCGAAATTATTGAACGCTGCAGTTATGGTGTTAACGTGATGCCCGGCGATGTTATTGGCAGCGGCACTGTTGGCACCGGTTGTTTTTTAGAATTGAATGGAACAGGCTTGCTAAACAATCCTGATTTTGTACCGCAGTGGTTGCAGGAAGGCGATGTGGTAGAAATGGAAATAGATGCGTTAGGAAAACTGAGCAATACAATTGTAAAGGATGAGAGTAATTTTTCGATATTGGCGTTGAAGAAAAAATAGTTTTTGTTTTATTTCACGCAGAGATAACAGAGTAGCCGAGGCCTCTGAGTTTTCTTCTCTGCATAACTCTGCTCCCCTGCGGCCGCTGCGTGAAAAATTCGAGTTTAAAAATATAAACCATGCTAACCCTTAATCTGAAAGATATTAAACCGGCTGATGTACAAAACTACCTTCAGCATGCTATTGCTCCAAGGCCAATTTGTTTTGCATCTACCATTGATAAAGCAGGCAATGTAAACCTGAGCCCATTTAGTTTTTTCAATTTATTTTCTTCCAATCCGCCAGTGGTAATTTTTTCACCTGCAAGAAGAGTAAGAGATAATACCACCAAGCATACATTGCAAAATGTTTTGGAAGTGCCCGAAGTAGTTATCAATTTGGTAGATTATGATATGGTGCAGCAAACATCACTTGCCAGTTGCGAATTTGCAAAGGGTACCAATGAATTTATTAAAGCAGGTTTAACTGAAGAAAAAGCAACCTTGGTAAAACCGCCCATGGTAAAAGAAAGTAAGATAAAATTAGAATGTAAGGTTTTAGAAGTAAAACCGCTTGGTACCGAAGGCGGGGCCGGCAACCTGGTAATTTGCGAAGTGCTTTGCATGCATATTGATGAAAGTATTTTAGATGCCGACAATAAAATAGATCAACCCAAACTGCATCATGTAGCAAGGCTTGGCGGCGACTGGTATGCAAAAATTGATGAAACCAATTTATTTAAAGTTGCCAAACCAAATACACAATTGGGCATTGGTGTAGATGCCTTGCCTGATAGTATTCGTAAAAGCAGTATACTTACTGGAAACAATTTAGGTCAACTTGCCAATGTACATGAAATGCCATTTGTTGATCCGGCTTTTCATGATGATAAATTAAAAAACATCATCCAGTATTTTTCCATCAATCCCGATGATATGGATACAGAGCTACACAGCTATGCAAAAGAATTATTAGATGCCGGTAAAGTACATGAAGCCTGGCAGGTGTTGTTGGCAGATTATTAGCTTTGAATTAATTTTTGTAAATTTGTTTTATGTCAGTAGCTGTTAAAATATTACCCCACTATACTTATGACGAGTATTGTCTTTGGGAAGGCCGCTGGGAAATAATTGAAGGCATACCTTATGCAATGAGCCCTGCACCCAACCCGAGGCACCAATGGGTAAGTTCAAATATCAAGTACGAGATAAAAGATGCAATAAAAAAATCCGGCTGCAAAAATTGCAAGGTGTATGATTTTATTGATATTAAAGTTTCGGACGACACCGTTTTACAACCTGATGCAGTTGTAGTTTGTGGGGAAATAACCAAAGCATTTCTTGATTTTCCAGCAGCGCTTGTTGTTGAAATCCTTTCTCCTTCCACAGCCATGAAAGACCGTAATAATAAATTTACAATTTACCAGTCTCAAAAAATACCTTACTACATAATTATTGATGTTGATAAAAACGAAATAGAAGTTTATCATCTTAAAGAAGATGGCAAATACCAATTAGAAAAAATTTCAACAGATTTACCTTTTACTTTTCATTTAGATGCTGATTGTTCTGTAAATGTGGTGCTTAATAATATCTGGGAATAAAGTCCCTTATTTATATAAAGCAGCAGTTTATCCTGCTGCTTTATATAAATAAAATTAACACCTGAAATAATTTCGTTTTTAACTATTAAAACCCTCCTCCCAGATACCCTCCAAAAACCTTCTTCAACAAATCTGTTGTCCTTGCCGCAAAATTATTCCGGATATTTCTTTCCTCCTGCGCCACCAGATCAAATAATGCATTGGTCGCTTTCATGGTTACATAACCGGTAAGATCAGGATTTATTTTTTTTACCAGCGGAATACTGTTGTACTTATTCACCATATCGCTGTAATATCTGGTAGCATTCACTTTATCAAGCGATGATTTAATAATTGGTGTAAATGCTGCAACCAGTTGCGCTGTTGTTTTCTCTCTGAAAAAATGAGTAGCACTGGTATCACCATTTCTAACCAGGCCAATGGCATCCTGTATGCTCATGCTCTTAATGGCATTTACAAAAATGGGCTTGGCATAACCGGCTGCATCCTCTGCTCCTCGGTTTATTTGCAGAATGGCTTTATCAACCATGCTGCCCAATCCGATATCTCTAAGCGTGTTTTCAACTTTTTTAGCATCATCCGGTACCAATATTTTATAAAAGGCATCTTTAAAAAACCCGTCTTCTTTATTTAATTTTAGTACGGCACCTACCAACCCTTGTCCCAGGGCTTCTTTAATACCTTCGCCTGCCTCAGCTTCTGTAACACCCGTCATTTGGGGTAATTGCTTAATAACATCACAACCATAAAACAGGCTGGAAAATAGGATTACTGTAAAAATTCTTTTCATTTTAATTTTTTGTGTAAATAAATATATAAAAGTATACTGGCAATTACGGTGCCGAAATACGTAAATGATCAAATCAGGCGTATGCGGTATATTTGCAACTCAATTAAAAAGCTTTTAGCCTTTAGCTTTTAGCAAAACTCCTGCTTTTAACTAATGCCTAATGACTAAACTTATGAGCACACAACATTTATCAGAACAGGAAATTATCCGCAGGGAAAAATTAACAGAATTGAACAATTTGGGAATTGATGCCTATCCGGCAGCACTGTATCCTGTGAATACAACATCAGTTTTTATTAAAGAAAATTATAAAGGCCCGGACTTCGACTACGCTCAGTCTCACAAAGACCTGTTTGCAGATGTATGCATTGCAGGCCGCATCATGAGCGTACGGGATATGGGCAAGGCAAATTTTGCGGTGCTGCAGGATTCAGTTGGTAAAATTCAGTTTTATATTAAGCAGGATGATATTTGTCCCGGAGAAGATAAAAGCATGTATCAAACCGTTTGGAAAAAATTAATTGATATTGGCGATATTGTTGGTATTAAAGGATATGTATTCATTACCAAAACCGGCGAAACTTCCATTCATGTAAGAGAGTTTTCTATTCTTACAAAATCATTACGCCCACTACCGATTGTAAAAGAAAAAGACGGCGAAGCATTTGATGAAGTAACCGATCCGGAATTTAGATACAGGCAACGTTATGCCGACCTCATTGTTAATCCATCGGTTAAAGAAACATTTATCAAGCGTACCAAAATGGTAAACTCTATTCGTGAGTTTTTAAACGAGCATGGCGCATTGGAAGTTGATACACCTGTATTGCAAAGTATACCCGGTGGCGCTGCTGCAAGGCCGTTCACCACACATCACAATGCATTGGATGTGCCTATGTACATGCGTATTGCAAACGAACTCTATTTAAAAAGATTAATTGTTGGTGGTTTTGAATGGGTGTATGAATTTAGCCGCAATTTTCGCAATGAAGGTATGGACCGCACACACAATCCTGAGTTTACTGTGCTTGAATTTTATGTAGCGTACAAAGATTACGAATGGATGATGGATACCACTGAACAGATGCTTGACAAAGCTGCTGTAGCAACAAACGGCACCACAAAAGTTATGGTAGGCGATAAAGAAATTGATTTTAAAGCGCCGTACAAAAGAATTACCATGTACGATGCCATTAAAGAACATACGGGTTTTGATATTAGTGAAATGGATGAAGCCGGCATCAGAAATGTTTGCCGTGAATTAAAAATTCATGCCGATGAAAAATGGGGCAAGGGAAAACTGATTGATGAAATCTTTGGCAGCAAATGCGAAGCTAAATATATACAGCCCACATTTATAACTGACTACCCGGTAGAGATGAGTCCGCTTACCAAAAAGCACCGCAGTAAACCCGGACTGGTAGAGCGTTTTGAGCTTATGTGCAATGGCAAAGAAATTGCCAATGCCTACAGCGAGCTGAACGACCCCATTGAACAACGTGAACGTTTTGAAGAGCAAACCAAATTGATGGAACGTGGCGATGATGAAGCCATGTTTATAGATCATGATTTTTTACGGGCGCTTGAATATGGTATGCCGCCAACCAGTGGTATTGGTTTTGGTATAGATAGGATTGCGATGCTGCTCACCAATCAGCACTCTATTCAGGATGTACTTTTCTTTCCAATGATGAGGCCGGAGAATTAGCCTGAATAATAAAACTTAATCTTACATTAGCAGTATGAGAAGATACTTTTTCATACTGCTTTTTTTTATTTGCACCAACAACATCCAGGCACAAAAAAATATTACCTGTTTAATTAAAACAAAACTGGGCAATATTACTGTTGAATTATATCCTTCAAAAGCACCCATTACTGTTGCTAATTTTTTAAAGTATGTAGATGCACATTTGTACGACAGCAGTTCTTTCTTTCGTGCTGTAACATTAAATAACCAGCCAAAAGATTCTATAAAAATTGAAGTTATACAGGGTGGTGATATTGATTCGGTAAAAGATTTTGCACCCATACCGCTTGAAACAACAAAACAAACCGGCCTGCTTCATAAAAACGGAACCATCTCCATGGCCAGGGGAAAACCGGCAACTGCAACATCCAGTTTTTTTATCTGCATTAATGATCAGACTTCGCTGGATTATGGCGGCATGAGAAATAAGGACGGACAGGGCTTTGCCGCATTTGGAAAAGTTATTAAAGGAATGGATGTGGTAAAAAAGATACAACAGCTTTACCCCAAGCAAGAACAATATTTTAAACCAACAGTACTTATTATTTCCATCACCAGAAAATAAAATTCATGCAAAAAGTATTTCTGTCTTTTTCAATTGTGTTATTGTTATCATTCACAAATGTATCTGCGCAAACCTTTGTCAGTAATCAGCGCCCATCAAGCGGTACCGCAAGAATTGCTGCATTTAAACAGCATCAATCTTTATTAAGTACATCTACTTACAAAAAATTGCCATGGCGCAATGTGGGGCCCGATATTGTAAGCGGACGTTGTACCGATGTTTGGGGCATATCGGGTAATAAAAATATTTTGTACGCTGCTTTTGCCACCGGTGGTTTATGGAAATCGGACGATGCTGGAAAAAAATGGAAACCTTTAATGGATCAGTTTGCTACCCAGTCAATTGGAATTATGGCTTTAGCGCCATCAGACCCCACTACTATTTATGTGGGCACCGGCGAAGCAAATATTTTCAGGGCATCTTTACCGGGTATTGGCATGTTTAAATCTGTTGATGCCGGTAAAACATGGCAGCATATTGGCCTGGAGAATACAA
>JAYUZB010000265.1:0-8690 GCA_043752185.1 Chitinophagaceae bacterium
TCCGGAATAAATTCTTTCCAAACAGCAACCTGTTCATTTGCAATAATGGGCGGCCATTTATGAGGAATATTTTTTCTGACTCTGATGGCATGTAATAATATAGCCAGCATATCCCAGGCTTCTTTTACCTGAACAGGCCGGCCAATGAATGTATCTGTTACCGGTAAACAGGGATAAAAGTCGTTGATGGCATCAACAAACTGGTAGTAGGCCACAGTGCTATCCGGATAGAAATAAGTTTTATTGGCCCAGCCCTCACTTTTGCCGGTTCCTTTTAAAATACCGGTTGCCCCTGCTTTTTGAATTGCTTCCCAATAAGGGTTATCTGGTTTTACATCTACATAAGGCATCAGGTAACATTTTGCCTGCAATAAAATTTGCTGCACTTCTCTAATGGCTGCATTACGTGGTTGAATATTTCTTTGTACGCAAACAGCTGCCAGTGCCCCTGCTCCCTGGCCTGTTAATAGTACAACGGGTTGCAACCTGGTTGTACCATTAACTATGTTACTTACACTGATATTTTTTTCTGCGGCAATAAGTCCGTAAGTTTTTTCAGGAATTAAACAACCCAGCGGTATGGTATATGAACTTACGTGGGTGAATTTTATTTTGGGAGCCAGTTGATTTTTATGGTGATGATGATCTACCGGGTAATCACCTACTGAAATTCCTGTGCGGTAAACTGTTTCTTTTTTTTCAAAAGGATTTACCAGGTAATTATTGTTTATCCTAACGAGCCCTTTTATCCGCCTGCTTTCCCGGTTATATGGTATTATGGCCAGTTTATCTGTTGTTGGAAATTCATCATCGGCAAGGCCCAGGTTTTTATACCCCAGTTCTTTTTGTATATAATAAATGAATTGCAGTGTATGGTTTTTTGCTACTGCGTATTTTTTAATTCTTTCTGCTGGTTTATCTTCAATCACATTCAAATAATAATCATTGCCATTTGCCGGCCAGTTCAGCATGTATTTATTGTTTTTGATCTTACCGTAGTTTAGCATTTTTTGTGCATTCCATGGCGATGTAACCGAATCGCTGTTGAATACCGACGTACAGCTTTTATAAAACCTGGTAGAATCATATCCATCCGGACGTGAAATAGTTTTATCACTACCCTTACCATAGTCCTTTAAAATGGCCGCCCAGGTAAGATCCTGTATAATATTATTTTTGCCAGGCGCAAAAGATTCTTTTGAATAAACTGCATCTTCCATACCCAGGTTATAAGCAGTAGCACTCATAGCAATAACATCGCCTGATTCGGTGGCATCAATGCAGATTTTGCTTTTAATGGTAACAATTTTTTTGTCAGCATTTAAAAAAATTGCACCTGTAATTTTATTGTTTTTCTTTAATACAGATTGCAACTGCAAACCATACAAAACCGACAAATATTTTTTTTCTTTACCACAGATGGCTTTAAAAATACTATCGCCCACATGCGGCTCAAACAGGGTATTACTTACCCAGCCAGTTGCTAAATTTTCTGTTTTGTAATGTTTATAAAGTTGCTGCCTGAATTCTTCCCATAAACCACTGGATAAAAGATGGTTGCCGTCTGTTGCGCTAACGCCTGCAGCGGTAAGCATGCCACCCAGCCAGGTTGTTGGTTCTGCAATAATGGTTTTTACTTTTAGCCTGGCGCTTTGTATGCCCGCAGTAGTACCTCCGGTACCACCACCAATCACCAGCACATCCGTATACAGTGTTTGGGATGTTGCCGAAGTAAAAAGAAAGAAGTGAAGAATAAGCGTAAATAAAAAACGAATCATTATGATGATGCTTTAAGATGCTGTTGCCACCTGAACATTACGATTAAATCCTTCCTCCAGCGAAATAAAAGTTTCTGTTCTGTCGATGCCCTTAATTTTCTGCAGCTCATCATGCAAAACAAAACGCAGCTGATTAATATCTTTACAAACAATTTCAATGAACATGCTGTAGTTACCGGTAATATAATTCAGCCTTACAATTTCCGGAATGTTCATCAGCTCTTTGGCCACTGCATCATACATGGAGCTTTTTTCGAGGTAAATGCCAACAAAGGCGGTAATATCATAGCCCAGTTGTTTAATATCTACATCCATTTTATTACCTTTAACAATGCCAAATTCCTGCAGCTTTTTAATGCGCACATGAATGGTACCACCACTTACAAAGAGTTTTTTACCCAGTTCGGCATAAGATATTTCTGAAGTCTCCATCATTTCATGAATGATCTGCAGATCTAGTTTGTCAAGATTTAATTTGTTAGCCATTATGCAATTGGTTTTTAGATTATTTTCAAATATTTATACAAATATTTGAATTATTTCTATACTTTCCAAATATTTTATAAAATATATTGAATTTTTGGGCATTTTACCTTAGTTTTGTGTTATCAAACAATCCGGTAATCCCGATTGCTATCGGGAGGAACAAATTGTGGGGTGATGAAATTTTTGGCAGACATGCCCCCTTGTCTCGGGGGTGAGGATAACAGGATAAACGTAGCATAGAGCCGTCTCAGTAGCAATATTGATTCGACCGGGGTCGACCACCGAACTTTGTACTACAGCTAACTGCCTCGTGAAGGTTCGATCCCTTCCCCTACAGCATTTATTATTAAGCCTTTGTTGAAAAACGGAGGCTTTTTTATTGCTGGTAACTTATCTCCAGCCAGGCATAAATCCCAATCATCAAAAACTGTTGCTAAAACCGTTTGTTATATTTGTGTTGATGAATCCTGGTTTCACTTCTTTATCTAATGAACAACGCAGGAATGCCATTCAACGCCTCACCGCTTTGTG
Organism: Chitinophagaceae bacterium; assembly: GCA_043752185.1. Lineage (GTDB taxonomy): Bacteria > Bacteroidota > Bacteroidia > Chitinophagales > Chitinophagaceae > Ferruginibacter. Next base: position 2,796 of record JAYUZB010000265.1, read on the forward strand.
GGCATTTACCGAATGCGGGCTTGGTGGTATTATGCATGCTTTACAAATTCCCTTTACCGGCTTGCTTGTTGGCGGCATGGCAGTAATTATGATAAGCCTGATTGCTGATTTCTCGGAATACAATTATAAACAGGTATTGAAAAGTGCCATCGTTGTGCTGATTGTAAAAGCAATGGTTAGTCCGCACACACCTTTACCTGCTTATATTGCTGTTACTTTTCAGGCACTGCTTGGCTATGCATTATTTAGTTTATTAAGGGTAAATTTTTTCAGCATTGCATTATTAAGTACAATTGCAATGCTTGAGTCTGCTATTCAAAAATTACTCATTCTTACTTTATTTTTTGGTAAATCTATTTGGATAGCAATGGATGATATGATTGCCTTTATTGCCAGGCAGTTTGGCAATGCTGTTTCAAACGGCAGTTACTGGATCGTTGCTGTTTATTTACTCATTTACATTGCAGGAGGGTTGTTAATTGCTGTGTTTGCTTACCGCACTATTAAGAGTTTTAATGCAGATCATACAGGATTGATTATAGACCCATCACCAGAAATAATTAACGATGTATTGCTGGCAAAAAAATCCAGCCCGCAAAGTGTTTTTAAAAAGCTTGGGGTATTGATACTGTTGATGATTGGCCTCTCGGTTGTATTATTTGTTTTTGCTGCCGATAATAAGCAGGGCTGGTTAGCTGTTGCAAAAACAATTACCTGGACCTTATCTGCAATATTAATATGGTTCATGCTGATAGGGCCTTTATTTACAAAAGCCATTCAAAAATTATTAAAGAAAAAACAAAGCAGGTATAGCGAAGAAGTGTTAAACATTTTATCTTTTTTGCCCGTACTAAAGCAATTAACATCGCTGGCATGGCAACAAAGTAAATTACACCATGGTTTCAGCAGATGGCAGTTTTTCTTTACTTTGTTAATTCATACCACGCTTACTTATACTGAACCTCCATCAGAAGAAATACCGCATAACAATTCCGTATGAATATTTATATTTTTTCACGGCCGGTACATAGCGGCAAAACAACCGAACTACTACAGTGGTGTAATCAACAAAAAAACATTGCAGGTATTTTAATGCCGGATATAAATGGCTGCAGAAAAATTCTTAATCTGCAAACAAAAAATATTTTTAATATTGAATGTACAGATGCAGCAAATACAAAAGAACTGCTTACATCTGTAGGTAGGTTTCATTTTTATACCACTGCATTTGAAAGAGGTAATGAAATTATACTGTCAGCATTAAATCAAAAGCCCGGCTGGCTTGTAATTGATGAGGCAGGAAAACTGGAATTGGAAGGGAAGGGTTTTTATGAGTCAATTGTAAAAGCAGTTGATGTATACAACAATAATAAAGTTGCCGGTAATTTATTGATTGCAGTACGGGAAAGTTTATGCAACGAAGTGATCTCATTTTTTGAAATAAAAAACTTTCAGGTTATTCATCAGCTGGAAGATCTTGTATAAGTTTATTGCAAAAAAAATCCCCGTAGTACCGGGGACTAAAAAAAATAAGTCAATTCTTTTATTCATGCATTATCATTATCGGCATTTTGCTGTGGTAGGTTAATGTTTTTGTTCGGCTGCTGCTTAATAACTTACCAATAAATGAACGATTTTTTTGAACTGCTATAATCAAGTCAATATTTCTACTTTCGGCAAATAAGTTAATTGCTTCATCCACATCAAATAACCGCATAAAATAAAACTCAGGATTATACTCTGAAAACATCTGTTTCAATTCCTGTTTTTCTGCTTCGTAGTTTTCTGTTAGTGAAATATAATGTTCGTTATCAACATTTACAATGTGCAACTGTGGTTTAAAAATATCCAGGAAGTCCTTAATCGGCACAGATGGAGTTGTGTTAAGCGTATTTTTAAAATCGGATGTGAGCATTACGTTTTTAATGGGGCTGAATACTGCATTTTCGGGTACAATTAAAACCGGGCAAACTTTTCTTTCGGCCATCTTTAAAGTATTGCTTCCAAAAAATACCTGGGCAATAGCAGATTTACCAGTTATACCCATGATAACGAGGTCGGCCTTGCGGTGGCGGGCAGCCTTTTCAAGTCCATCAACAAAATCAGATTCCTCATGAACCAGTACTTCCATTTTTACAATATTTTTTTCCATCAGGTCTGCCTTAAGCTTTTCCAGGCTTACAGTAGCAGTTTCTGCTTCGCTGGCTTTGCTGTAACTGTGGTATAAAACCATGGTTACTCCATAATGGCCGGCAAGCAATTGAGCAGCATATTTGGCGGCATTTAAAGAAGTTTCTGAAAAATCAACGGGAACTATTACTGTATTCATAAAATGTAGTGTTTGTTTAATTGCATACAAAATTACTTTATTTATGCCTGATTTTTTCTTTTACAGTCTTTTTTAAAATTTGAAGCGCCTATTTTACTCTTAATTTTAATACCATGAATATTTATCTTTGCCGCCATGGCTCAAAAAAAATTAGAACGGTTTGCGGCAATAAAAACTTTCGCCAATGTGCTGGAATATCCGGCAGATATGAAAGGAAACTGGTATATTTTTTTTAAGAACAACAACCCTTTAATTTTAGAGCTTGCCTGCGGAAGAGGAGAATATACCGTTGGCCTCTCCCTTTTATTTCCCAATCAGAATTTTATTGGCGTAGATGTGAAGGGTAACCGTATGTTTATTGGCGCCAAAAAATGTCTGGCTGAAGATTTAACCAATGCCGGTTTTTTACGCACACAAATTGAAAAGCTGCCCGATTATTTTACAGCAGGTGAAGTAGATGAGATATGGATTACTTTTCCCGACCCGCAGTTACGCATTTCAAAGGCTAAAAAAAGATTAACGCATCCCAGGTTTTTAAGGCTGTACCAGCAGATTCTTAAACCAGGTGGTTTTATTCATTTGAAAACAGATTCTCCTGATCTTTATCAATTCACAAAAAAAGTAGCTGAACTTTATGATATAATTATTGTTGAGGATTCAAACAATGTTTACAGCGAAACTTTTGTGAAAGAAGAACTGAAAATAAAAACACATTACGAAAGTCTGGATATTGCACAAAGCAAAAAAATTCACTACCTGAAATTTACGTTGCCGTTGCACATAAAAAATATTGATGAAGAGCTGCAACAATTAATACAAAAAGATGAACAGCTGGATTGAAGGCGAAGATTTTTATTATAATGAGCAGGGCTTTATTGTATTAACTGCCAAGTACCATCTTGGCAAGGGGCATTGCTGCGGCAATGGGTGTAAGCACTGCCCGTACGAATATAAAAATGTTCCGGAACCAAAACGAAGCGAATTGTTATCTTTAGTATCGAATGGCAAAGAAAATAATTAAACAAAAAACAACTGCACGTAAACCAATCCCTGCAGCTAAAGAAACTCCAAAAAGCACAGTAAAGGAATACAGTTTTTTTGCAGATGTTTTTGATGTAGTACGGCAAATTCCAAAAGGCAAGGTAACATCTTATGGTGCTGTTGCTGCTTACCTGGGCACTAAACTAAGTGCCCGTATGGTAGGCTGGGCAATGAATGCAGCCCACACAGCAAAACCTAAAGTGCCTGCACAGCGTGTGGTAAACCGAAATGGTATGCTCACCGGCAAGCATCATTTTGCAACACCAACCGCCATGGAAGCACTACTGAAGAAAGATGGTGTTGCTGTTAAGAACGATACCGTAGTTGATTTTAAAAAAAAGTTTTGGGATCCATCTGTTGCGCTGGCTTTATAATTTAATCAGCTAACTTCATATAAATACCTACATTACTGTAGCTGCATTTTAATAAAGAAACTTATCATGAGCAATACGCTACTTACCGGCAATGTCAGTTTCGTTAATCACGAAAAAAAATATATCATTATTGAATACGAAGTGAATGGTAAAAAGAAAGTGGTGAACGGAAGTACCAGCGATAAATTGCAAAAAATAAAACACGTTTTTCATATTGGTGATACAGTGAGTTTTACCGTGGGTTTATCTGGCAGGGGCGATAAGATGGTGGCTTCTGATATAAAATTTATGTATAACAATGCGCTGGATGTACTCATCAATAAGGCAAGAACTGAAAACAATTTTATAGGTTATTTAAAAATTGTTGATGATAAATATTATGTAAAAGAAATTGAAAGTTACCTTTTCTTTCCAGCTACTATATCGCCCTGGCAATTAAAACCAACCGATGAAGAATTGAATGAAGCCGTAACATTTGCATTGGATAATCTTGAGAAAAAAGAAAAGATTACTGCATCGCTTTTTACACAAAAATTTATTCCGGAATATTACTCCGCCGAAAGGGCTTTTAAAAAACAAGAGCCAATACATGCAGAGATATACAAGATTACAGAATATGGAATTTACCTGAATCTGTTTAGCAATAAGGTTCAGGCTAAAGTTGCACCTGCAGCCAATAACCTGCCTGAAAACTTAAAAGTGGGCGACAAAATAAATGTACGTATCTCTTATTTCAGCAAGATGAAAATTGTAGTTGAGCCCGTTTTATAAATCCTCCAGTTCCGCTTCGTTGATCTGCAATTGCAGCTGCATTTTAAGTTTTGAGGGCACCGTCATCACAAATATGAAAAGAATTATCAGCACCAGCGCCAGGAAAGCATAATTACCGGTAAGAAAAAAACAGATAGTGCAGAAAATGGAGGGGCCTTCCAACAGGGCCCACTGTATTAAGCATACCGTGCGGTATAAAACAAATTTTTCTTTTGCATCTGCCTGCATGGCTCTAATCGTTATAAGTTTTTTCTTAAAAAAAATCATGCCTCCATATATACCACCTGCTGTAATTATTAATGCAACAACCTGAAGAATTTTATCGAATTCTTTTGCAGTTGGCAAAATGGTATTTGTATAAATCAGATAAATACAAAGGCCCGAGAATAAAACCTGACCCATCATTAATGCTTTGTGCAGTATACTTAATACTTTAAAAGCGGCTCCTTTTTGCATTTTAGTTAATTGTAATAAGGACTAATCATCAGGTAAACAACCACCCCGGTTACAGCCACATAAAACCAAACCGGCCAGGTAATTCTAACTAATTTTTTATGCTTATCATATTCGCCCGTTAATGCCCGATAGGCTGTAAATAAAATAAATGGCAAAATAATCGCTGCCAGCGGAATATGTGTGATGAGGATAAAATAATAAACCATCCTCAGGTTTCCTGCCAGCGCTTTTTCGTCAAGACTTACAATACCGTCATGATTTACATCACCGTACTTTGTATCGCCTGCAAGCAAATGATGGGCTATATAAGAAAGTAAAAATAAAACTGACAGCGAAATGGCTGTAAGCATTATTTTTTTGTGCAGTTCGTATTTTTTTTGTTTGACGGTAAAAAGACCTGCCAGTAACAATACAGTAACCATTGAATTAATAATTGCATTTGCCTTTGCAAACAGGTGTACATCAAAACCAAGTTTCACATCAAGTTTATACTTGCTTAAAAAAACCACCGCTGCAAAAACTACAAAAGATACCGTGTAAATTAAAAGCTTTGCTTTTTTATCATTCTTTGCTAAAGAAGGTTGTAACATAAATTATTTCTGTTTTTCCTGTTTATTTTTTTTGTGGTTAAAGATTAATACAATCACAAATACAACTCCAATTGCAAAAAATATAAGTGGCAGAATGGGTATAAATTCTCTAAACACAGAAGGTTTGTTTCTGTCTTTTTCAAGCATCAACAAAGGTATATCCTGTACCAGTCTCGCTTGCTTTACTGTGTCAAAACCATTGTACCAGCCTCTAATAATAAAGCTGCTGTCTAATAAAAAAAAGTTTTCGGTATGAAGAAATGCCGTATCTATATTAACATCAGTAACACTTGCTTTAAGTTCATTAAATGCAAAATCATAAATATCTTTTTTG
>JAYUZB010000266.1:0-8688 GCA_043752185.1 Chitinophagaceae bacterium
CAAAACGGAGGTATTTTTTTATGCTGATTTAACAGGTAAACTCTATGGCTTTTTTAAATTGTGTTGGGTGTAAATATTTTTACAAAGCCATCATTTTCGCTGCTAACCACCAATAAACTTCTTTTTGTAGGACTATCTTTTGCAGGTATAAACAAAATGCCTTCGGGAGCATCGCCGCATTTTATCATTTGTAAAAATACAGGTGCTACCGGATTACTGATATCATACATAGCCACAGCATCAACCCTTTCCAAGCCAACAAAAGCAACCATTTTATTTCCAACCTTTCCAATATGAACACCTTCCGGCTCCGCAGCTTTATCATCACTCCTTGTGTCATCATACACACCTAGTGCCAGCGCTTTTTTATCAAGCTCATTTTTACTATCGAAAACCTGTGCGCCTGTATTACCGTTCCATACGCTGAAAGAACGGGCGCCAAAAGAATAGAGCACATCAAAATCTCCATCACTATCCGTATCGCCCATAGTATTGGTAACATTTAAACGACCCATTTGTGCATCTAATTTTAAAGTTGCGGCATTGGGAAATGCTATCGGATCAAGGGATAAACTCTTTACCCGCTTTGCTTCTGCAAATGCTGCATATTCTCTTGCATCGCCTTCATTGGCAGTAAAGAGGTAGGGAATGCCATTGTATTCAAATAAAGAAATTCCATCGGGCATGTAAATACCTTTAATGGGCCATTTTGCAAAAGTTCCTACAGCGCCGTCAAGGTCGCTTACATCAATGGCATTTTCGTCGGTGTTATAATTCTTAAATCCCAAAGGGAAAATATTGGTAATTTTTTTTGCAGCAATGTCAATCTTTGCAATGGCGTTGTTTTCCTGTAAAGTAACCCAGGCCGTTTTCGAATCGCTGGAAATGGTTAAGTACTCAGGCTCCATATCTTTTACAAAATTATTGCCAATACCAAATACTCTTAGGCCGGCTGCTTTCAGCGGAGCTTCCTGCGAAACAAAAGCAGCAAAATCAATAGTAGTTACCGCATAATTATTGTTTACTTCAATGATAGAAATTGTTCCGGCAGGATCATTACTGTAATCATTGCTGGGCTCTCCTTCATTGGCTGTTAAAATATAATTACCATCATCGCTGTAGGTTATCATATCGGGTAAAGCTCCAACTGTAATTACTTTCACTTCGCTGTAATCATCAGTTTTAAAAACAACCACTTTGCCATTATCTTGTTTATTTATAGCTTCAATAGCAGCAGCCACTTTGCCATTGCTCACATCCAGGCTGTTTACGCCGCCAGCATACGGAGCCAGCGATATGCTTGAGATAAGCGTGGGTGTTGTTGGGTTCTTAATATCAATTACATCAATTTTATTGGTGGTGCTGTTGTTAACCACAAACAAGCATTGGGTAATGGGGTCGTAGGCAGATATTTCTGCCGCACCAACGCCGCCAATGCCAATGCTGCCAATCTCTTTAAAGGTAGATGGGTCTTCGTTTACAAAGAATTCGGGGGCATCGCTTTTTTTACAGGACACAAAAAGAACAGCTAAAGCCAATAACAAGTTTGATAATTTCATATTAAGTAGTTTTGTGGCTGCAATTTTCAGTGAGAGATGTTATTAATTTGTGACGGGAACGTTAAGAAAAGATTATGTGCATAAATGGCAGCCCGAAGCTTATTTTCATCATTTTGTAGTTAAAAAAATGTAAGCGGCAGAGAAATCATTATTTTTTATATTTGCTGTTTACAAAACGTAAGAGGATAATCTGGAAAGGATATGAAAAAAGTAGAATTGGAGATAGTGGCCTTATCGCACAGCATTACGCAAACCCATTCTTATGCGGTTGTATTGGGAGAGATTAACGGTTTACGCCGCCTGCCAATTGTAATTGGAGGCTTTGAAGCACAGGCCATTGCCGTTGCCCTGGAAAGGATGAGCCCCAGCCGCCCACTTACCCACGACCTGCTGAAAAATTTTATGATGGCTTTTAATGTAGACCTACACGAAGTGGTAATTAATGATTTGCAGGAAGGCATTTTTTATAGCAAACTGGTTTGCAGCTCGGCTAATGATACCGTAGAAATAGATTCCCGTACTTCGGATGCACTGGCACTGGCTGTAAGGTTTGGCTGCCCCATTTATACCTACGACAATATTTTAGACCAGGCTGGCATATTAATGGAAGATGATGGCAAAACAAAAACAGCCACACCTGTAACTTCCGAAACAGGCGGCAGCGATAATTTAAAATCTTTATCGCTTGAAGAGCTGGAAGGCTTGTTAACCGAAGTACTGGACCATGAAGATTATATACGGGCCATTGCTATACGGGATGAAATAAAAAGCAGAAAATCAAAATGAGAAATGAAGAATTAAAAATTAAGCATGTTTTCAATTCATTGTCATTTCAATTGCACAATCATTTTTAATTTTTAATTTTTAAATGATTGTCTTTCCAAATTGTAAAATAAATCTCGGCTTACATATTCTTGGTAAAAGAGAAGATGGTTTTCATAACCTGGAGACAGTATTTTACCCGGTGCCCTTTAAAGATGCACTTGAATTAATTCCCTCCACAAATACTGAAATTGAATTTACTGGAACCGGTTTGGCTGTTGATGGAAACGCAGCGGATAATCTTTGTGTAAAAGCCTATCATTTATTGAAGAAAGATTTTCCGAAACTGCCTTCAGTAAATATTCACCTGCACAAAACAATTCCCATGGGAGCCGGGCTGGGCGGCGGTTCGGCCGATGCTGCTTTTATGTTGAAGTTGCTGAATGAGAAATTTAAACTAAACCTTTCAACTAATCAACTTATAAACTACGCCCTGCAGCTTGGCAGTGATTGCCCGTTTTTCATCATCAACAAACCTTGCTTTGCAACTGGCCGTGGCGAAATGCTTGAAGAAACCGCAGTAGATCTATCTGCTTACAAAATTGTATTGATAAACCCAGGCATTCACATTAATACAGGCTGGGCCTTTTCCAATATCACTCCTGCCCTGCCGGTAAAATCTATCAATGAAATTATTAAGCAGCCCATCAATACCTGGAAAGACGAACTAAAAAATGATTTTGAAACTGCAGTGTTTACTGCTCATCCTACTATTAAAGAAATAAAAGAGGATTTATATTCACAAGGTGCGGTTTATGCAGCTATGAGTGGAAGTGGCAGTACGGTGTTTGGTATTTTTAATACCAATTTTGATATAACTCCCTTTAAAGACAAGAACTATTTTACCAAAATAATAAATTAGTATATCTTGCAAGCAAATTAATTATCATCAACACGCTGTTAACTATATCATCTTTTCTCTACAGCAACCTCGATTTACTCAATCATCGAGCATAGAATTTTTGCGCCTCCCTTTGCGGAGGAGATTTGAACTATTCCAACTTTTCAATTTTTTCTTTTACTTTTTATTTCAACTTATATGAATTCAATTATATCTATATCATCAAACGCACAACAATATTTAGACCTTGAAGAAAAATACGGAGCACATAATTATCACCCGCTGCCTGTTGTATTAAACCGTGGCGAAGGTGTTTTTTTATACGATATTGATGGCAAACGCTACTACGATTTTTTAAGCGGCTACTCGGCCGTTAACCAGGGCCACTGCCATCCAAAAATTATTGCAGCGCTGGTGGAGCAGGCACAAAAACTAACACTTACCTCCCGTGCTTTTCACAGTAATTTATTGGGTGAATATGAAAAATATATTACAGCATATTTTGGTTACGATAAAGTGCTACCCATGAACACCGGCGTAGAAGCGGTGGAAACCGCCATTAAACTCTGCCGCAAATGGGCCTATGAAGTAAAAGGCATTGCCGCAGGCCAGGCAAAAATTATTGTATGCGATGGAAATTTTCATGGCCGTACCATCAATGTAATTTCTTTCAGCAGCGATCCAACAGCAACCAAAAATTTCGGACCTTTTGTAGGCGGTTACGAAAGTATTCCACACAATGATTTACCTGCACTTGAAAAAGCTTTACAGGATGAAAACGTTGCAGCATTTTTGTTTGAACCCATACAGGGCGAAGCCGGTGTGGTGGTGCCGGATGCAGGTTACTACACGGGCGTACAAAATCTTTGTGATGAGTATAATGTTTTAATGGTGGCAGATGAGATACAAAGCGGACTAGCCCGTACCGGAAAAATGCTGGCCTGCGATCATGAAAATATAAGGCCCGATATTTTAATTCTTGGTAAAGCCCTAAGCGGCGGTGTATTGCCAGTTAGTGCGGTGCTTTGCGATGATGAAATTATGATGACCATTAAACCCGGTGAACATGGCAGCACTTATGGTGGCAATCCTTTGGCCTGTGCGGTAGCCATGACTGCATTGCAGGTTTTAAAAGATGAAAACATGGCTGCCAATGCAGAAGCGATGGGCAATTTATTAAGAACCGAATTGAAAAAATTAAACTCTCCTTTTATTTCAATTGTAAGAGGTATGGGTTTACTAAATGCGATCGTTATAAAACATCCCAACGCTGATGCTGCATGGGAACTTTGTTTGCTGCTGAAAGAAAACGGCCTGCTTGCAAAACCAACGCATGGCGATAAGATACGTTTTGCACCGCCGCTGGTTATTAATAAAGAACAGGTGATGGAATGTGTGGAGATAATTGATACAAGTTTAAAACAACTTGTTTAAAACATGATCAACGTCAGCCGCTGAAATAATATTCAGCGGTTTTTTTAATTTGCAAAACTGTACCTTAGTTTTGAAATATAATTTATGGATACCCATCTTCATCACGACCACATCGAATCACATTTAAAAAGCAGCGACTTATTAAGAGATGTGGTTATTGGCATGAGTGATGGCCTTACGGTTCCTTTTGCATTGGCAGCAGGTTTAAGCGGCGCAGTAGACCAGAGCAGCATTATTGTAATTGCCGGTATTGCCGAAGTGGCGGCAGGCAGCATTGCCATGGGACTTGGCGGATATCTTGCCGGAAAAACAGAGCAAGATCATTATAAAAGTGAAATGAGAAGAGAGCATCATGAAGTGGAAAACCTGCGCCATAAAGAACTTGAAGAGACCAAAGAATTTTTTGCCAATATTGGTTTAAGCCTTGCCCTGCAGGAGCAGGCAACAGCAGAAATTGCACAGGATAAAGACCGTTGGGTTGATTTTATGATGAAGTATGAACTGGGTTTGGATAAGCCCGATCCAAAACGGGCAACCAAAAGCGCTTTAAATATTGGCTTATCTTATGTTGCCGGTGGCATCATACCACTAAGTCCTTATTTTTTTATTACCGATTCAAATGAAGCTTTAAAAATATCTGCAATCGCCACTTTGATCTGTCTTTTTGTTTTTGGATTTTTTAAAAGTAAAATCACCGGCGTTAACCCGGTTTGGGGTGCATTAAAAGTTACATTGATTGGCGCCGTTGCTGCTGCTGCTGCATTTGGGGTGGCTAAATTATTTGAAATGCACTAATCCAATTTCTTAAAAAATATTTTCGAGATACTTATATCCTGAACCTGTGTTCAGCAATAATATTTTTTCTTCCCTGTCTATAAATCCGTCAGTAATCAGTTTAAGTAACCCTTTCCAAACAGCAGCACCTTCCGGTGCAACTAAAATACCTTCTGATGCGGCTATTTCTTTTACGCCCAAAATCATCTCCTGCTCTGTAACTGCCAAAGCTGTTCCCGATGATTGTATTAATGTTTCCATAATTAAATATTCTCCAAAAGGATTGGGCACCGCCAGTCCATTTGCAAGAGATGCTTTGCCTATATAAGCCGACGCATTTGCATGCAAACCTCTCCAGGTGTAAACAATTGGCTGACAATTTTCAGCCTGCACCGCAATCATTTTTGGGAGTTTATTTTCAATCCAACCCATGGCAATCATTTCTTTAAAAGCTTTCCAGATACCAATCAATCCGGTGCCGCCGCCCGTAGGATAAACAATTACATCAGGCAATTGCCAATCAAATTGTTCTGCTATTTCATAACCTAACGTTTTTTTCCCTTCCAGCCGGTATGGTTCTTTTAAAGTTGACATATCAAAAATGTCTTTCTGTTGCTGCATCGTTTTTGCCAGTTTTCCGCAATCACTGATCAGGCCTTCTATTAAAATTACTTCGGCTCCATACAACTCACATTCCTGCTTAAATATTACCGGGGTGTGTTTAGGCATAATTACGGTGGCTTCAATGCCAGCCTTTGCACAGTAAGCACTCAAGGCTCCACCAGCATTTCCTGCTGTAGGTATTATGCAGGATGTGATACCCATTTCTTTTGCCTTGGAAACTGCCACACTCAATCCTCTTGCTTTAAAACTACCTGTTGGATTTGATGATTCATCTTTTAAAAAAAGTTGAGGTAAAGCGTATTTCTTTCCCAGGGTATTTAACTGCAGCACGGGTGTCATACCTTCTCCCAAGCTAATTATATTTTGCTTATGTAACACCGGCAGCATATTATGATAACGCCACATCGTGCTATCATGCTGATTAATATCCCTTTTCGAAAATCCAGCAGCAAGATCATAATGCGCTGTTAATGTCTTTGTGCAACAGGTAGAAAATGTATTTATCTCCTCAGGATTATAAGTCTGTCCGCATTTTGAACATTGCAGGTTTTGTAGCAAAGAATAACGTTGTAGAGTTACCATAGCCTTGTTTTAAAAACAAAGCTATCGTTATATGGCTGCTTTCATTGGGGCAATAAGTGATGGCTTATAACAATTGATTATAGCGTGCAATGGCCATTTTTATAAAGAGGTTATTCATTTTATCATTTCCATTGCCCTGGCGTTGCACAAAATAAAATTCTCTTGAAATTTCAAGACCAGGAATATGCAATCTTACCAATTCTTTAGATTGCAGTTGTTTGGCAACAGATCGCAAAGGCAAAAATCCGATACAGGTATCGTCGAGTAAAAAATTTTTTAATGCTTCTGTTCCTCCCAGAATAATTCTCGTTTCCAGGTCAGATATTTTAATATTATGTTTAAGTAACCCTTCAGTTACAGCAGCTAAAGTTCCGGAGCCTCTTTCCCGTAAAGCCACATCCATTGTCTTTAATTCCTGCAAATTTATTTTACGTTTTTTTGCCAAATGACTTTTTGAAGAACATACCGGAATCACTTCATCCTTTAAAAAGAATTTATAACTTACTGAAGTAATTTTATTTTTCCCTTCAATGATACCCAGGTCAATTTCCTGCTCCATCAAAGCTTTCAGGATATTTTCAGAATTACGATTAACCAAACGCAAACTTATATGAGGATAAGCCTTGTGAAAGGCGGATAAAATACCAGGCATAACATACAAGGCCACAGTGGTGCTTGCACCCACAACCAATGATCCTTTGGCCTGGTGCTTGTTTTTCACAATGGAAATTTCAAATTCCAGCCGGCGTTGTATACGTATTGCATCACTGACATGCTCATATAAAATTTCTCCTTCCCTGGTAAGTAAAATAGAATTACTCTTACGTTCAAACAGGTTGACATTATACTGCAGCTCCAGGTTTTTTATATGTTTGCTTATGGCGGGCTGGCTTATAAATAATAATTCTGCTGCTTTGGAAAAACTTAAGTTCCTCGCCACTTCAAAAAATACGATATGATTAAAGCTCAGCATTAAAATCTTTTAAATTTTTAAGCAACCGGAAGACTGTGTTTATGATTGCTGGAAATATTTTCCATCGTCCATTCTATTTTCTTTTCAAACGGATGTTTACGAACAGTGCAATCTGTTTTTGAGCAGATCTTACAGGAAAAATCAAGGCATCCGTCTGAATGAACAAACAATTCAACTGATTCTCCATATTCCTTTTTTACCAACTCAGATACAACATCAATTTCTTTATGTGCTTCATGCACATTTAAATACCAGGGCACAGTAAGATGGCAATCAAGGTGAATGGTGCCGCCATATTTTATGATGCGCAGGTTATGCAGGTCAACCCAATTTTGCCTGCGGTTTGCATTTAGCATGGCCACCATTTTTTCAAGCAGTTCGGTATCTGCTTCATCCATAATACCTGCTATGGAAGACCTTAAAATTTTATATCCTGTAAAAATAATAAAGACGGAAAAACCAATGGCCACAACACTGTCAAGCCAAACCAAATCGGTAATTAAGATCAGTACCAAGCCAACTGCAATTCCTAAAGTACTCCAGGTATCGGTTTGCAAATGTTTACCGCTTGAAATAAGTGCTAGTGAATTATTTTTCTTACCAGTTTTTATACAAACCGCACCGGCAAAATAATTGATAAGTCCTGTTATGGCAACCAGCATAATTCCATAATCAAGTTTTTTTATGGTATGCGGGTGTATAAGATTGTTGATGGCTTCATAGATGATGATAAAGCCTGCAATGGCAATCAATGCACCTTCCACGGCAGCAGAAATAAATTCGGCTTTACCGTGCCCGTAAGGATGATCCTGATCACGTGGCTTGGCAGAAACGTAGAGACTGTACACTCCTATCAACCCCGCAATAACATTTACTATACTTTCAAATGCATCAGTTAAAATAGCAACAGAACCCGTAAGATACCAGGCAAACATTTTTGCAATTAACAGCACAATGGATAATGCTGCAATACGTTTTTGAATTTTTAAATTGTATAAACCTTTTTGCAAAAGAAAAAATTATTGGTTGCAAAGATACAAAAGCAAAATTGACGCAGGTTTAATAAAGGGTTGTCAACC
>JAYUZB010000267.1:0-3439 GCA_043752185.1 Chitinophagaceae bacterium
CCCATTGAACTGAAAAGTAAAGAAGGACTTGCTTTGATTAACGGCACTCAATTTATGACTGCTTATGGTTTACACAACCTTATTCAATGCGACCGCCTGCTAAAATGGGCCAACATTATTGCTGCCATCAGTTATGATGCCTTTGATTGTACTATTGAACCACTGCACGAAAATATTCACGCCATTCGCTCTCATAACGGACAGGTAGAAACTGCAGCTACCATGCGCTACTTATTAAGTGGAAGTGAAATTGCTGCACAAAAAAAATCGCAGGTGCAGGATCCGTATTCATTCCGCTGCATACCGCAGATACATGGTGCCAGCAAAGACAGTTTCGATTATATACTCAGTGTTTTTATTAAAGAAATAAATTCGGTAACCGATAATCCAAATATTTTTCCGGATGAAGACATGATTGTTAGCGGCGGAAATTTTCATGGTCAGCCTTTGGCTATAACATTGGATTTTCTTGCAATTGCTATGGCAGAACTTGGAAGTATTTCTGAAAGAAGAACCTATCAGCTTATCAGCGGACAAAGAGACTTACCGGCTTTCCTGGTAAAAAATCCGGGACTTAATTCGGGTTTGATGATAACGCAATATACAGCCGCAGGTATTGTTAGTGAGAACAAACAACTTTGTACACCTTCATCTGTAGATAGCATCCCCAGCAGCAATAACCAGGAAGACCATGTGAGTATGGGTGCCAATGCTGCTACCAAATGTAAAAGGGTAGTGGATAATCTTGAGAAAGTTTTGGCGATTGAATTATTAACTGCTGTACAGGCTTTGGAATTTAGAAGGCCATTAAAAACTTCGCCTATGTTGGAAGAGATTGTAACTGCATTTCGTAAAGAAGTAAGTTTTAATGCGGCAGATAGAATTTTGCATGAGGATATGATGAAGGCAGTAGCTTTTATTAAAAAAGAAATATAACCGCAGAGACGGGGAGTCGCTGAGTATTTCTCTGCGTCTTTGCGCCTCAGCGGCAAAAAATAAAAACATCTATGTCACCAATTACAAAAAACTACGACCCCGTAAAATACAAAACCCCTACAGGCAACAAAATAAGTTGCAAAGGATGGATACAGGAAGCAGCCCTGCGTATGCTTTTAAATAATCTTGATCCTGATGTAGCCGAACGCCCCGAAGATTTGATTGTGTATGGTGGCAGGGGAAAAGCAGCCCGCAATTTTGAAGCGCTGGATAATATCATCAAAGCATTAAAAGTTTTAGAGAACGATGAATCTTTATTGATACAGAGCGGTAAACCCGTGGGTATTTTACAAACACACAAAGATGCGCCACGTGTTTTAATCAGCAACAGCCAACTCGTTCCCAATTGGGCCAACTGGAAACATTTTGATGAACTGGAAAAAAAAGGGCTGATGATGTACGGACAAATGACCGCCGGCAGCTGGATATACATCGGCAGTCAGGGTATTGTACAGGGCACTTATGAAACCTACGCAGCCATTGCCAACAAACATTTTGGTGGCACATTAAAACATACATTAAATGTAACTGCAGGTTTAGGTGGTATGGGTGGCGCACAACCATTGGCTATTACCATGAACGAAGGCGTTGCATTGATTGCAGAAGTAGAAGAGTGGAGAATGGATAAAAGAATTGAAACAAAATACCTGGATGAAAAACATTCCAGTATTGATGACGCAATTAATGCGGCCATACACTACCGTAAAGAGGGTGAAGCTAAAAGCATTGGTGTATTGTGCAACGCCATTGAATTGCTGAACAGGCTTATACAAAGAGACATCATTCCCGATACGCTTACCGACCAGACCAGCGCTCATGATCCCTTGGTTGGCTATGTTCCGCATACGCTCTCAAACGAACAAGCCAATGAGTTAAGAGAACAAAACCCCAATCACTATATTGAACTCAGTTACGAAAGTATGTACCTGCATGTACAGCTGATGTTACAGCTGATGGATAAAGGAGCTATTACTTTTGACTACGGAAATAATATACGTGCCCGGGCAAAAGAATTTGAAGATTGTAAAACAGCTGAAGCGACTCATAACTCACGACTCACATCTCATGACTGCTTTGCTTTCCCTGGCTTTGTTCCTGCATACATACGCCCGCTTTTTTGCGAAGGTAAAGGTCCATTCCGCTGGGCAGCACTTAGTGGCGATCCGGAAGATATTGCCGTAACCGATAAAGTAATGATGGAACTCTTTGCAGATAATTCAAGCCTGATGCGTTGGTTTAAACTGGCACAGGAAAAAATTGCTTTCCAGGGTTTGCCTGCACGTATTTGCTGGATAGGGCAGGGCGATAGAGAAAAAGCAG
Source organism: Chitinophagaceae bacterium (assembly GCA_043752185.1). Lineage (GTDB taxonomy): Bacteria > Bacteroidota > Bacteroidia > Chitinophagales > Chitinophagaceae > Ferruginibacter. Next base: position 2,317 of record JAYUZB010000267.1, read on the forward strand.
GGCTTGCTTTTAATGAATTGGTAAGAACAGGAAAAGTAAAAGCACCCATTGTAATTGGGCGTGATCATTTAGATACCGGATCGGTGGCCAGTCCTAACCGTGAGACCGAAGCCATGCTTGATGGTAGTGATGCCGTTGCCGATTGGCCAATATTAAATGCATTGGTGAATACAGCAGGAGGTGCCAGCTGGGTTTCTTTACATCATGGAGGGGGTGTGGGCATGGGTTACAGCATACATGCAGGTATGGTAATTGTGGCCGATGGTACTGATGATGCTGCTGCAAGATTAAGCCGTGTGTTGCGTAATGACCCGGGTATGGGTGTTATAAGGCATGCAGATGCTGGATATGATGTTGCGAAAGATTATGCAAGAAAGTATAAACTGGATTTACTGGACAGATTGAATAATAGTTGAGCATGACTAAAATCAATTGGGGTATTATTGGCTGTGGCGATGTTACCGAAATTAAAAGCGGCCCCGCTTTTAATAAAGTTCCCAACTCATCATTGGTTGCAGTAATGCGCCGTAATGCAGATAAGGCTGCCGACTATGCAAAGCGGCACCATGTACCCAAATGGTACAACAATGCAGATGAACTCATTAATGACCCGGATGTAAATGCCATTTACATTGCTACGCCACCTGCATTTCATGAGGTATATACACTTGCAGCTATTAAAGCTGGCAAATCCGTTTATGTAGAAAAGCCCATGAGCCTGAATTTTGAACAGGCAAATCGAATGTATCTGGCTGCTGAAGAACATAACGTAAAACTGGTAGTGGCACATTACCGCAGGGAATGGCCGCTGTTTAAAAAATTAAAAGAACTAATAGATGCAGGAACCATTGGCAATATACACCTGGTAAAACTGGTTTATGATAAACCTGCATTAACTGCAACAGAACTGGCTGATGAAAAAATAGCATGGCGTGTAAACCCGGCTATTTCTGGCGGCGGACTTTTTCATGACCTGGCACCGCACCAGCTTGATATATTGTATCACCTTTTTGGCGATGCAAAAAAAATAGAAGGTATTGCTACAAACCAGGCCGGTGCTTATGAAGCGCATGATCTGGTAGCTGGCAATATCCTCTTCAATAACAATATTGCTTTTACCGGC
>JAYUZB010000268.1:0-3437 GCA_043752185.1 Chitinophagaceae bacterium
CGATCCGCTAACACCGGGTGTTGACTTTGCTGCATACCCACGTGCAAAAACATGGTTATTTGGTGTAAACGTAACTTTCTAAAAAAATAAAACGATTCAATATGAAAAATAAAATTTATCAATCAATAACCATTGTCATGCTGCTGGCAGGAGTATTGATTACAGACGGTTGTAAAAAATATACCGAGGTTGGGCCCGTTTCTCAATACAGTATTGCTGAAGCCTTTGCCGATGTATCCAATGCAACCACCGCACTTGTTGGTGTGTATGATGAATTGCAGGGTGATAATGGATATGGTATCAGAATCAGCATGTACTATCCGTACGATAGTGATGAAGGAATTGTAAGTGGAAATATTGATAATGGAAGACGTGGCGTAGGCCGGTACCAGTTATTGTTAACCAATACAGAAATCCTGAATCCTTTTACCCAATTATACCGTGGTGTAGAAAAAGCAAATCTTTGTATAGAGCAAATACCGTTGATGAAACAATACACCACCGGAACTACTGCTGAACAGACTGCACTTAAAAGGTTGCATGGCGAAGCGTTAACACTAAGGGCGCAATTCTTTTTTCAATTAATATTGAACTGGGGCGATGTACCTGCACCGATGATACCAGCTTACAAACAAAGCGAACTGTTTATTCCAAGAACCAATCGTGACTCTACCTACGACCTGCTTTTAGCAGACTTGGCTACAGCCAAAGCATTGGTGCCATGGAGAACAGATGCCGGAGCAAGAAGCGAAAGAATTACTAAGGGTGCTGTAATGGCTTTGCGTGCAAGAATGGCAATGTTTCGTGGTGGATATTCTTTACGCAGCAATGCACAAATGGAAAGAAGAGCAGACTACCTTACCTACTATAATATTGCAAAAACAGAATGTGAAGAGTTGATGGCAAGAAGGGATCAGCATACTTTGAATCCCAATTATGAAGATGTGTGGAGAAAAGTTACCTCTTTCGTTTACGACCCGCAGGCAGAAATTATGTTTGAAGTTGGAGCCGGTGGCGCAAACGGAAACAGTGACAGCCGTATGGGTAATTACGATGGACCAAATTTGAATAATGCATCACGGTATGGCGCCGGTGGTGGTGGTATTCAAATGTTGCCTAATTTTTATTATGCTTTTGATTCGGTAGATACAAGGCGTGATATAACCATTACACATTACCAGGTTCCCTCTGCAACCAATATTAAATCGCAACGCCGGTTGGGCGAATTAAATACCGGTAAATACAGAAGAGACTGGAGGGTGCCTTTATTGCCAGGTACCGTTTTAAATGTTGGCTACAACTGGAGCCTGATACGTTTTTCGGATGTGCTGCTGATGTACGCCGAAGCAGTTAATGAAATTAACGGAAGTCCTACACCTGCTGCAGTAGCTGCTTTTGAAGAAGTAAGAAGAAGAGGCTATCGTGGCAACCCCGGTTTAATTGGTACTACACCATTAACCAAAACTGGTTTCTTTGATGCTATTGTAAATGAACGCTTTCTTGAATTTGGCCATGAAGGTATAAGAAGATATGACTTGCTTCGCTGGAACCTGCTGGCAACAAAAATTACCGAGGCCCGAGCAAAAATTCAGCAGATACGTGACAGGGTTGCTCCATACAATAATGTACCCCAATATATATACTGGAGAAACGTAGGTGAAGAGATTCAATATTTTGCTGGTGCTAATACCGCATTAAATGCACAACCATTCTGGAGGCCTACACAAATTCCTTCGCCAATAACTGGCTGGACAAGAGTAGACTGGGCTAATCACTTAACTACAGCCAGTGCAATAGATAGCAAACCATTGTGGCAGGGTTTTGCTTCTTTCTTTGTGCCGGGTAAAAGCGAATTGTATCCTTTCCCGCAAAGTGTAATTCAATCATATCAGGGCAAGCTGCTGCAAAACCCTGGTTATTAATTTTTTCATAGCGTTAGTTTTCAAGGGCTGTTGCAAATTGCAGCAGCCTTTTTTAATCTCAAGCAAAACAAAAAATGATGAAGTTTTATTTCTTAACCTTTTTGATCATTCTCACATTTTTAAGTTGCAACACGGCAAATCACCAAACTGTAAAGCAAACTGAAGGGGATGAAAAGGCACTTGCATTTTCCGGGGCTGAAGGATTTGGAAAATTTACAACGGGCGGCAGAGGTGGTAAAATTTTCATTGTTTCAAATTTAAATGATAAAGGCCCCGGCAGTTTTAGAGAAGCAGCTGAAGCAAAAGGAAAACGAATCATTGTATTTGCAATATCGGGCACCATACATCTCGAAACCAAACTTTTAATTAAAGGCGATGTAACTATTGGTGGCCAATCGGCACCGGGTGATGGTATTTGCCTGGCAGATAATTCGGTGAGTTTGGGTGGCGATAATATTATTATCAGGTATCTCCGTTTTAGGATGGGAGATAAATACCAGAAAGGTGGTATGGTTGATGGAAACGGCGGCGATGATGCATTTGGTGGTGTAAGAAGAAAAAATATTATTATAGATCATTGCAGCATGAGCTGGAGTACCGATGAAGTATTTTCCATTTATGCCGGCGACAGCACTACGGTGCAATGGAATATTATTTCGGAGCCACTCAATTACTCCTATCATTTTGAAACCGGAGATAAAGATTACGAGCATCACGGCTTTGGTGGCATCTGGGGCGGCAGGCATTTAACAGCACATCATAATCTGTTTGCACATTGCATTAACCGGAATCCCCGGTTTGATGGCATTAGAAACGCTCCTGAAGAAAATGTTGATTATCGTAATAATGTTATCTATAACTGGGGCGGTAATTCTATTTACGCAGGCGAAGGCGGTAACTATAATATTGTAAACAACTATTTTAAGTATGGTCCATCAACAAATAAAAATGCAAGATATAGGATTGTAAGTCCGGGTAAATGGGATAAGCCGCCAATACCTTACGGTAAATTTTATATAGATGGAAATTATATTGAGGGCGCAGCCGATGTTACAAAAAATAATTGGTTGGGTATTGAAATGGGCAATAAAGGTACAGAGGCTGATAAAAAAGAATCCATTGTTGACAAACCAATTACATCAATAGCAATTACCTATCAAACTGCTAAAGAAGCTTACGAAGCAGTGTTGAAATTTGTTGGAGCAAGTTATAAAAGAGATACGCTGGATGAAAGAATTATAAACGATGTAAAAAATAGTACAGGCAGGTTCATTGATGTACAGGGAGGTTTTACACATGGTACTGCTTATGAATTAACAGTTAATGCGTGGCCAACATTAAAAACTTTACCCCCGCCCGTTGATACAGATAAAGATGGTATGCCGGATGATTGGGAGAAAAAAAATGAATTAAATATAAATGATGCAGGCGATGCTGCTACTTATACTTTGAATAAACAATACACTAATATCGAGCTATACCTTAACAGCCTTATAAAATAAAACGATGAAAAAA
>JAYUZB010000269.1:0-19826 GCA_043752185.1 Chitinophagaceae bacterium
GGTGTGGCGCCTGCCATTGCCAATGCGGTGTATAATGCAACGGGCAAAAGGATTAGGAACTTGCCGATTACGCCGGATAAATTGCTATGATCTTTTGAAAATTTGATTTTTTTGGGACAAGCATTTGTTATCATGGCAGCATCGTTGTGTCACTCACTTGTACGGCATACCTATTTGGAGCTTTTATCGAAGCGAAAATCTAAAGCTAAATTATACTGCATTTTTTTATACATTGCATTTATGCTATAAACAATACAATTTGTATAATACTACTTACTTGATTTTCAGAACTCCAAAAAATCAATCAGTAGCGTCTTATAGCATAAATATAAATGTTAGGCGAAATTTTATATCGGCATTATGCCCATGAATTTTATTGTTTTATTCTTTTTTGGGGCCATTGTATTTCTGCTGGCAGTTTACGGTACTCAAATCAAAGGCTTTATTGGAGAGAAAACGACCTCTTCAATCTTATATTTTTTGGACAAATCAAAGTATCAAGTCGTTAATAATATTGTATTGAATTCGGGCGGAAAGACTTCGCAAATTGATCATCTTGTCATTTCGGACTACGGACTATTTGTTATAGAGACAAAGAATTATAAAGGATGGATACTTGGAGGCGAAACATCAGAATATTGGACACAAGTCTTATTCAAGCGAAAAGAGAAATTCTATAATCCCATTCGCCAAAACTATGGCCACATATTAGCTTTGAAAAACAATCTTCAAGAATTTCCTAATATTAAATACATATCTATTATAGTTTTTTCTTCAAAAGCTTCTATGAAAGTTAATACAAGTACAGAGGTAGTATATACTTATAATCTTTTAGCGACGATTAAAAAATATTCTATATTGAATTTATCGGAAACTGACAAAGAGAAAATACTATATAAAATCAACTCGACTAACTCCAGTAAAACTTACGAAAAAACTGAACATATTAAAGCAATAAAAACGAGGGTGAGAAATCGTGAAGCTTTAATCAAAGCAAATAAATGTCCCAACTGTGGATCTGAACTAATTTTTCGTAGAGGAAAGTTTGGAGATTTTATGGGGTGTTCGTCTTTTCCCTATTGTAAATTCACTCGAAATGCCTGATCAAAAAACTTCGCCTAATAGGGTTTGCCAAAATGGGGGCGGACGGAAGCCGTGTTTCAACTTTTTGTTTTTCAATTTGGCTTCATATCGGACAGGACGTTTTTAATTTGGCTATGTGCAAATCATCAACTTTTATTTATTAACTAACACAGTCAACTTTTTTCAGGATGGGTCACTTCGGCAAGCCATGAACGTTGGGTACAAGCTTACTTGGGGCTACTTTTCAATTCCTAGCATTTTGTATAAAGCATCCATTTCATCTTTAGGATAACCAGCATGGGACGCTTGAAATTGACTAGTATTTTTCTCCTTTAACCCTTCATACAAAAATTTGTTTTTTTCTTCTTGTCTGTTATATGGAATAGGGTATTGAGCTTCAAATATCTCATGCGTTGATGCAATTCGAAATTCATAAACCAAGTCTGGTGAGGTTAAAAATAAATCCTTTTCCATTTTAGTAACAACATAATTGTTAACAAAAAGAATCTCTAGCTTCTCTTCTATATCTGACTCGTATTTCGTTTTGGAGATTTCTTTATCCCTTGCTGGTTTTACTCTGAGCATTGGCTCTAAAACTGAAAAAGTATAATCAAATTCCGCAAGAAATTTATTCTTTACAAAAACCCAATTATAGCCTGGTAAAAGCTGATCATAATATCTAGTTTTATAAATAATTGAAAGAGCTTTCAGAAATCCTAAATTGAGCTTTTTTGCGAACTCTGGCTTAGTTGCATTAAGTTTCTCGTAGAGTGGCACTAAGTCATGAATTTTTTTAAAGCTTTCCCCTATGGTGAAAAGGTAGGCTTTCATTTCTTTTTCAAGACACGTTGTCATCATAAGCGCAGCTTGCTGAAAAAAATGATTATTTGTCAAGAGTCTTGCACTTAGATATTCTCGATAAGCAGTTGACTTTAAGCCAATCACCTTCTTGGCCTCGGAAATCGTAACATCTTTTCTTTTTTGATTCATAAAATGTCCTTTGGATATAACTATACAAATTTACCATAAAGCCTGCAGCCAACAAGGTATTGACAAAAGCGGGGCATGACAAACTTCGCCGCAGCTGGCGTTACTGCAAAAGTTTCTAAGCTGTAGCCATAACGGAGGCCGCTGTTGGCGTCCCCGCCAACAGCCGAAGCCCGCAACTACGGGCTCCTGAAAAACCCCAATACTGCCAACTCCAATGCTACATCAATATGCCCCGATGATTTACGAATACTAACTCATTGCAAACATTAAAATGGTTTACCCTTCGGCTGTTGGCCAGAGGCGCAACAGCGGCGTTAGGATATTTTACAGTTTTGAAATACCCAGTGTCTTTTACAAAACAATTTTATCAATTGCCCCGCAAAGAATATATTTACCGCACAACTATAAAATACAAATGTCTGATACCAACAAATGTCCGCTCTGTAACCGTGAATTGTCCGAACCCATTGTGCGCCATCATTTAATACCACCGAGTAAGGGCGGCAAGGATTCCCCTACCGTTCCTATGCACAAAATTTGCCAGGCCAAAGTGCATGCTGTTTTCACAGAAACGGAATTAAAAAATTATTATAATACGGTAGATCGTTTAAAGGAGCATGAAGACATCCTTAAATTCATTAAATGGGTAAGTAAAAAGGAAGGGGGATTTTTTGACACTACCATTAAAAAGAAATAGGTGCCCACTCGTCCTCGTCTCTGACGAGGATGCCCTGGTTTTGAGACTTCTGTCTCCTTTAACAGCGCCGTAACATACTTAAATCCATTTCCTCAGTTTTGTACTTAACTTTACTACTACAACATTTTTATACAAATGATAAGACCCTTACTCGTCATCACACTTATTGCTTTCTCTTTCAATAGCCAGGCACAAAACTTTAATAACAAAGTTTTAAAAGCTGTACAAAAAGTATATTCCGAATACAAATTATTTTTCGATAGCAGCCTGCTTGATAAATATGTAGTGCTTGATAAAGAAAAAAGTTATCTCGTTAATGCCCGTGCACAAAAAATAAGATCCATTGCAAGGGCAGATGATGCATTTGCATATGATGAGTTCAGCCTTACGTTTGCCTTTGTTTATAATGGAGATACCATCAAACGTTTTGCGGCCTGTAGGTTAGATACCATGCAGAACATGATGGCATTGGGCACACCTTCTAATCCAATACGCCATGGCGATATGTTGCCACCTTACATGGCACTTGTAAAAGGCGATATTAATTTCAGTTATAAAAAACTGCAACGCCTTTTACAGAAAATGAAAGTTGAACCCGTAAGCATTGATTTAAAAAACCAGCCCCAGGAAACGGAAGTAAAAGGTAAAACAGAATATAGGTGGGTTGTAACTACTGCCTGCCCCGAAATGAAATGCAGAGAATTGCAGGTATCGGCAGCCAACGGAAAAATACTTGCTGATATAAAGCCAAAGGAAGACTGAGTATTATCAAAATACCTCAGCCATTATACAATGTATTGAACAAATAAATCAGCTTACAATCAGCATCGGTTCAATATCCAGAGAATACGACATAGCCTGTTTCTTATCTGATGCAAAATTACCTTTCGTGTTTGTCGGATCATCTTCCCATTTACCGTTTTGATACTTTCGTGCAAAATACACTCCGGGCCTTACTGCAACATGATACCATGCTCCAGCATTGTAAGAAAGGGTAACAAGACCACCAATAAGCGTAGCCCTGTTGGCATGAAATGTTATGTGCAATGAAGCTTCGTTAGTCGGAGCAATAACAATATCGGTACCATGGTTGATATTGAGTGCAGTGCCGCCTGGCAAGCCTGTGCTTCTGAATCTGATTGTTGATGGCATAATTGACAATTTTTAATTATTAACCTCCTTTAAAATTATAAATAAATTACACATAAACAAAACATTTTTACCGGTACTAATAAAAAAAGGTTCGTAAAACGAACCAAAGTAAAAAAGTATAGCAATATGTTTTCTTAATTTAAGATCCGGCAATATACTGTTCCATGTGCCCAATGATGGATTTCTGTTCCTGAATTATGCTACGCACCACATCGCCAATAGAAATAATGCCGGTTAATTTACCACCATCAACAACTGGTAAATGCCGGATGTATTTACCCGTCATCAGTTCCATACATTCGTCAATGCTGCTTTCCGATTTAACAGTAATTAAATCCCTGGTCATGATATCGCCTATCACCGTATCTTTTGATGATTTTCCTTTAAGCGCCACTTTACGGGCATAATCTCTTTCGGTAAATATGCCGGCTAATGCATCGTTTTCCATAACCAACAGGGCACTCACATTTTTTTCAACCATCAGTTCAAGCGCATGATAAACAGAAGTGTCGGGGGTGATGGTAAAAATTGCAGTTCCTTTAGTTTCTAATATATTCTTTACGGCTGCCATAAATAATCAGTTTTTATCAATCGTTAAAATAACCAAATTAAATATACCCATTTTTAGCGAAAACTAAAATTGAGAGTTGTCTTTCAGGTCAACATTCTTTTAACGCAGAGAAAAAGAGTTGGCTGAGTGATACGCTGAGACGGCTCTGCGTTAACTCCTTCTCTCTTTTTCTCTGGGCTAAAATATACTGCTAAAAATAATATTTATACCTCCTCCAAAACCACAAACTGCTGCTCTAACCCTAAAGAGCTATTGTAAATGGTTTCAATAAAACCCTTACCCCATTTTGCATAAAAAGGCATAAAGTTTTCAATACGCTCCTGTAAATTATTGTGTGGAAATAATTGTGATTTTAGTTTATGCAACTGGCGCTGCTGTGCTTCAAACTTTTTCTTTTCGGCCTTTAGCATTTTTTTTTCAAGGGTTTCTACTTTTCGTAAAGCCAGTTTTTCAAGGGCTTCGGTATGTGGTTGCAGGGTACTATCCACAGCACCAGCTATTTTTTTCAGGCCTGCATAAAAAGTCAGTATCTCCTGTTTTTCTTTTTCGAGGTTCAACTGTATTTCGCTGTCTCTTTTCACCAATACATTTAGCAAATCATTTTCAGCATTAAACAAATCGGTTACAGAAAATCCTAAAGACCTTGCTTTTTCAGCATGTTTTTTCTCCACCAATAAAAAAGAGTTACGCAAAATTAAAACCGGGAAAGGCACTTGCGCAGTAGCAAAAATATCTTTTAATTCCAGCCAGTAAGCAATTTCGCCGCCGCCGCCGATAAAAGCAATATTGGGTAATATCATCTCCTGAAAAACCGGGCGGAGAATTACATTGGGGCTGAATCTTTCGGGGTATGTTTCAAGTTCATTAAGTATCTCAGCCTGGGTAAAATTAATTTCAGTATCAATAGCCTTAAACTGATTAGCAGATTTTTCTATTCTATCTCTTCTGTCATCCTTCAAATAAAACATGTTCAGTTCCCGGCCACCGGCCTGCACTTTATAATGCTTTGGAAATTTTACAGATGTTGCTTTAACAATTGAGTGAGAAAATTGTTCCTTCAACTCTTTTTCAACAACCGGTATAAAAGCTTTTTTATAATCTGTATCATCAGGTAAAAAAACAATCAGTCCATATTCGCCAAACAATGCATTTACTAATTTAAAAGTTGCCTGTTCAATGGTGGCACCTTCTGCATAGCAGGCTTTCATCTGCTCAATTATTTCTTTACCAAACGGATGCACTGTTATCTCCCCTGCAACTACGTTCAGCATTTGCACCAATGCTTTATCAATCTTCATTCGGCCCACAGCACCGGTCTGGTTTGTTTTCCATTCGTGCTTGGTACCATTGATATAAATATGCCCAAGTTCTTCCAGGTCGGCATCTTCGCTGCCCATATAATACACCGGTACAAAATCATTTTCGGGCATAACTGCTTTCAGCTTTTCGCAAAGTTTTATAGCGTGCAGTATCTTATAAATAAAATACAAATGGCCGGTAAAAATATTGGGTTGGTGTGCAGTGGTAACTGTAAAAGTATTGCTGTTGGCTAAAAGCTGTATGTTTTGTAATTGTTGTGCAGTTGAGCCTGCCCCCTGGTAGGCAAGGGTTTCGCCGGCATAATGTTTTTGCAAAACCTCAACCAGTAATTTCCTGTCGGTTGCAAATGCCTGCCTGGCTTTAATCGTTTTTTTTATGCCGTCAACCGAAACAGGCTGTGCATAAAAAGGTTGAAGCTGCTCAACTCCTTTCACATAATCCAAAACCATTTTTGAAAAACTTCCCGTGGCTTCGTAAGAAATTTGTTTTGGTGTATTAATCATTATTCAATAATAATCAATTTTAGATAATCAGTAATTACCATTTTGTTAAACTACTTCTCCTTCAATATCGTAATCATATGCTTTGGTGATCTTCACATTCACAAAATCGCCAATCGTTAATTTCTTTTTAGACTGAATGATCACTTCATTATCCACTTCCACACTGTCAAACTCGGTACGGCCTAAATAACGGCCAGATTCTTTTTTATCAATCAGTACTTTAAAAGTCTTGCCTACTTTTTCCTGGTTCTTTTCCAGGCTTATCTCCTGCTGCACTTCCATTATTTCCTGTGCACGTTCTTCTTTTTCTTCTGCAGAAATATTATCAACCATGTCGTGTGCACTCGTGCCTTCTTCATGGCTGTAGGTAAAAATGCCCACCCTGTCAAAACGCATTTTTTGTAAAAAAGTTTTCAATTCTTCCACGTCATCTCGGGTTTCGCCGGGAAAGCCTGCAATCAGTGTGGTACGCAAACAAATATCCGGCATGCGGTTGCGTATCTCACCAATCAAATCTTCCATTTCTTCTCGGGTTATCTGGCGCTTCATTAAATTCAACATGTTGTTGGCTGCATGTTGCAAAGGCATATCCAGGTAATTACAAATGTTGTCCCGTTCTTTTATTGCATCAATAATATCTAAAGGAAATTTAGATGGATATGCATAATGCAAACGTATCCACTCCAATCCTTTTACATCGGCAAGTGCATGCAACAGTTTTGGTAATTCTCTTTTTTTGTAAATGTCTAGTCCGTAATACGTAAGTTCCTGTGCAATCAGCATCACCTCTTTTACACCACGATCAACCAAACGTTTGGCCTCATCTACGAGCGATTCAATACTACGGCTTACATGCTGCCCTCGCATTAATGGTATTGCACAAAAAGAACAAGTGCGATTGCACCCTTCGCTTATTTTCATGTAAGCATAATGCTGCGGTGTATACAATAACCTTTCGCCCATCAGGTCGGCTTTGTAATCGGCTTCAAAGGTTTTTAAAATATTGGCCAATTCCATCGTACCAAAATAGGCATCCACTTCAGGTATCTCTTCTTCCAGGTTGTTTTTGTAGCGCTCACTCAGGCAGCCGGTAACATATACTTTATCTAATTTTCCACGACGTTTTAATTCTACCTGTTGTAAAATGGTATTCACACTTTCTTCCTTGGCCTTTTCAATAAAACCACAGGTATTTACAATTACAATATTGTGGTCTTTTTTGGCGTTCTCATGCACCACATCAATATCATTGGCAATCAGTTGTCCGCTCAGCACTTCACTATCCACCATATTTTTACTGCAACCCAGCGTAATGATGTTTACTTTATCCTTTTTAATCGATTTTGTCTTCATATAATTGGCGGCAAAGTTAAGCCTTTAGAAATGCAGTTATTAAAGCTATTTTCAAAGTTAAACCGGCTGCCTCATCCTCCCTATTTAAAAAGCTTTTACAATTATTCATCTTTGAATGTGGATAATTATTTACCAAATAAAGGTATATATTTATTGTTTATCAATAAATATTTATCTATTTTTGCTTTTCAATCTTAAAACAATCTATATGAGTACTAAAACAAAAACAGAAACAATCCTGGTCGTGATGAATGTACTGGCCTGGATCACTTTTATCGGCCTGATGATTGAAGCAGGTGCTTTACTTGTTACTTATGGAGTAGGTTTGGCAAATCCAAAGATAATAACCAAGCTGTATAAAGGGATGGATTGGGATAACCTAAGGCAATATGATGTTTGGTATTATACAGGAATTATTACATTAAAAGCTGCAATACTGATTTTAGAGGCTTACACCGCATACATGGTTATTAACGTGCTTAGTACTATCAAAATGACAAACCCTTTTACTATGGAAGTGGCTAAAAAGCTGGAAAATATTGCCTATACACTCATGCTGGTGTGGGGAGCGGTATTGATCTATAATGGTCAGTTGAAATGGCTTTCAAAAGATGTGGCTGATCTGGAAGGTAAAATGCTTTCTACAGAGTTAATAATTTATGCAGGGCTGGTTTTTGTTATCTCTCAAATTTTTAAAAAAGGAGTGGAAATTCAAACCGAAAATGAATTAACTGTATAACCATGCCGATAATAGTAAACTTAGATGTAATGATGGCTAAAAGAAAGATGTCATTGAATGAACTTTCTGAAAAGGTTGATTTGACCTTGTCTAACCTTTCGGTACTAAAAACCGGTAAAGCAAAAGCAGTACGCTTTAGTACGCTGGAAGCTATCTGCAAAGTATTGAACTGCCAGCCTGGAGACATTCTTGAGTTTGTTGAGTGATTTATCAGATTGGCATTAATTATAGGGTATCGTAAAATATCCGGGGTCTTAATACGTCTACGAAGAAAATGAATGTGAAAACCTTTACCATTCATCCTTAAAAAAGCACATTCGTGAATTATGACATTCTTATTACAAATGAGCTTGACTAATTTGCGGCGGAAATTGAAAAACAACAATTAAAGTATAACCATGAAACAGAAACTACTGCTGATAGTTACTATCGGCTTATTAACTGCAAGCGCAACTTTTGCACAAACCGCTTCTAAAGTAAGCGGGCAAATCAACGACAACAACGGAAAGCCCCTTGCTGCTGCCACTATTATGCTGCAGAGGGCCAAAGACTCTTCGCTGGTAAAAACAGCTGTTACCAATGCCACCGGCTATTATGAAATTATGCCGGTAAAAGCCGGAACTTACTTTGTAAGTGCAACATCGGCTGGTATGAAAAAAACTACTTCGGCCGTTTTTGAAGTTAAGGAAAATGAAAATGCAGTAGCTCCTTTGCTTAGGGCACAACCTGCAACCAAAGATCTGTCGGCTGTTACCGTTACCAGTGCAAAACCAATGGTGGAAGTGAAAGCAGATAAAACCATTTTAAATGTAGAAGGTACGATCAATGCAGTTGGTAATGATGGACTGGAACTGTTGCGTAAATCACCTGGTGTGATGGTAGATAAAGACGACAACCTGAGCTTATCCGGAAAGAATGGTGTAAGGGTTTATATTGATGGTAAACCAAGTCCGCTCGCAGGATCGGATCTTGCCAGTTACTTAAAATCACTGCAGTCATCTCAGATAGAAGCCATAGAAATCATCACCAATCCATCTGCCAAATATGAAGCTGCTGGTAATGCAGGTATCATCAATATTAAACTGAAGAAAAATTTAACCATCGGTACCAACGGATCGGTTAATGCCGGTTACAGTGTTGGTATTTATGCACGGTACAATGCCGGTGTTTCGCTTAACTACCGTAATACAAAGGTGAATGTATTTGGAACTTACAATTTCAATAAAGGCATGAATGAATTTAGCATCAAATCACTACGCACCGGACCCGACAGTTCATTTGACCAAAAAAATACCATCACCAACTATAACCTAGGCTCACATAATTTTAAGGCGGGTATGGATTACTTCATCAATAAAAAAAGTACTATTGGGGTGGTGGTAAACGGGAATGTTTCCGATAACAAAACACTTACTGATGGGCCGATGAAGATTTTACATACACCCACAAATATTGTTGACCGCCTGGTAATTGCTACAGGCAACAATAAAACGAACCGGGCGAATGTAAATTTAAATGCAAATTACAGGTATGCAGTAACCGGCGGCAGCGAATTGAACATTGATGTGGATTACGGCATATTTAACCTGCGCAATAACCAGTTACAGCCCAACGATTATTATAATGGAACCGGAACTGTAAAACAATACAGTACATCAAACCTTATGATTTCACCAACTGATATCGAGATCTATTCTTTTAAAATTGATTACGAACAAAACTTTCAAAAAGGAAAGCTGGGATATGGAGGTAAGATCGGATTTGTAAATACGGATAATAATTTCAGTCGTACCAGTGTTGAGGATACCAAGGTTACCAGTGAAAAAAATCTTTTTTCGTATGATGAAAACATCAATGCTGCTTATGTAAATTACAACCGTGCGTTTAAAGGATTTATGATACAGGCAGGCCTCAGGGTTGAGCATACCAATTCAAAAGGGCGGTCTACCGGTACGATCAATAACGGCACCGCCAATAATTTTGATTCGTCTATAAGCCGCAATTATGTAGGTTTATTTCCAAGCGCAGCCATTACCTACAATAAAAATCCGTTGAACCAATGGGGAATTACGTACAGCAGGCGTATTGACCGCCCTGCTTACCAGGATCTGAACCCATTTGAATTCAGGCTGAATGATTACTCTTATATGAAGGGCAACACAGAACTGAGGCCTCAATACACCAACAGTTTTGGTATTACCAATACCTATAAATACAAATTGAATACAAGACTTAATTATAGCCGTGTGAAAGATATTTTTACCATGCTGCCTGATATATCTGGTTCAAAAAGTTTACTTACAAAAAAGAACCTGGCTACCCAGGATATTGTAAGCTTCAACGTAAGCTATCCATTTCAATATAAATGGTACAGCTTCTTTACCAATACAAATGCGTCATGGTCTAATTACAAGGCCGATTTTGGCGGAGGAAACCGTGTGGTAAATTTAGAAGTATTTACGCTTGGCTTTTTCATGCAAAACAGTTTTAAACTTGGCAAAGGGTTTACTGCTGAGTTAAGTGGTTTCTATAATTCGCCATCAATTTGGCAGGGCTCTTACAAGAGCAAGTCGATATATAGTATGGATGCGGGTCTTCAAAAAATACTTTTTAAAGGAAAAGGAACCATAAAAGCTGCAGTAGGCGATGTATTCAACTCATTGAAATTCAGGGGTAATGCAGATTTTAGTGGCCAGCAAAATACTTTCTATGGCAAGCCTGAAAGCCGCCAGTTTAAATTAAACTTCAGTATGCGTTTCGGCAGCATGCAGATAAAAGCTGCACGTCAGCGTAAATCAGCTATTGAAGAAGAAAATAAAAGAACAGAGAACAGCGGAGGCATGGGAGGAAGTTAATTCAGCTTAAAATAAAAATACAGAAGCCGCTCTTTTAAGGGCGGCTTTTCTTTGTCATTACTTTGTAAACCGATGCTGCTTTACCAAATCCTTTTAACGCTACTTTAACTGCGTTTTGTATTTTCTTAACAGCGCAGCTTATTATTTCTTTAGATATTTGTGTTGTAAAGATTAGAACAATAAAATTTAAATAATAAAGATTTTCTCATAAGCAGTTAGTTTTGGTAACCGGCCCCTGTTTCTACAGGGGCTTTTTTATGAGCAAAATTTTAAATCTCAGATATTAGTTTGACAAATTAAAAAGGCTGTCAACAAAATCTTGTTTATTAAAAACCAACAGGTCTTCGGCCTTTTCGCCCACACCAATAAATTTTACAGGTATTTTAAATTGATTGGCAATAGCCAGTACCACACCTCCTTTGGCTGTGCCATCTAATTTGGTAATGGTTAATGCAGTAACGTCTGTAGCAGCTGTAAAATGCTTGGCCTGTTCCAATGCATTTTGCCCGGTACTGCCATCCAATACCAGCATTACTTCATGTGGTGCTTCGGGCACCACTTTTTGTATTACCCTTTTTATTTTGGTAAGTTCATCCATTAAATAAGCCTTGTTATGAAGACGGCCTGCAGTATCAATAATAATTACATCCACATTTTTTGCAACGCCACTGTTTACAGTATCAAATGCAACAGCTGCCGGATCGCTACCCATTTCTTTTTTTACTATAGCAACACCAGCACGCTCACTCCAAATAGTTAATTGATCAACTGCAGCAGCACGAAAAGTATCGGCAGCACCCAACAAAACAGATTTACCTGCCAGTTTAAAATTGTGCGCCAGTTTACCAATGGTGGTGGTTTTACCAACACCATTTACACCAACCACTAAAATGATATGCGGTTTGTGGCCTGCTGGCAATTCGTAATTTTCATAACTACTGTCTTGTGGTGCAGCAATTAAAATTTGCTGTATCTCTTCTTTAAGAATTTTATTCAGTTCCGTTGTATTCAGGTATTTATCTTTCGCCACACGTTTTTCAATCTGCTCAATAATTTTTACCGTGGTTTCAATACCTACATCGGCACTTACCAAAGCATTCTCAAGGTCGTCAAGCACTTCTTCGTCAACCGTGCTTTTACCGGCAATAGCTTTTGTTATTTTGCTGAAGAAACCTTCACGGGTTTTTTCCAATCCCTGGTTAAGTGATTCCTGCTGCTGCTTTTTTCCAAAAATTTTATCGAATAATCCCATCGTTGATATTTATTGCTAATTGCTGGATACTTGATTCTGGATGTTAAAACACAAAAAGCATTTAAATTATTGAGCCCCATCCAGTATCAAGCATCCAGCATCTGTTTTCCGGTTTTCCGGTATCCCGAAAATTAAGAAAGCTTTCCGATAAAATCGAAAAGCTTTAAATATTATTTTATTGCCGCAAAAACTTAGCTGGCTAAGTGTTCCTTAATTTTATCTTTGTGTACAATAGCTTCTTTAAAGGTGTATGCACCAGTTTTAGGGCTACGTAATGTACGTATCACTTTTGTCCAGTTTTTTGCTTCTGATGCTGCTTTCTGGTCTTTGGTTTTTATCGCGGTTTTAGCTGCTTTTGCCATGGTAGTATGTTTATTTGTTTAACGTGTTAACCAACTAACGCCCGCCTAGCTGAAGGCCGTTCGGACGGGGATTAACGATCTTATTTAATTTCTTTATGAACTGTAACCTTCTTTAAAATAGGGTTAAGTTTTTTTAACTCTAAACGCTCAGGTGTGTTCTTTTTGTTTTTTGTGGTAATATAACGGCTTGTGCCGGCCATACCGCTTGTTTTGTGCTCGGTACACTCCAGTATAACCTGTACCCTGTTACCTTTCTTTGCCATTTTTATTTATTTATTTATTACTTTAATCTCAACTTATCCTACTCCACTTACTCCGCCGCAGCGGAGAGAGGGGCATTAAATTTTTTCTCCGGCAGCACGTAACTGCTTTACAACCGAAAACAGACCATTTTTATTAATGGTTCTGATTGCTTCTGAAGATACTTTAAGGGTAACCCATTTATCTTCCTCAGCAAGGAAATATCTTTTGGTTTGCAAATTTGGTAAAAACCTGCGTTTTGTTTTAATATTTGAATGAGAAACCTTATTTCCTGTAATCGGCTTCTTTCCTGTAACCTGACATACTCTAGCCATAGTGCTTATTTTTGGACGGCAAAGGTAAGGTTAAATATTAATAATCAATGATTGAAATGGAAGAAATTTTGATTTTTTATTGAAATCTACCCACAATTATAGCCTAATTGTGTATAACGATCACTTAGAAGTTTAGTTTTTATGCAAACTCCCGTTCAAATCTTAATATTGCTAAACCCAAATTAATAAAAATAACTTTTATATTATGACAACACACTTAGTAACAACAACATTTAATGGCAAGATGGCTTTTACAGCCGATATTAGCGGACATAAGGTTTTAATGGATACAACTGCAGAAGATGATGGAGAGGATAGTGGCCCCAGCCCCAAACGCATGATGCTGGCTTCACTAGCAGGTTGCACCGGCATTGATATTGTTTCGATATTAAACAAAATGAAAGTACAGTTCAGCGATTTTAGCATTGGGGTACATGCAGCACTTAGTGCAGAGCATCCAAAAATTTATAATCATGTAAAAATCACCTACAAAATAAAACTTGCCGAAGATGATAAAAGCAAGATGATAAAGGCTCTAGGCCTTTCCACAGAAAAATACTGCGGTGTGTTTGCCATGTTTAAAACCTTTGCCAAGATGGATACAGAAATTGATTACCTGTAATTAGCATTGTTTACAAACCATTACCTGGAGATTGCTTATACTGCTTTCTAATCCGCAGCATTTGTAAAACTACTGCCAGTAATATTAATCCAACTCCAAAATAAAATGCAGGGTTCAGGTTTTCATTTTCTTTAAAAAAGATGAAAGCCAGCATGATGCCGTAAACAGGCTCCAGGTTATATGTAAGACTAGCTGTAAATGCCGAAACTTTTTTCAAGGCATTTAACTGCAGTTCGAAACTGATGACTGTACATAACCATGCCAAAACCACCAGCAAAAGCCAATCCGTTGTGGATGGAATATAATATGATGCAGGAAAAAGCATTAAATAAAAAGGAACTAAAACAGTTAATGCCAGCAACCCGCCACCTAATTCATACAGTGTTAAAATTTTAGGCGAAAAAGTAAGTAATAATTTTTTATTAAAAATGGGGAAAATGGCACTGCCAATTGCAGACACAATACCAAAAATGATACCCACAGTGTATTGCGGATGAAAATCGAAAATGATATAGATACCTGCAATGGCTATTAAACCAAGGCCAAGCTCAATAAACGAAATTTTAGTTTTTGTTATCAGGGGTTCAAAAAAAGCGGTGAAGAAACCTGATGCACTGAAACAAACCAAAGCAACTGAAACATTGGCATATTTTACACTGCCGTAAAAAGTAACCCAATGCAAGGCTACAATGGTGCCTGTTCCAAAAATTTTCAACAGGTCTTTAAAAGGAATACGAATCAGTTGTTTTTTAAAAAATAATATTGTTCCCAATATAATCACAGTAAGTAATAGCCTGAACCATACCAGCAAACCTTCATTCAGTGTAATTAATTTACCCAGTATAGCTGTGAAGCCTGCTAAAAAAACAGCAACATGCAGTTGTATGAGGGCTTTTTTCATGATGAGGCCTCCTCTGAACTTCGTTCGTTCCTTTGCAGGAACCTCCAAAGGAGGAGGAAATCCCGAAGATAGAAGCGAAGATTATTTTTAGAAAATGTTTATTACTATTATTAGTGAAAATAAGAAATAAAGGTAATAGCAATTAGTAAATACTGTTTTTACTCTTGCCGAACAAAGGAGTAAAGATGATGTGGAAGATGAAATGTCAGGATATGTTTGATGCACCGCTCCCACTCCTTTGGAGTTCCTTGCAAAGGAACGAGCGTAGCTCAGAAGGAGGGTGAGGCCGGAAGGTAAGGCCAGTGACTTTAAAAAAATCCACAAACGGCCATCTACTAACCACAAACTAATTTATATTTGCCTCCCGATAACTATCGGGACTAACCAAATCATATTTATGAGCTTTAAACGCATCAACAACATTACCGGATGGATCGTTTGCATTATTGCATGCGCCGTATACATTATGACAATGGAAGCTACTGGCAGTCTTTGGGATTGTGGCGAGTTTGCTTCCAGTGCCTATAAACTACAAATTCCTCATCCACCCGGGGCGCCTTTATTTGTATTGATTGGCCGTTTATTTATGGTGCCATTTGATGCTGCACATGCCGCAACCGGTATTAACCTGATGAGTGCTTTAGCAAGCGGATTTACCATTTTGTTTTTATTCTGGAGCATTACGCATTTTGCACGCAAGCTGGTAACAAAAGATGGTGCTGAATTTAATAATGAGAAAATCTATGGCGTAATGGCTGCAGGTATCGTTGGCGCATTGGCTTATACTTTTTCAGATTCTTTTTGGTACAGTGCTGTTGAAGGTGAAGTGTATGCTTTATCATCTTTCTTTACTGCAGTTGTATTTTGGGCAATATTAAAGTGGGAACAAAATGTAGATACCGAACAGAAAGATGGTATTAAAGGTCATTTTACAAAAGCCGACCGTTGGATCATCCTGATATTTTACCTGATGGGTTTATCTATCGGTGTTCACTTACTAAACATATTAACCATACCGGCCATTGTAATGATATATTATTACAAGCGTTACGAAAAAATTACCAAGTGGGGAACCTTCTGGGCTTTTCTGATTGGTTGTGGTCTTACTGGCCTTGTACAAAAAGCTGTAATAGTATGGACCATTAAAGGTGCCGGTAATTTTGATATCTTATTCGTGAACAGTTTTGGCCTGCCCTATTATTCAGGCTTTGTTTTCTTCTTTATTTTTATTGGATTTTTAATCTTCCTTGGCCTGAAAATAGCAGCTAAAAGAAACTGGAATTTCTTAAGGCTGGGCCTTTGGAGTTTTGTATTTATGTTGTTGGGTTATTCAACTTACTTCACCACATTGGTGCGTTCAAGTGCCGATCCTTCGGTTGATATGTTTAATGTAGATAACCCCGTGAGTTTGGTTGGCTATTTAAGTCGTGAGCAATATGGCGACTGGCCAATTTTATACGGACAGGATTTTACCGCACAACCAGCAGACACTAAAATAACTGAAACCTATATTAAGAGTAATGGCAAATATGAAAAGAACGGCCAGAAAGTAGAATATGTGTATGCACCGGCTGATATGCATTTGTTTCCACGCATGTGGGACCAAAGCAACGACCAGGGCCATGCCGATTATTATGCCGGATGGATGCAAATTGGAAAAGACCAGGAAGGTAATTGGGAAAGGGCCCCTACCGTGGGTGAGAATATACAATTTGCCATGGCATACCAGGTTGGCTGGATGTACCTGCGTTATTTCATGTGGAATTTTGCAGGCAAGCAAAATGATATACAAGGTGTAAATATGGGCAATGTTAGAGACGGAAATTGGAAAACCGGCATTGGCTTTTATGATAATTGGCGCCTGGGTGATCAAAAAATGCTTCCGGATAGTTTAAAACATAACAAAGCCAATAATAAATTATTTGCACTTCCATTAATTTTAGGTTTACTGGGCCTTGTTTTTCAGATAATGAAAGACAAAAGAGATGGTTTGATAGTAGGATTACTTTTCTTCTTTACAGGATTGGCCATTGTATTTTATTTAAACCAGGCCGGCAATCAGCCACGTGAACGTGACTATGCCTTTGTTGGCTCTTTCTACGCTTTTGCCATCTGGATTGGTTTAGGTGTGTTATACGTAAAAGAATTGTTTACCACTTTTATTAAAAACAGGATGGTTGCCGGTTTAACCGCTGGTGCTTTGTGTTTGCTGGCAGTACCTGTGTTAATGGCGAGCCAGGAATGGGATGACCATGACCGCAGCAATAAAACACTGGCACGTGATCTTGCAGTTGATTACCTGGAAAGCTGTGCCCCCAATGCCATATTGATAACTTTTGGTGATAATGATACTTACCCGCTTTGGTATGCACAGGAAGTGCAGGGTATCCGAAAAGATATTCGTGTTATAAACTCAAGTTTGTTGGGTACCGATTGGTATATAAACCAACTACGCTATAAACTTAACGATAGTGATCCTATAGATGCCATCTGGTCGGCTGCACAAATTGAAGGTGCCAAGCGTGATATCATTTATTCGCCCGAAAGTTTGTATGGCAGCAATCCAACTTTCCTTAATAAATACAGGGCCAGGGTGGGTTTAACCACCGATCCGGCACAACCCATGGATTTGTACACCATGATGAAAGATTTTGCCGGAAGCGATGACCCTAATAAAGGTGAGCAGGGAAGAGATGAACGGAACATTAATATATTCCCCTCAAAAAGAGTTTCTATTCCTGTTGATGTAAATTTTGTTCGTCAAAACGGAACCGTTAATGCAAACGATAGTGTGGTTTCGCAGGTTGTTTTCGACATTTCTAAAAATGCCTTATTTAAAAATGATGCTGCCATCTTAAATATAATTGCAGCAAACAAATGGAAGCGCCCTATTTACTTTACATCGCAGGATGCAGCCGGACTCGGTTTTCAAAACTATATACGCCAGGATGGACTTACTTATCGCCTGGTACCAGTTGAAAACAGTCAGGTGAATGATCCATGGGTGTATGATAAGATGATGAGTAAATTTGCTTCGGGCAATGCAGATAAGGCTGGCGTTTACTTTGATGAAGAAAACCGCCGCCATTTAAACAGCATTCGTATGGCTTACGCATCAGCGGCACTTAGTCTTTCTCAAAATAATTATAAAGATTCGGCCCGTAAAATGCTTAACAAAGCCGATAAAATGATGCTGGAAGAAAACTTTCCTTACGGTATGGTGAGCCGTAACCAGCAGCAGAATTATATTTCGTTGCTAATGTTGCAGGCATCGTATGCAGCAGAAGACACGGTGCTGGCTGCCAAGATCACCAAAAGCCTAAAGAAAGATCTTGAACAGCAGATCAGTTATTACAATTCGCTTGATGAGAACAAAGCCGGTTCTTTCGATTTTCTGGCAGATCAATCCGGCAGAAGGGGTGGCGACAAAAATGCTGCCGAGCAGTTCCTGATGCGTATTATGCAATTTGAACAACAGTACAAAGCGCAAAAAACCGGTATGCAGGAATTGCCGGGGGCAATAAAAACGAACCCCACTAAAACTGCAGATACACCTAAATAATGAATAAAGAAATAGTTTAAAAATTGTAAATCCCTCCGATAAAACCGGGGGGATTTATTTATTTAACAAACGAACAAATCGATACACTTAAATGTTTCGTAATTTAGATTTGCATTTTCTTAATTCAGAAACTACATTTAAATTTTTACCTTGTTAGGCTACAACTTTTCGAAATTCGACCCCAATTCAAATGGCAAATCTCCTTTTGAGACTTTGCTGAATCTTTTTTTACAACTACTCACCTATACCAGTGGTGACTTTAATGAAGCCATGCAATGGATGAATGAACTGGATAAAGAATACAAACTCACCAACAATGATTATGGCATTGGCGATTTTATTGAAGACCTTAAAGCAAAGGGATACATTGATGATAAGAATGAAAAGGGCGAAATAAAAATTACTTCCAAAACCGAGCAGGGCATCCGTAAAAAAAGTCTGGAAGAAATTTTTGGCAAGCTGAAGAAAACCAAATCGGGTAATCATCAAACCTTTAAACCCGGCGGCGGCGATGAAATAAACCCTGAGACAAGGCCCTTTCAGTTTGGGGATACGATGGAGCAGATCGATTTTACCAACAGCATCCGCAATGCACAGATCAATCATGGGATTGATAGTTTTAAAATGCAGGAAGATGATCTGGAAATACGGGAGACAGATTTTAAATCACAGACTTCAACTGTTTTAATGATCGACATCTCCCACTCGATGATATTATATGGTGAAGACAGGATAACGCCTGCAAAAAAAGTAGCAATGGCGCTGAGCGAATTGATTCAAACCAAATACCCAAAAGACACATTGGATATTGTGGTGTTTGGCAATGATGCCTGGCCCATTGAAATTAAAGACCTTCCTTATTTACAGGTGGGGCCTTATCATACCAATACCGTTGCCGGGCTGGAACTGGCAATGGACATTTTGCGCCGTCGTCGTAACCCCAACAAACAGATATTTATGATAACCGATGGCAAGCCAACCTGCTTAAAAGTTGGCACTCGTTATTATAAAAACAGCTGGGGTGTAGATAGAAAGATATTGAATAGTTGTATGAGTTTAGCCACACAATGTAAAAAACTAAAAATACCTATTACAACTTTTATGATAGCCACCGATCCGTACTTACAAAAGTTTGTACAGGAGTTTACAGAGTGTAATAATGGTAAGGCATTTTTTGCCGGGTTGGATAAACTGGGAACTTTTATATTTAAGGATTTTGAAAGTGGAAAAAGAAAGACGGTTTATTAAACGAGAATAATGTTATAACCGAACTGTCATGCTGAGGAACG
>JAYUZB010000270.1:0-3419 GCA_043752185.1 Chitinophagaceae bacterium
AGTGAAAGTTTGATTGTACAGGAACCCCTAAGCATCGGGGTTTTGCAGGAAGATCTTTTTTAGATTTAATGATTGGGTTGCGAAAACCCCGCTGAGACATAAATAGACCAGGATAAAATAAAGACCGAAAGTTTAAAGAAAACAATACAAGTGCTGGAGACTAAGGGAGAGCTATGAAATATACAAAAACAGGTGGGTGTCTATATCAGTATTGTTATACCGCCTTATGTCCCAGCGGGGTTTTTGCAAACAGCATTTGAAATTAAACAATGTTTGTGCAAAACGGAGATTGGTTTGTGAGACAAGAACCAAAGTGAGGGGTACATCAATACTATAAATACAATAAATACTGCGGGCAGTATTTATTGTATTGCCGATTAATTCACAATTTGTTCATAAAATAAAGTACATAATGCAAAATTAAATTCCTTTCTTACAAGCTAAAACTATTACTTATGAAAAAATTCAACCTCTTTACAAAGCGCATGCTTTGTTTACTTGCCTTTTTTATTTCGCTTACAACTGCTGCACAGGTTATCATTACAACAACTGCAACAGCCTACATACAAAATTTCAATACACTTAAAGCCACTGCAGGCACATCTACTGTTTTACCAACAGGATGGAAACTGCTTGAAACCGGAACTAATGCAAATACATCTTATACAACAGATGCCGGCACATCTACTACAGGTGATACTTACAGTTACGGAACCGGAACAACTACCGAAAGAGCTTTTGGAAGTTTAAGATCGGGTTCCCTTATATCTGTATTGGGTGTGCAGATAAAAAACAGTACCGGCCAAACCATTACTTCCTTAACCATTTCATATACAGGCGAACAATGGCGCTGCGGCACCGCAGGCCGAACCGATCAGCTTGATTTTCAATACAGCCTTAATGCCACTTCATTATCAACCGGTACCTGGGTTGATAATAATGCATTGGATTTTGTTTCGCCAGCAACCACCACCACCGGCGCAAAAGATGGCAATGCAGCAGCAAACAGAACTTTAAAATCAACCATCATTACCGGTTTAAGTATTGCTAATAATGCAACATTCTGGTTACGCTTAAATGATGCCGATGCCAGTGGTGCCGATGATGGACTGGCAATAGATGATTTTTCAATACAATTGAGCGGCAGTGATGTAACGCCTCCGGTGATATCCCTTTTAAATCCGGCAAATGCTGCTACCGGTGTTTTGCTAAGTGGTAACCTGGTTATTACTTTTAGCGAAAATATTCAAAAAGGTACTGTGGGCGATATTGTGGTTAAAAGAACAAGCGACGCTGTAATTGTAAATACCACTGCAGTTACTGCTGCCACGGTAACTGTAAGCGGCGCTGCAGCAACAATCCCTTTTACCGGCCTTGCATACAGTACCGGTTATTATGTAGAAATGCCCGCAGGTACTTTTAAAGACCTTGCCGGAAATAATTTTGCTGGCATTACCGGTTCGGCAATCTGGTCGTTTACCACACTGCCGCAACCATCAGCATCGGTTACAGTAAATCCGGCTACACTTAATTTTGGTTTTGTTGCAGCAGGTTCTGCATCTGCCAATCAAAATTTTAGTTATACCACAACCAATATCACTGCAGCATTAACGCTTACATCTCCAACAGGTTTCCAAATTTCAAAAGACGGAACTGAATTTGCCGCAACGCTTAATTATACAGCCACAGAAGCACAGGCAGGGCAAACAGTTTATGTAAGGTTTATACCGGCAACCGCTAATACCAATTACAATGCACTTATTAATTTTACCAGTACCGGTTTAAATGATAATAAAGAACAGCTTACCGGTAATTCAAATGTGGTGGTGGCAGGGCCGCTCAATTTTTATTTTGGAAACATGCATGCACACAGCAGTTACTCCGATGGTAATGCAGATAATACCCTGCTTATACCGGCAGATGATTATGCATTTGCAAAGAACTCTCTTTGTTTCGATTTTCTGGGCCTTAGTGAACACAATCATGTGGCAGCAGGTATGCATTTAGCCGATTGGCAACCCGGCCGTACACAGGCTGCTACTGCCACCACATCAACCTTTGTGGGTATGTATGGCATGGAGTGGGGTGTAATAAGCAGTGGTGGTCATGTTATTGTGTATGGTATAGATTCGCTGGTTGGATGGGATCCCGGAAATTATCAGATATTGGTTCCTAAAAGTGTTTACAAAGGCACAGGTGGTTTATTTGATATCATCAACCGCCATGGCAATAATGCATTGGCATATCTGGCGCATCCAAACAGTACAGATTATAACGACCTGTTAAACGGCACTTACGACCTGCAGGCAGATAATGCAGTTGTGGGCAGTGCTGTAGAAAGTGGCCCTGCATTTTCTACCAATATAACTTATTCCAATCCGGGTACTTCTATGTCGTATTTATCTTACTACAAAAACATGCTATCAAAAGGCTATCACCTGGGCCCAACAATTGATCATGATAACCACAACCTTACTTTTGGAAGAACAACCCGTAGCAGGTTGGTGGTAATGGCACCCGACTTAACCGAAAACAGTTTACTCGATGCTATGCGTAAAATGCGTTTTTATGCTTCGCAGGATTGTAATGCAAAAATTACATACAGGGTAAACAGTGAAGAAATGGGTAGTATTGTAACCAAAGCCGGAGCACCGGTTATCACTTTGGGTAGTGTTACATCCAACACCGTTTCATCTGTTAATGTAATGTATGGTGTGCCGGGCAGTGGTACTGCTGCAACTATACTTACCACTATTGCAAATGGCAGTTTTAGTTTTACCGATAATGGGCTGGCTAATTTATCGCAGCGGTATTATTACCTGGATATTACTGAAACAGACGGTTCAAGAATTGTAACTGCACCAATCTGGTACACCCGCAATGATGCCGCTTTGTTCAATAATACAAGTATCACTTCTTTCTTTACCATTAATGAAGCAAACAGGGTAGTACTAAAGTGGACAACATCAAATGAATTATCAAACCAGGTTTTTGATATTGAGCGTTCGGATAATTATGGAAGAACCTATACCAGGATTGGAAGCCTTACCGGCAAAGGAATTTCTGATGCTGTAAATGGCTATGGTATTTTTGATGAGCAACCATTGGCAGGCGTGGCTTATTACAGGCTGATACAAAAAAACACAAAAGGTAATATTAGTTTTACCGATATAAAAACAGTTGACCGCGGCACAATACCGGTATCTTATTTTACTATTTATCCAAATCCGGTACATGGTATTTTAAATGTAAAAATAAAAGCAACAACTGCCGAAAGAACAGCTGTTGAAATTTTTGACATGGCCGGCAGAAACATGGCTACAAAATCCGTTGTACTTGCAACTGGTGAACAAAGCCTGCAGATTGATATGGGCAGCTTACAAAAAGGAAGCTATATTTTAAAACTGAAACTGGGCGGA
>JAYUZB010000271.1:0-3406 GCA_043752185.1 Chitinophagaceae bacterium
GTAACTGCTTATAACGGAGCTGGCCAGTTAATATCTACAACAGGAAACGGACCAACCTATCTTTTACTTGCTGGTAAAATTGTTTCGGTAGAAGCAAGACATGCGGCATTGATAGCCGACCTCATATCAAACGGAACTTTTGGCGCCACAACCGATGCAAATGGTTTGGATATGGCACGTACACCTGCACAGGTGTTGGCTATTGCCGGAACCTATATCAAAACCCAATTAGACGCAAGTCATTTACCATCTTAAAAACAAATAATTATGAACTTACAAAATATAATAACTGAAATTGAAAAGGTTGATCCGGAAGTTTACGAAAGATTTGACAGCAGAAGAAAGGTGATGAAGGACTTTGCAAATTTATCTGGCAAGCTGGCATTAGCCGCAGTGCCATTAGCCTTATCTGCCATGTTTACAAAAGCCTATGGTCAAACACCAGGAGATGTAAATGCTGTTTTAAATTTTGCTTTAACATTAGAGTATCTTGAAGCTGAGTTTTACAACAACATAGTCGGCTCGCCGGGTTATGCTACAGCTTCTGCAGTTGACAAGGCAGCATTAACTAAAATAAAAGATGACGAAAACAAACACGTTTTATTTTTAAAATCGGTATTGGGTGCAGCAGCTGTGCCAAAACCAACTTTTGATTTTACGGCTGGCAATGGTTCTGGTACAGGTCCATTTGCAGGTTACCTTGCAAACTATACGGTACAGCTGGCCATGGCACAAACTTTTGAAGATACCGGCGTTAGGGCATACAAAGGCCAGGCGGCAAACCTTCAGTCAAACAGAGTTGTACTTACAGCCGCTTTAAATATTCATTCGGTAGAAGCCCGTCATGCAGCACATATCAGGCAAATGAGAAGAGCTTTGGATGCAGCCATCCCTCCTTCGCAAAAACCATTAAAGCCATGGATAACTTTAAACTATAGTGGCATTGATTTTCCGCCTGCAAATGCGGCCATTCAACCAAGCTATAATGGCGAGGAACTAACCACACAGGCCGGCGTTAATATTATTGGTTTAGGCGGTGCCTATAACACCGCAACCGCAGCTTCTGAAGGATTTGATGAACCACTAACATCAGCACAGGTATTAGCAATTGTTGATCCGTTCATTGTTTAAGGAAGATTGTTTTTGTTTTAGATTAAATACAAAAAGGCATTCGCATTGAATGCCTTTTTGTATTTAATTGTAGTTAATTAAAGGTTGCCGGGTTTTGTTAAAAAACTATTACAAAACTTAAAAAATAACTTACATAATTTTTGTTTTACACCTGTCACTTACCGGGGTTTACCTGATATGACCGATAAAATACTGGCTACTATAAACTACATTCGAAATAAAAAAAATAAACTATTAATAAAATAAAAAAAAGCGCAATAAAATTAATTACTGCACTTTTTCTTAGTCATACCAGGGATTATAATATTAAATGCTGTGTCATTAATAAATTCCACCTTTATCATCCGCATTGGTTATGCTGCTGTTTTTATTTAAAGCGCTGGCCGTGCCATCATCATCATCTTCGTCATCTGTATCATCGGCTGTATCATCGGCTGTAGTATCTGCATTTGCATCTAACCCGGCATCATCTACATACGCTGCATCCTCTTCATCCTCTTCATCCTCATCTTCCAAATCTTCTTCCTCTTCCAAATCTTCCTCATTGTCTGTACTTACATCTTCCTTATCATCTGTAGCAGTTTCATTTGCTCCGGCAATGGGCATTACATTATGTGAGTTTTTGTCGATTTCACCAGGCGTATTTATTTCTGGCTGTTCCTTATCAAAACCCTCGTATGCGGCAATAACAGGATTGGTATCTGTGCTGAATAAATCATCATTACTTTGCATTTTGTGTTTATTTAAATGGTTATAAAATATTTTTAAGAAGACAAGCGGTTTATTTTAACCTTATTGCATTTTTTTGGTGTGCTGGCTGGAAAGTGCAATGCTTTCTGGTGACCCATTTTTTCTTTTTGGTTTCTCCATATTTTATCTGTTTACATTGAAATGAATTTTTCAACAATTCAAAGGTGAAAAAATCTGTGGATTGCTTTGTTGCAAAATTTTAAAAAAAAATTGCATAATTAATTTAACATTTTTGCCATCTCTGATAAAAACTAAAACAATGTAATAATGGTTTCATTTATGAGTTTTATTCAGTAAATTACAGTGATTTCACAGGCACTTATTTACTCCTCACGGATAGGCTTATTTATTTTTATGGCCACTACCTAACCGCTTTCTGTTTAATAAGATGATGTTTTTAATGCTACCCGTGTGTGAATTGTGCAAGTTTTTAAATTAGTTGTGTAAGATTTGCACTGTAAAGCATTTGAACTTTGTAAGTAAACTATAAAACCCATTGAAATTACATATCAAATATATGGTAAGCAACCGCTGTAAAATGGCGGTTAAAGAAGAGCTTAAAAAACTGGGCCTGCATTTTATTGTGGTAGAGCTGGGCGAAGTGGAGATTATGGAGAAAATATCTGCAGAACAACGGGCACTTTTGCAGGAAGGCTTAGTTAACTCCGGTCTTGAGCTGATGGACGACCGCCGCTCGGTGCTGATTGAAAGAATAAAAAATGTGATCATCGAAATGGTTCATCATACCGATGAAGAGATCAGGGTAAATTTTTCGCACTACCTCAGCGAAAAATTAAACCACGATTATACCTACCTGGCCAATTTATTTTCCGAAGTGCAGGGCACCACCATTGAGCAGTTCATTATTGCCCATAAAATTGAACGCATAAAGGAACTCATCATTTACGGCGAGCTGAACATTACAGAAATTGCCTGGAAGATGAGCTACAGCAGCGTAGCCCACCTGAGCAACCAGTTTAAAAAAATGACCGGCCTCAGCCCTTCGCATTTTAAAAAACTAAAAAATAAAAGAAGAAGCCCGTTGGAGGAAATTGGAATAAACATGCAAAACCATCCGGAATTACCAACGGAAATAACGCCGGAAACAAATGCTTAAAGGCTTTACATTTGTTGTATAACATCTTTACATGAAAGCAAAAAAAGAGATAACTAAAACAGACACAAAAGAGGTGGCAGGTGAACCACTTATCAAATCCGCCAACCTGTTCCCTGTAGTTGGCATTGGTGCATCTGCCGGCGGGCTCGATGCATTTAAAAAATTATTAAAAGCCATTCCCGAAGATTCGGGCATGGCTTATGTGCTGGTGCAGCATTTAGACCCCAACCACGAAAGCCTGTTACCCGAAATACTGCAAAAAGTTACCCCTATACCGGTATTGGAAATTACGGATGATATTAAAGTACAGCCCGATCATATTTACGTAATACCCAGCAATAAAATGATGGTGGCTACCGATGGCGTTTTAGTACTTGCTCCCAGGCCTGCAAAAAGTAAAACCGAACG
>JAYUZB010000272.1:0-3397 GCA_043752185.1 Chitinophagaceae bacterium
AAAATATAACATAGTCAAAGTATTGCCGATAAAAAAGGAGACTTAAACTATTTTTCATACCATACTATTTTAACAAAGTGATTAAAAAACTAAACATGAAGTTAAAAACGTTCATAAAATTTGCAGTATGTAGTTTCATCTTTGTAATATCTACTCGTACATCTGCGCATGAAATTACCTTTTGTGGAGAAAAAATACCCGTGGCCGATCGTTTTGTAGCCGATAAATTAATGAGCATTATTAAAAAACAAATGAATTATGGTGTTGTTTCTCAATTACGCCAAAAAGAGAATGAATACATGAAAACGATTGAGTATTATCTGATGAAAACCGGTTTACCAGAAGATATAAAGTACCTGGCTATTGTAGAAAGTGGATTAAGAAATGTTGTATCACCTGTTGGTGCTGCAGGTTTTTGGCAAATTATGAAACCAACAGCTGGTGATTTAAATTTAATAGTTAATGGAGAAATTGATGAGCGCAATGATATCAACAAATCAACTTATGCAGCCTGCAAACTATTGGCCAGCTATTATTTAAAAATTCGTAAAGATTTCCGTATTTCTTCCTGGGTATTAACTACAGCTGCTTATAATAATGGCATTGGAAGTATAAGTAATGCAATTAAAAGGCAAGGAAAAAACTATTTTGAAATGAATTTGAATAAAGAAACTGCAGAATACGTTTATAAGATTATAGCTGTAAAAGAGCTACTCGAATTTCCGGAATTGTATCTGCAGGGTTTTGGCTATAATATTTTTACCACAGCAAAAAACGATAATACCTCAAAAGCTAATACAAAAAATGATATAACAAAACTGAATTTGGGAGGTATGACTGTAAAGGTGGATGAAACTGATGGTGTACATCCTGAAACGCTTGATAAAAAGATACCAGTTATTAAAAATTCAAATGCTGGCAATGAAAAATTTATTGCAGCAGAGATTGTAGGAAAGTATAAAAATTTCAAAGATGGGTATACTGTATCAATTATCTTAAAGGAAGATTTACAGGTAGCAAACCGGTTTACTTCAAAAGGTATTAAAATACAAGGGCGGGGTTGGATAATTGATAACCGTGTGGTTGTGGATTTAGGATACGACCATTATGTTGTTTTACTGGATAACAAAAAAGAAAAAGGTATTCCATTAAAGTCGCTGAAAAACAAAGAAGAAGTAATACTAAAGGTGATAAAATAGGTTTTACTAAAAAATAAAACCCTTTAAATAAAACAATGGTTATGAATTGCCGATAACAGCATTTCATAACCATTGTTTTATAATACAACCTAATTTTTTAGCTTGGTTGTTAATTCCTCCAAAAACCCGTCATATTTTTTTAACATGCGGCCAAAAGGTGCAAATTGTTCATCTGCACTAAACGGAGTGCCCGCCCTGCCAGAATATTCCGAAACAAATTTGATCTTGTAAGAAAGTGGCTCCTCCGTAGATTGCTTAATTATAACCCGCATTCTTACCGTATTAGCTTTAAAAGTTACGCCTATCCATGATGTACGTAAATAACCCGATTTTTCATCATTCATTTCCAGTACATCAAATTTGCCCAAAACAGTAGCTACAATAATTTTCCACGATTCGTCCTTGGTACGGCCGTTTTTTATATTTAATACGATTTCATTATTAGCAATATCCGATTGTATCGAAGATGTGTAAGATTCATCTGCCTGCAGTTTAAAATAATCAGATTTTGGGGGACTCATCCCTGTTTTTTTGCAGTAATCTCTTATTTCGGGTATAAAACCTTCTTCTTTCACTTCTACAGTTACACAATCATTGTAAGGCACACTTACCTGCATAGATCCAGTACCCATAACAACGCCATTTAGGTAAATTTTTGCGGTTTGTGGTGTAGATGTAACTGCAACTACTGATGGCAAAAACGCCTCATCTAGCTTTAGCTGAATATAATCTGCATTTGGAGGGTCTTCAAATCCTTTTTTATTACAATAGGTTCTCACTTCCGGCATAAAGCCTTCGGCTCTTACCTCCACTGTAATGCAGTTTTTTTTGCCTACAGCAACAATAAAGCTGCCGGTGCCACGCAAACGGCCGTCAACATAAATTTTAGCATTAGCTGGTGCTGTTGTAATGTTTACTTTCTGGGCATAGGTTGTTGCCTGCAGCCCCGAAACAAAAATTAAACAAATTAGAATTGCTTTAAAGAAAGATTTTTTAATCATAAGCGAGGTTTTAAAGGTTGGTGAAAGTTAGTTTGGTTCAGCATTTAAATATATACCTATTTGGCCAAAAGTAATGCTAGTATTATTAATTTTTTTTACAGAAATCACCTATTTACCCTGTTGTATTCACCTTTTTAAAAAAATGTATGAAGAAATTATTTTTTTTTATAATGATTTTATAATTTATGTGCGTCTACTCCTTTTATACAGTACAAGTGCTTTAACAAATTTTTATATGGATAAATTCCTTCAGAGCATCAATTTGTAAACTAAATAATTGTGCAAGTGTTTTTGGCATTATTAACATTCTTAC
Organism: Chitinophagaceae bacterium; assembly: GCA_043752185.1. Classification (GTDB taxonomy): domain Bacteria; phylum Bacteroidota; class Bacteroidia; order Chitinophagales; family Chitinophagaceae; genus Ferruginibacter. The sequence continues at coordinate 2,514 of JAYUZB010000272.1, forward strand.
TATTTTCCTACAACAATAATACAGGAACTCCTCCAGGTTTAAATACCACACTTACCACTATTAATATAAACCCTTACAAACAAATAAAAGCAATACCACTGCCCTACGGGTTCGAAAGAATAAAAGATGATTCAGGCTCTTTTACAAATTTCCTGAGAAACATTAAGCTAAAAGAAAATACCACAGTTTATCTCTTCAATGGCCAGCTAAAACATAACCAGTTTGCCCAAAAACAATTTGAGCAGATTGTTTTTTACGACAATGAGCATACTGCCTATAAATTTTCTGCCCCTTTTACCAGAGAACGTTTTGATAAATATTTAAGCTGGGTTTTTGGCATGTCTGGTTCGGCATCTTTATCAAAACAATTAAAACCAGTACACAATTTTTCACAAATTCAGCCCGGTACACTACTTTCTTTTCTCAGGCTGAGTGCCATTGGCGGCGGCGGAGCATTAATTATTTCTCCTTCAGTAAAATTATTAGGTGGCTTACCCTGATTGTCAAAGTTCTATGTTACACTTCATCACGTATTCATTTTTTTCACATTTTCATTCCTTCCATCGGGTTAACTCCTTTCTTAAAAATATATTCGCTGTTAAGTAAATAGGCCCCGCTCATAACCACCACATCACCTGGCTGCAATCCGCTTCTTATTTCTATCATACTACCTTCTTCTGCGCCCACTACAACCATTATATTTTTGAAAGTATTTTTCGCTGTTTGTATCCATACTGTTGCTCCCTTAGCATCACGGATAACTGCATCAACAGGTAAGGTAAGCGCAGAACGCTTTGAACCACTCAGGTAAACATAAGCAGACATGCCTGGCTTTAATCTGTTGTTTTTATTTGGTATGGAAACCCGTATTAAGTTGATCCTTG
>JAYUZB010000273.1:0-3393 GCA_043752185.1 Chitinophagaceae bacterium
CATTTGTTTAACAAATATTTCGATTAATGGTTTAAGCATTAATTTTACAATCTAATTGTAAAAACATGAGTGTACTTAACCAGATTGCCCAATATTTATACCTGAAAAAAAAAGACCCCGATCAACCAAACTCATCATTTGTAAAAAAGATGCACTTCATTAACAGGCTATCCATTTTATTGTTCCTGCTGGCCATGATTATTCTGGCCATTAAATTACTGCGGTAATTTAGTAAGATAAGCATAAATACTCTCGGCAGCATTTGCCGAAGCATGACCACCTTTGCTTAACAGGGCTTTAAGCGCTGCATAATCATTTTTCAGTTGCTGTTGTTTTGTTTCATCTGTTAACAGCAGTGTCAGTTCACGTTTCAGGTTTTCTACCGTTAATTCGTCCTGTATTAATTCCTTCACTACTTCTTTATCCATGATCAGGTTTACAAGTCCGATGAATTTTATTTTTATCAGTCGCTTTGCAATCTGGTAGCTGAAGGTGCTGCCTTTGTAGCAAATCACTTCCGGCACGGCAAACAATGCAGTTTCTAATGTTGCCGTACCGCTGGTAACCAATGCTGCTTTAGATTGTGCCAGTAGTTCATAGGTTTTATTAACAACCGAAGAAACATTTTTATAAGGAGCTAAAAGCGATGCATAAAAATTTTCATCAAGTCCCGGTGCTTTGGCAACTACAAATTGATAGTCGGGAAAATGTTTGGCTACTTCCAGCATGATGGGCAGTTTTTTTAAAATCTCCTGTTGGCGGCTGCCGGGGAGGAGGGCAATAACAGAGGAATTGGTAATTTGTAATTGGTAATTGGGAAAACCGGGGTCTGTATTTTTCAAACCTAATTCCAAATTACCAATCCCTAATTCCTTATTTCTAATTCCAAATTCCTCCACAACCTCCACCAACGGATGCCCCACATATTCCACTTCGTAATTCCATTTTTTGTAAAATTCTTTTTCAAATGGAAGGATGACGAGCATTTTATCTACACATTCTTTTATCAGTTTAACCCGGTTCTCTTTCCATGCCCAAACCTGCGGAGAGATATAGTAGATTACTTTGATGCCCTGTTCTTTTGCCCATTTGGCAATGCGTAAATTAAAGCCGGGATAATCAATCAGTATTAAAGTTGTAGGTTGATACTGCTGTATATCTTCTTTACAAAATTTTATATTCTTTAAAATAGTCCGCAGGTTTTTTATCACTTCTAAAAAACCCATAAAAGCCAGTTCTTTGTAATGCTTTACCAGCGTGGCTCCGGCAGCTTGCATCTTATCGCCACCCCAGCAACGGATGTCGGCATCGGCGTCTTTTTTCTTTAATTCCTTAATGAGATTGCTTCCATGCAGATCGCCACTGGCCTCGCCGGATATGATGTAGTATTTCATGTAAGTTTATTACAGCAACTATACTTTTAAACAGTTTTGTATAGCTCAACCTGCCTACTGGCAGGCAGGTAAAGGTATGTTGTAAATCTGAACCAGCAAATGTGGTGCATTGCAAAATAATCTGTAAATAATTAAGAAATGATGCTGCAAAACTTTGGAAAAATGTTAAAAATTAGTATTTTACCTCATACATTAAAAACAACCAAATGGAAACTTACATCATAAAACCAGGCGACAGCCTTTCAAAAATTGTAATAAAAATATTTGGCGATGCCGGTAAATGGCGTGAACTGGCTGATTTGAATGGCATTGCCGATCCATCAAAAATAAAAGTGGGCCAGGTGCTCAATCTCACACCTAAAAAAACTACAGATACCGGTGCAAAAAATGCCGAAATTACCAACGAAGGCAATAAAGTATTTTACCGGTTTAGTAATTCTACCGAAAAAATATTTCTTGGCAATTTGTTTAAAAAAGGAATTTCAAGAATTGGAAGTTTTAATACCGAGCATTTTATAAATGAAAATGCAACATTACTGGCCACGCTTAATTTGAGCAGTTCTGAAATAAATACATTACTGGCTACTTCTAAAAATGAAGGCAATCTTGATTCTATAAATACCTGGGACAATAGTTATTTAAGCTGGGGCATGTTTCAATGGACGATGGGGCCGCTGGGCGATGCCGGCGAACTACCTGCTTTATTAAAACTAATAAAAGAAAAACAGCCATCGGCTTTTAAAACATATTTTGGCGATTTTGGAATTGATATTGCCCCTGCAAACGGCAATGTAACAGGTTTTATAACATTGAAAAATGTGCTCCAGAATACAGATGCAAGAAAAACCGCTTTCCGCAATAATAACTGGGCCCTGCGCTTTGCACTTGCCGGAAAAGAACCAGCTATTTGTGCCATACAGGTATTACATGCCATCAACCGGTTTAACCGTTTTTATTTTGTAAAGGATGCCGATTTTGGCGGGCTCTCCATCAACGATTTGCTGAGTTCGGAATATGCAGCATCGCTGCTGATTGATCAGCATGTTAATCGCCCCGGCCATGTAAAAACTGTTGTGGCTGCGGCTTTAAAACAAAGCGGTATTACCCCACAGCAAATGGCAAATGGTACCGAGGCTGATGAATTGAAAGTGATTAATAAATACCTGGCAATAAGAAGGGGTTTTGGAAAAAGCCCGATGACGAATTCGGATACCAGGGCTAAAGTGGTAAAGAGTTTTTTGGATAAGGGTTTGATAAGTGCGAAGAAAAAATCTTTTGTATCGAATCGGGCGTTAAGGCAATAAGCTTGATTTACGAAGTCTGATGTACGATATACGCCATAACCAATAAAACAGGCGTACATCGTACATCAAACATCTCACAATATATTTAGCTAAAAGTTTTAATACACAACACCAGCAGCCCATACACACAGGTAAGTGCAAAAATACCTTTGGCGGTTTTATCCTTTCGGCTGTTTATATAAATGGTAAATAAAACAGCATTCACCATTAATGCCAGGCTTAGTGCTACACTAAAGGTGCGGTGGCCCTGCTCCAGCCACATATATTCAAATGTATTGGCAAAAGTGAACGACTGAAATTTTGTCATTTTAAAAATAATGACGCCGAGGATTGGCCCCACAAAACCTAGAATGGCACCAAAAATAAAATTGTCTTTCTTAAATATCATTTGAATAGTTTCTTCTTTTCCAATATTTTTTTCAGCTTGTAATTAGTCAGGTCAAATTGCACCGGCACCACACTTATATAATTGTTTTGCAGGGCCAATACATCGGTATCTTCATCTTTATCAAAATTGATAAATTCGCCGGTTAACCAGTAATATTTTTTTCCGTGTGGATCAATACGCTCATCAAACTCTTCCTTATATTTTGCATAAGCCTGTTTGCAAATTTTAATACCCTTTATTTCTTTTTTAGGAACAGACGGAATATTTACATTCAGCAACAGGTGCTTATCTAATTTATTTGCCAAAA
>JAYUZB010000274.1:0-8507 GCA_043752185.1 Chitinophagaceae bacterium
AACCAGGGTATTACTATAATCGTACATGATCTGGTTTTTCATAGGATATTGGATTTTAACACAGCCTGGCTTTCTATCCGGGCTTTTTTATATCAGCCACTAATTGCACTAATTCTCACTAATAAATACAAACTATTTGAGGTCATGGGTGACATTCGTGAAAAAAAATCTCCCCCAAGTGGGAGATCAGGAAAATCTTTGAATTCCTGTAAGTCATTTATTCATGTGCTGTTTTATTAGCCACTAAATCACAAAGCATCACTATTAATTAAAGCACAATATTCGTTGCATTTGTGTAAGCTGCCTGCCGCAGGCAAGGTTCGGGGCAAAAAAAATACTCCCCGCCGCGGCGAGGAGTATCAATAAAAATCTTGGTTACTATTATTTTAGATGATCAACATCGCATCTCCATAACTGAAGAAACGGTATTTATCTTTAATTGCTTTTTTATAAGCTTCCATCATCAGATCGTAACCGGCAAATGCACAAGCCATGATCAGTAAACTGGTTTTTGGCAAATGAAAATTGGTTACCAGTGAATCGGCAATATTAAAGTTGTAAGGTGGATGAATAAAATGATTTGTCCAGCCTTCAGATGGCTTTAATAATTTTTGCGCTGTAAAAGAAGATTCCATAGCCCTCATGGTGGTAGTACCAATAGAACAAATGCGGTGGCCACCTTCTTTTGCCTTGTTTACAATATTGCAGGCAGTTTCTTCAATACGGTAATATTCAGCATCCATTTTATGTTTGCTCAAATCCTCAACCTCAATCGGGCGAAAGGTTCCAAGGCCTGTATGCAAAGTTGCTTCTGCAAAACGAATACCTTTTATTTCCAGTCTTTTAATCAGTTCCTGGCTAAAGTGCAGGCCTGCAGTTGGTGCAGCTACAGCACCTTCATGCTTGGCATAAACGGTTTGATAACGCTCTTTATCTTCTTCATCCGGCTTGCGCTTAATGTATTTTGGTAAAGGTGTTTCACCCAATATTTCAAGCATGCCTCTGAATTCATCATCAGTGCCATCCCATAAAAAACGGATGGTACGTCCACGGCTGGTAGTGTTATCAATTACTTCGGCAACCAGTTCATCACTCTCACCAAAGTATAATTTATTACCCACACGTATTTTACGGGCCGGGTCTACAATAACATCCCAAAGCTTGTTGGCTTTATTCAATTCACGCAACAAAAAAACTTCAATTTTGGCACCGGTTTTTTCTTTACGGCCATACATACGTGCCGGAAAAACCTTGGTGTTGTTCACAACAAATACATCTTTGTCATCAAAATAATCCAGTATCTCTTTAAAATGTTTGTTTTCGATATTACCTGTTTTGCGCTCAATAACCATCATACGGCTGTCTTCACGGCGTTTGGTAGGGTTTTGGGCAATAAGGTTTAGCGGGAGGTCAAATCTGAATTGGGATAATTTCATGTAACGGTTTTATTTAATTGTGTCACATGCCTGTCTGTAAAAGTTTACAGTGATTGAGCCCTGTTCTCAGGACATTTATCATGTTACGGCATGATTTAAAGTGGGCAAAGGTAATTAAATGCAGTCAATTTTCAGCGTAATTATTTGTAATTTCTGTAATCATAAGAAATATCATTTATACCGAACAAATATGCAATATAATATTCTTGTTTCTCTAAGCGATATATCGGAGAGTAAAGGCAATAGTTAATCTAATATAAAATTGATACGACGGATTTACCCGGAATGGCATTAATAAGACTTTTGGTGTATTCATTTTTTGGATGATGATATACCTGGTCTGCTGTTCCTTCTTCCACAATTTTTCCTTTGTACATAACCAGTATGCGGTTGCAGATATAATGTACAACCGAAAGATCATGCGAAATAAAAATGGCAGTGAAACCGAATTCTTTTTTCAGATCGTTGAGTAAATTGAGTACCTGTGCCTGCACACTTACATCCAGCGCCGAAACACTTTCATCAAAAATTAAAAAAGAAGGATTGAGTGCCAATGCACGGGCAATACAAATGCGCTGGCGCTGGCCGCCGCTAAACTGGTGAGGATACCGGTTAAAGTGGCTGGTATCTAAACTCACTTTCTCAAGCAACTCCATCACTTTTTCTTTACGCTGTTTATTGTTGGATAAAACCGAATGTACTTTCAACGGCTCCAGTATGGCATCGCCAATGGTAATGCGTGGGTTTAGTGAGCCGTATGGATCCTGAAAAACGATCTGCAGGTCTTTACGCATATTGCGTAACACTTCGCTGCTGGTTTGTGTAAGGTCTTTGCCATCCAGTAAAATTTTACCCGATGTTGGCTTTATCAATTGCAAAATGCTTCTGCCCAAAGTTGTTTTGCCACAACCGCTTTCGCCAACCAGGCCAACAATATCTCCCTGCTGCACTGTAAAACTTACATCATCAACGGCCTTAAAAAATGTGGAGGCTTTTCCTAATAAATTTTTCTTTAGTGGAAAATGAACATGGAGGTTTTTTACTTCCAGAACAGTGTTTTGTGTTTGGAGTTTTGTTTTTGGTGTTAGGGTGCTTTCTGGCTGAATTAACTTTTTAGTTGATGTAGCCTCTTCATTAATAAAATCACTTACCACCGGCAATCTTTTTCCTTTTGGTTGTCCGGCAGGCCTGCAGGCCAGTAAAGCCTTTGTGTATGGGTGTTGTGGGGCATATAAAATATCTTTTGTAAGTCCCTGTTCCACAATTTCGCCTTTGCGCATTACCAGTATTTTGTCTGCAATATCTGCTACAACGCCCAAATCGTGTGTAATAAAAATTACACCCATATTATTTTGTTGTTGTAGAGACTTAATGAGTTCCAGTATAGTTTTTTGCACAGTTACATCAAGTGCCGTGGTGGGTTCATCGGCAATTAAAATATCCGGGTTACAACTCATGGCCATGGCAATCATTACCCGTTGCTTTTGTCCTCCGCTTAGCTCATGCGGATAACGTGATAATAAATTTTTGGGCTCAGGTAATTTTACTTTTTCAAAAAATTCAATGGTTTTTTGCCGGGCTGTTTCTTTATTTACTTTTTGATGTAATTGTATCGCTTCCATCACCTGGTAACCGCAGGTAAACACCGGGTTTAGTGAGGTCATTGGCTCCTGAAAAATCATGGCAATTTTATTACCACGTATGCTGTTTATTTTTTTGTGAGATAATTTTAAAAGATCAACCCGTTCATCCTGCCCGAATAAAATTTCCCCGTTTACCATGGCCTGCTTTGGTAAGAGTTGTAATATGGATAATACTGTAACCGATTTGCCAGAGCCGCTTTCACCTACAATGGCAACCAGTTCTCCTGCTGCCACATCAAATGAATTATTGCTTACAGCAGTACTTAATGCACAATCCTGATTAAACTGAATGGAAAGATTTTTTATGGAGAGGAGAGGTGTAACCATAATTATATCAGGGACAGGTTGATCCTGTATATTGTACTTCATTACCTTGTGTCGGTGTTGCTCTTGCGGCCAGGCACACGATACAGTCCATTGTTCTTACCTGTTTGATAAAGTAAAAATTAAATTCATCTCCTGGATTAAGAGCAGGGAAATAGCAATAGTTTTTTACTGTAAATACATTGGTGTAATTGATATTGGTTTCAGGATCCAGCCAATTAGCGGCAATAGCTGCATTTTTGGGATCGCCACTAAGTACCTGTATCACATACTGTGCACAAGGGCCTTTTACAACCAGTTTGCCTCTTATGCAGCCACTTAATTTAGTATCGGTATCTTCTTTTTTACATTGAAAACCGGGTAAAAAAGTGATTGTAAGTAAAGCAATAGATAAAATAACGAAAGGATTTTTTTTCATAAAAAAACTTTTAATGTAAGACAGGTGCAAAAATAAAATTGCTGCCTGAAGGATATTAAAACTTCAAATGCCTTACTGTTAATCCATCATTGATGAGTTGCTTTAAAGAATCAATACCAATTTTTAAATGCCGTTCAACAAATTCAGTGGTAACTTTTTTATCACTCTCTTCCGTTTTAACACCTTCGGGTACCATTGGGCTGTCGCTTACAAGTAGCAGTGCACCGGTTGGGATTTTATTGTAGAAACCAACTGTGAAAATAGTTGCTGTTTCCATATCAATGGCATAGGCTCTTATCTGCTGCAGGTATTCTTTAAACACTTCATCATGCTCCCACACTCTGCGGTTTGTGGTGTAGCAAACACCTGTCCAGTAATCGCAGTTAGAATCCCTGATAGTTGTTGAAATAGCTTTCTGCAAAGCAAATGCAGGTAAGGCAGGTACTTCTGGCGGAAAATAATCATTGCTGGTACCTTCTCCTCTGATGGCTGCAATCGGAAGAATCAAATCGCCAATTTTATTTCTTTTTTTCAAGCCACCGCATTTACCTAAAAATAAAACAGCTTTGGGTTCAATAGCTGTTAAAAGGTCCATTACTGTTGCAGCACCAGGGCTACCCATTCCAAAGTTGATGATGGTAATATTATCTGCAGTGGCACATTGCATAGGCCTGTCGGCACCAACAATTTGTACCTTATTCCACTCAGCAAACATGTTTACATAATTACTGAAATTAGTAAGCAAAATGTATTTTCCAAAATTTTCTAATTTTTGGCCAGTGTATCTCGGTAACCAGTTGTTTACTATTTCTTCTTTTGTCTTCATATCTTTCAGTTAAATTATTTAAAGATACAAAATTTTTTTCGCTGTCGAGATGGACCAATGATCAAGATTGAATATCCACTATATCAACCCAAAATAAAAGAAGAAGCCGGCAAGGAATTCATCTTTGATGAATTTCGTAAGCGTTGGATTGTACTTACGCCTGAAGAATGGGTGCGGCAAAATTTTCTGCAATATCTTACCCAAACAAAAAAATATCCTGCTTCTTTAATTGCCATTGAAAAAGAAATAAAACTGGGCGAACTTAAAAAGCGTTTTGATATTGTTGTGTACGATTCTGATACTAAACCCTGGATGATTGTTGAGTGTAAGGAAATGAATGTAGTGCTTGATAAATCTGTACTCGACCAGGTATTGCGATATAACACAACGCTGAATGTGCCTTACCTGGTTATTACCAATGGCAGTTATTGTATGGCATTACATTTAACGGAAAACTTGATGCAGACAATGGATGCTTTACCTGATCTTTAATTATGCTTCGCCACTTTTTTAAATTTCATCATCCAGCAATACCTCTTTTTCATTTCTATACGGCCATTGCTTTTGCAGCTTTGCATAAATAAAATAAACTACAATACCCGTTCCAAAAACAATTAAAAAAGATTTGATAACAGCAAAGCCTGTTGAATAAAAAACAAATAGCCACATAAGAATGGCGAGTACTACCGGCAAAGGATATAAAGGCATTTTATAAGGTAAGTGGTTGCTACCATTTCTTCTGCGGAGTATTACAACACCAACAGCCTGTCCAATAAACTGCACCATAATACGCATGGCTAAAATGCCGCTGATAACATCACTCATTTTAAATAACATGCTAAACACAAAAGCAAAAGCTGCCAACACAAGTAAGGAAACATAAGGAAAGTTTCTGGTGGGATGCAGTTTGCCAAATACTTTAAAGAAAGCCCCGTCAACAGCAGCTGCATAAGGCACCCTTGAGTAACCAAGCATCACAGCAAACAATGAAGCCAATGCAACCCATAAGATCATTATGGTAACAACAATTGCGGCAGAGTGCCCGTACAAGCGTTCAATAAAAAGGCTTACTATGTAATTCTTGTTATCAGTCAAGATCAAAGATTGCACTTCCTGCCAGCTGATAACACTGCCCACACTCATGTTCATGGCAATGTATAAAATGGCAATACCAATAACAGAAATAAACATGCTGCGTGGAATATTTTTGCCGGGGTTTTTTATCTCGGCACCCAAATGGCAAACATTGTAATAGCCCAGATAACTGTAAATGGATTTGATGCAGGCCTGCCCAAATGCAAAAGACGCCAGCTGTCCCCAGCTGAAATCTGCATTGATATCTTTTAAGGGTTGTAAAAAATTCCCATGTGCAATACCGCCAATAATGATCCAGCCGATTGTTAGAATTACACCGGTCCACAGCAACACCGCAATTTTTCCAATGCTGTCAATTTTGCGATACAGTAAAATGGTAACAACCACAATAACCGATGCTGAAACCAATTTTTGTTCTATAGATCCAAGGTCAACCAGGTAGCCTAAATATTGAGAAAAACCAATGGCAGCCGATGCTGCAACCAGCGGCGCCTGTATTACAGTTTGCCATACATACAGGAAGCTCATCATCCGGCCCATGCTGTTTTTACCGTAAGCTTCTTTTAAAAAATTATAACTGCCACCGGCCAGCGGATAGGCAGCGCCCAATTCACTCCAGATCATGGCATCAATTAGTGAAAGCACAGCACCGGCAATCCAGGCATATAAAAACATGCTGCCCATCAGGCCCATTACAATGGGCAGGGTTACAAATGGGCCGATGCCCACCATGTCTATCATGTTTACAACGGTAGATTGAAATAAGCCTAAGCTTCTTTGTAATTTTGGAGCAGTCATTCCCGTAATTGAATGTGGAAATTACAATTTTGAATGATAAAATAAACCGGGGGATGGATTTTTTCCAAATTTAGTAAATGCTAAAATCCGATGAGTATTATCAGAATTACAAAGATCAATATGAGGCGGAAAACAATTTGCATATAATTTTGTTTTGTAGCTTACACATATAAACGGTAAAATGGGAAAAAAAATTGTGATTGCAGTTACGGGGGCCAGCGGTTCTGTATATGCTGATGTATTGCTGAAGAAGCTGATGCAGCTTAAAGAACAGTGGAATGAGCTAAGCCTGGTGATGACAGAAAATGCCAGGGAAGTATGGAGAATTGAACTGGACAATGATACCTACAATCATTATCAACTGCGGCATTTTACCCAGCAGGATTTTGATGCGCCGTTTGCTTCCGGATCGGGACAGTACGATACCATGATCATCATTCCCTGCAGCATGGGTACGCTGGGGCGTATTGCTACTGGCATATCAAATGATTTAATAAGCCGTGCTGCCGATGTTATTTTAAAAGAGAGAAGAAAATTAATTTGTGTGGTAAGAGATACACCATACAATCTTATTCATATCCGCAATATGGAAACCATTACACTTGCAGGAGGAATCATCTGCCCGGCTACACCATCTTTTTACAGCAAACCAACAACAATTGAAGAAGTGGCTGCAACGGTTGTTGATCGTGTGATAGACTTGGCCGGATTAAAAAATGAAGCTTACCGTTGGGGAGGCCCCCTCTAAATCCCCCGAAGGGGGAGGACACATACAAGATATAAGCGAAGGCGAATTTGAATTTATAAGTTTCCCCTTCGGGTTCCCTCTCCTTTGGAGAGGGGTTGGGGTGAGGCCCCTATCTCAAATCAACCAACTCCATTCCCGGATAATTTTTCTGGTTAAATAAAAACGTTGCGTCTGTGATATTTGTGGTAGTATTCATTTTGCTAACTGTATACGTATAGCGGTTTCCGGCTTTTTCAAAAATTTTTGTTGAAGTGATTGTTTTTGCTGTTTTATTAATGAATACAATTACTTTATGAAACAATTTTGTTTTATCAATTGGTGTCAACTCAATTTCCTGTATGCCTTTAACATCGCTGTTTAATTTGTACAAAAAATCTTTATCGTAAAAATTGGTAAATAATTTTTGTGGGGTGATGGTATTATTGGAGGTTTCAAGTTTAGTAAGCGTTATTTCTTTTGCCGCTGCATCTACGGTCCATACATTGCTACCATCGCAAAATATATCCTGGCCAGCTACTTTAATCCGGTATTTGGTTCCTTTCATAAACACCGTGCCTGTTTTATTACCCATCAGTTTATTAGCTGCATTTTCAATCTTAAGGTTGAAGTTGGACTGAACAGATTTAAAGGTTTTAAATTTAGCACTAACTGCATCAAGTATTTTTTTTGCTTCCGGGTCGCTATTTCCGATTCCCTTGGGTGCCTGCGCATTTGCTGTAAAAAATATAGCTAACATCAATACTGCCACACTTAAAATTTTGTTCATTTTCTTTATTTAGTATTAAAAATATACAAGCCTGTTAAACGGCTGCAAAGATATAGTAATAGACGGTTTTTTTGCACCCATAGTTTCATTTGTATTTTGTAATAAACTGTTAATGTACAGGCATTTGTAAAATAAGCAATATAAGCAGGCGTTAATCCCAAAAAGATAACTATTTTGCAACTCTTCAACACAACTCCACTATTGATATTTTTTTACTTTTAGTCGCATGGCTTATTAATAGGCCGGCAGACTGCATCATTTAATTACTACATATCATGCAAAAAAATATCGCCATCTCACAAAGGGGAACCTATACACCCACGAAATTCACTGAGTTTTTATGGTGGTTATCTACCGCCGAAAAAGAAATTTTAGTTGATTCTGTTGTTGACAGAAACCGGTACAAGATTATCGGGATGACTGTTTTGGCAACCTGGGCATTTGCAACTTTTA
>JAYUZB010000275.1:0-3352 GCA_043752185.1 Chitinophagaceae bacterium
AGGTAAACATAAGCAGACATGCCTGGCTTTAATCTGTTGTTTTTATTTGGTATGGAAACCCGTATTAAGTTGATCCTTGATTCGGGTACGATCTCCGGGTTAACAAAGCTGATACTACCATTGATCGCTTCATCGCCCAGTTCGGGAATACGAACAATGGCAGAAGCGCTTTGCTGCAACTGTGAAAATTGAGAAGCATATACCTGTGCTTCGGCCCACAATGTAGAAAGATCTGCTAATTCCACTATGGTACCTCCTTCCATAACATAGTCGCCCTGGCGCACACCTAAAGCAGTAATATAACCATTGCCGGTACTGTAAAATGTTGTTGTAGCACTGGCTTTGCCCGCCTGCACAAGCTGTGCAATCTGAGCATCACTCATTCCCCATAATGCGAGCTTATTCCTGGCACTTTGCAGCAGTGAACTAAAATCAATAACATCATTGCCAGTGAATGTTTTTTGTCTTTCCAAAGCGAATAAATATTCCTGTTTGGCATTGTTTAATTCTTCACTGTAAATGTCAAAAAGCTTATCTCCCTGGCTTATATAGTCACCAACATTTTTAAAATACAATTGTTCCACTCTTCCCATAACTCTTGAGCTGATTGCCGAAGTTTTTGTAAGGTCAAAATTTAAGACAGCAGTTAATACGGTTTGGCTACCAATATTTCCGGAACGGATGGTATCAACAGAAATATTGCCTAATTGAATTTGCTGATCGCTGAGCTGCAATTCATCTTCATTTTTTGCAGTGGATTTTTTTACTGCTGTAAGCGGCATTTTACAGATAGGGCATTTGCCGGGTTTACTTTCCACCACCTGCGGGTCCATCGAGCAGGTATAATACACATCACTATTTTCAACATGCTTATCATGCTTTTTGCCTGAACAGGCCACTAAAAAACCAAGAAAAAATATTAGTATAAAACGCATAACTACTTGTTTACTTTAATAAAGCTTTCGCTGTCAATTAAAAATTGAGCTTTTATCGCCACAGAATCAGTTTCTAATAAACCGCCTGTAATTTGTATGTTATTGTCTATTGTTATTCCGGTAGTAACTTTCAAAGGCCTAAAGCCATCAGTCACTTTCAAAAAAACAATTCTGTCAATACCCAATGAGGTTACGGCTTCCTTTGGCAACCAATAACTCATTGCCGGATCTGAAAAGACCGACCCCCGCACCTGGCTTCCCACCGGTAAGCGCAGGCTGGAATTATCAAAGTAAACCCTTGCAGAAGTAGTCCGGCTCCCTTCCCTGTAAAAAGGCTCTATAAAATCAATATGCCCCTGGAAAGCTTTTCCTGGTGCAGCTTCCGGTGTTATTTTTACCAACTGCCCTTTTTTAATCAAAGCCTGGCCATCGGTATAAATATCTAATAATGCCCATGCCTTTGAAGGGTTGTAAACACTAAAAAGACCTTGTCCCTTTTGCACATACATACCTTCTTTAAAATTTAATAATTCTGTACTGGCGTTAATAGCACTCATAGCTGATGAAGCTGCCTTCGGCTTCATAGCAGCAGAGCCTTCGCCGGCATTATGCACATGGCCGCTTACATTGCTATAAACAGTTACGGCAAGCAAAGACTTACCTGTTTGCATTATTCTTTGTACCTGCTCTGAACTCATTCCCAACAGTAATAATTTTTGTTTGGCTGCTGTTATTAGTGAACCATTGCCTGCATCATTTTTTAAAATGAACAGCAAATTTTGTTGTGCAGTAAGCAGCTCCGGACTGTAGATCTCCATTATTTTCTGGCCTGCTTTAATGTACTGGTATTTGTACCGTACATATAATTTTTCGATCCTTCCATTTATTCTTGCTGAAATATTTCCGATCATACGGGTATCGTACTCTACTCTACCAAGCGCATCTATTTTCACCACTACCTCTTCTTTTTTTATCGTAGTAACCGGAATGGTGGAAATGACATTTTGGTTTGTAGGTTTTAATAATGATTCCAACTGTACATCTGGAATTTCAATTGCAGCCATTTCTTTTTTTACAGGCTCTTGCTTATTCTCAGCACTATTATGCCCGGAATGATCTTCTTTTTTATCATTATTACATGCCGGTAAAAACAGTAATAAAGAAAATGCTCCAAGTTGTATAATGCTTCCTTTCATGTTTACTTAATTTCTAAAATGCGTTCTAATTGAGCCTGGTTGGTTAAAAGCTGTTGTAATTGATTCAGGTATTCCAATTGTGTCATGTATAAAGTTTCCCAGGCATCAAAAAGCATGAACAGTTCTTCTGTATTTTGTTCATATCCCAATTGCATGGTTTTGTAATTATTTTTTAACGCAGGTATGATATTGTCCTCGTATAATTTCAATTGCTTGTTCTTTAAAACTATTTCATTACGCATACTATAGGCCATGCCGCTGTACTCATTCAGCATCATTAGTTTTTGCGATTGCAGTGCTTCGGCCTTCCATTTCAGGCTTTCAATATTTGCCTTATTCATTCTGGATGACCACCTGGCCAAAGGCAGCTTGACCATACCCATTAAAGAAAACTGCATAGGAAAACCTCCGAATCCAAACATGTGATCGTAGCGGATACCAAACTGCGGCTTCAGGCTTTGTCTTTCTGTTTCCTGTTTTAAAAAAGTAAGGTTGATGTCTTTATCAATGGCTTTAAAATTGCTGCGGTTGATGTAGAAAAGTGTACTGTCAAATACAGTATTTGAATAATCGTTTAACTGGTAGGTAGTATCAATATCAAAATCTGTAACGGCATTTCTACCCATCAGGGAATTGAGGCGGATACGTTTTTCCTTAATGTCGTTCTCATACATCAGTTGCATATTTTGTACACTGCCCAATGCAGCTTTTGCTTTATAATAAGCACTCAATTTCCCCATACCGTTCTGATACCTTATCTCCGTATTCTTTATCATAAAATTCAGCAGGTTTTCATTTTGCTGAAGTACTACCAATTTCTTTTTAAGGATTATCCATTCGTAGTAAAACTGTTTGGCATCATTAACCAGTTCATTGAGTGTGGCGTTCTTTTTTTCTTTTTCTACTGATGACATGGCTCCCATGTAAGCGGCATCTGCATTTTGTTTCTTTTTGTTTGGCAACATTTGCTGGCCACCGATCATATATTGCCCCATGCCCGTTTCACCCATATCGTTTTTCCTCCACATGCTGGTTTTGTAAGGCACCATCCATAATCCTGTATTGATCTCCGGTGGCATCCAGCTTTTTGCGCCTTTGGCAGCTTCATCCCTGGAACGTATTTCAGCATCGTACATTTTTATGGAAGGATGTGATTGTTGAATAGCATCTATAACAGCATTGAGCTGTAAAACCTGCTGCCCGAAGTTTATTTTGCCTGAA
>JAYUZB010000276.1:0-8467 GCA_043752185.1 Chitinophagaceae bacterium
GTATTGTATACAAAAAAAATACCTTTTTTTCTTTCGTTACTATCCGGTTAAGGAAAATAAGACAAAGAAAAAAAGGTAATAGCTCAGAAATGTAAGTTATATATTTTAGATTCTGTAAGATAAAAAATGGTTATTTTATCAAAAATAACCAATCGTTTTTACATTCTAAAATATAAATTGATCTAGTAATTAAGCAAAACACTCAACTAGTAAATCGATAATTCCACTCAACATAATAATTTAGTTTTAAGGTTTCTAAAAGTAATAATGAAGTACAAACTTCTACCAAAAGTTCACCTTTGGCAACCCCCTCGGTCTTAAAATGAAGTTCTAAAATTATTTAAATCGTTTGTTTTTAATCAGTTGTGATCATTTTATGGTAAAATAACGTTTTAAACTTGAGTAAATGTACGGAAACTAAATAGTAAATTTACTATTTAAAAAATCGTAGCTTTACCTACGTAGTTGTACGAATAGAAAATAAGCGACTTGGATTTTTACCTAACAACAGGTGTTGCGGGTGACAGATAACTTTCGGGGAGCACTTTATTAGTTATCATATTCAGCATTGCAATCTACTTAAATAGTAATAATGGTGAAATCGGATCTGGTAACCGGAACTAAATGAAAATAGTTGATTGACAAGGGAAAACAAGCACAAACAAGGTTCTTCAGGATAATTGGAACTATTTTGTATTTCTATTGGATATTTGGATAATTGAATATTAGTTCAGCCGATGCCAATCAACTTATACAAAAGTACTTTTGCTTTGAGTCCTGTACAAGCGCATTATTGCCCCTTTTTTTCTTTAGAATAAATACTTTTCAATGCGTGAAAGTGCAAAAAGGCTGCGTATTTTAACGCAAAAAATAATTCGTAAATCAACTAAGTACTTTTACAGAAATGATTAATTGCATGGGTGTGAATTAATTTGTTGATTAATTAATGGCACAATTAATAGCAAAAACGTATGCATATAGAATGAAAATTGTAACTTGAATTGCTTTTAAACTAACCCATTTACCAAAAACAATGCGAAACGAGACCCTCATTAAAATTGCAATTGCAGATGACCATAAAATCTTCAGGGATGGAATTAAAATGGCCCTGGCTGGTAAGCAGGACCTTAAAATGCTTTGGGAAGCCGAAGATGGCAAGGATATGATGCATAAAATAGCCATTAAAAAGCCCGAAGTGCTTTTAATGGATATACGTATGCCCGAAATGGACGGTATCAATGCTATACAACTCATACGAAAAGAGTATGAGGATATTAAGATAATTGTACTTACCATGTACGATGACCAGCAAATGATAAGTAAAATGATGGAAATGGGTGCCAATGCATACTTAACCAAAACAACAGATCCAGAAGAGATTTATGAAGCTATACTCACCTGCATGAATGATGATTTTTATTTTAATGATTTAGTAAATAAGGCTGTAATGGGTAAACTCATGCAGAAAAAAAATGTAAGGCAGCATTATGGCAGTAATACCCCGGTAAACTTCAACGAAAAAGAACTGAAGATACTTCAACTGCTTTCAGAAGATAAAACCACTGAAGAGATTTCTAAAATAATTTTCCTGAGCCCACGTACAATTGAAACCATACGCCAGAATATGAAAACCAAGGTAGATGCCAAAACGATCGGCGGATTGATTATGTATGGCATGCGTAATAAGCTTATAGAGTAGATTTACAGAAATAGTATCTCTGTAAAAATAATCTCCACGAAGAAATGCCGCTGAGAAAATTAAATTGTATTACGGTACAGTTTTCAGCAAGGTTTGTACACTCGTTTATTTCCCCTTCCCTTTGCGTAAAAACCCTATGCTATACAAAGGGTATTTACACGCTTATTTCTTTTTCGATATAATTTGAACTTGCATTCAACGTTATATTGCTGTTAAAAACAATCCGATACTACCCAAAAACCAAGTTTATGATGACGAACGAAAATATGAATGAGCCTATCAAAATAATAATCTGCGACGACCATGTGCTTTACCGGGCAGGTGTAAAAACAGCGCTAAGCGCTAAAAAAGACGTAAAAGTTGTTGCCGAGGCAGATAACGGCATGCACTTGCTTAACATGCTTAAAATGATACCGGTAGATGTAATACTGCTGGATATACAGATGCCGATTATGGATGGTATTACCGCCCTGCCGGAAATTAAAAAGCTCTACCCCAATGTGCGTATTATTATGCTTACCATGATGGATGACCATAGCATGATTACAAAATTAATGGAAATAGGGGCCAACAGTTATCTTACCAAAACCAGCGACAGCGAAATTATTTATGAAGCCATAAAAACCTGTTTTGACCAGGAATACTATTTTAATTCTTTAACGAACAAAGCACTCTTAACCAACCTTAAACAACGCAACGATGTAACTCCGCAGCGCCTTATGCAGCAGGAAGCACACCTAAACGATAAGGAAATGTTGATTTTGAAGCTGATGTGTGAGGAGAAAAGTACCAAGGAAATTGCCGATATAGTTGATCTTAGTCCACGTACTGTAGAAGCTATAAGAGATAAACTAAAAGTAAAAACAGGTGCTAAAAGTACGGCCGGCCTCATCATGTATGCTGTAAAGCACAATATTTTGAACGAAGAATTTTAAGTAAAATAAATACTTTAATAACTGTTCTCTAAAACTGTAATGAAAATTGCCCCCTGATTTTTCGGGGGGTATTTTTTATACAACTTTACAAAGGATGGGTTAGTAGTATATTTGGGGCATGGAGTATTTTATTTTTAACGGCAAGCTGCTCAAATCGGAATCGGCCATTATTTCGGCCAATAGCCGCGGGCTTAGGTTTGGCGACGGGCTTTTTGAAACCATAAAAAGCATAAACGGCCAGCTAGAGTTTGTAGATGAACATTTTGCCAGACTATGGAAGGGTATGCATGTATTGCAGTTTACCATTCCTAAACAGTTTACACCTGATTATCTGGAGCAGGAAATACAAACCCTGCTTAAGAAAAACAACCACGATAAAATGGGAAGGGTGCGGTTAACAGTCTTTAGGGGTGATGGAGGATTGTACGATGCAGTTGATCATAAACCCAATTACCTAATACAAAGCTGGGCGTTGCCCGATGAAACAGGTAGCTGGAACAGCAATGGCCTGGTTGTGGGAATTTATATAGATGTAAAAAAGAGTTGCGATATACTGAGCAACCTGAAGCACAACAATTTTTTACCTTATGCCATGGGGGCATTGTTTGCAAAAAAAGAAAAATGGAATGATGCCGTTTTGCTGAATACCGAAGGCCGGCTTTGTGATACCAGCATTGCCAATATTTTTTTAATCAAGAATGAAGTGATTTATACACCTGCATTGTCCGAAGGTTGTATTGCAGGCGTGATGCGGAGAAACCTGATTGAAAAACTTATAGCAGCTGGTTATAAATTGGTTGAAGGTAAATTGAGTGTGGAAGAGCTGTTGGATGCAGATGAAGTTTTTTTAACCAATTCCATATATAACATGCGTTGGGTGCAAAGTATTGAAGATAAAAAATACAGCAACATGCAAACGCAAAAAATATATGCTGCATTTTTTTCAACAAATTCATGATCACTCTGTTTTAACTCGTAAATACCAAATATTTTTTTTCATTGCAAACAGTAAATATTTTCTGGTTCCGCCGCGATTTGAGGTTAGCTGATAATGCCGGCCTTTACCATGCCTTAAAAGGCAGTACCCCTGTCTTACCCATTTTTATTTTTGATAAGAATATCCTGGACAGGCTGGCTGATAAGGCTGACAGAAGAGTTGCTTTCATTCATGCAGCTTTAGAAGAAATGCAGGACGAACTTGTAAAAATAAACTCCTCACTGCAGGTTTTTTATTCAACACCACAGGAAGCATTTGAAAAACTTTTATCAACCTATAGCATTGAAAAAGTATTTACCAATCATGATTATGAACCTTATGCCAAAGAAAGAGATGATGCTATTGGTGCATTGCTAAAAACAAATGGAGCTTCGCTGCATACTTTTAAAGACCAGGTAATTTTTGAGAAAAATGAAGTGATAAAAGATGATGGTAAACCTTACACTGTTTTTACACCTTACAACCGAAAGTGGAAAGCAGCTTTACAGGATTTTCATTTTAAAGCATATCCAACAGAAAAATATTTTAATAATTTTTATCAGCAGAGCCCCAAAAATATTCCTACATTATCCTCAATGGGGTTTGATAAGACTGAACAACCTTTTCCTGCTAAACAATTAAATGAAGAGCTGGTAAAAAAATATAAGGAGCAACGTGATTTTCCGGCAGTAGCTGGTACATCCAAGCTGGGTGTTCATTTACGTTTTGGTACGGTAAGTATACGGCAGCTTGCCCGCCAATGTAATGGCTTAAGCGAAACATTTTTGAATGAATTGATATGGCGTGATTTTTACCAAATGATACTCTGGCATTTTCCGCATGTGGGTATGAGTAAAGCATTTAAACCGGCGTATGATTTTATTAAATGGAGAGATGATGAAGAATCTTTTGAAAAATGGTGCGCCGGACAAACCGGTTACCCGATAGTAGATGCAGGCATGCGGGAATTAAATTCAACAGGTTTTATGCATAACCGGGTCCGTATGATTGTGGCTTCTTTTCTTACCAAACATTTACTGCTGGACTGGCGACTGGGCGAAGCTTATTTTGCCGAAAAGCTATTGGATTTTGACTTGGCAGCAAATAATGGCGGCTGGCAATGGGCCGCTGGTAGCGGCTGCGATGCGGCGCCTTATTTCAGAATATTCAATCCTTACCTGCAAACAAAAAAATTTGATCCCCAACTGAAGTACATTAATACATGGGTGCCCGAGCTAAACGAACTGCATTATCCCAAACCAATTGTTGATCATGAATTTGCCAGAAAACGATGCCTGGAAGTTTACAGTATAGGGTTGAAAAAAACAGGGTTTTAAAAATTAGATCCGTTAAATCTGGGATTAACTACGTTATTATAAATTGAGCCGAAACGATAATTTATTCCAAAATATGTATAAAGTCCCTTTTCTGTAGGGTATTGCCTTGTGTTTGTTAATAGATCATCTCTCGAGAAAAACTTTCTGGGTATATTTGGGTAAATACCTTTTGTAAAATTTGCATTGGCGGATACATTTAAAGACAATCCTTTTACAATCCGCACTTCTAAATATCCTCCAATTGAAAATGTATTTATATTTTTTCCTTTAATTTTTATGTCGTTTAAAGTAAACGAGTTTAGGAAATTGTTATAGGATGCTTCCAGATTAACATTACCCCATTTTTGTAAAAATCCAAGATTTAATGAAAGCGATTGCTCAAACAACAAATGCTCTGGTTTGTCATAATAACCCGAATCTATATAATTATTTGTTGACGGACCAATACTGTAAAAAAGTGTTATAGATTTTTTTACAGCATCTTTATACTTAAAAAAACTATACTCAACTGCCGGCCGAACAGACAGCCTTGCAGCGGTATTACTAAAAGTGCTTTGATTAAATGAAGCCTGGCCACCAAGCGACCAGTGACTGCTCACACTTTTAACAATGGTTGCAAAAATCCCCGAGTTGTTATTAGGGAACTTACTAATTGTGCTATCAAACTGGATAGTTCTTACATTTTTTGAAATATTTGCATTTAAATTTATTTTCAATTTTTCGGTTACCCGGTTTGCCCGGATACTTCCAGATATTCTATTTGACTTGCTGTAATCATCAGAATTAATATTGCCGCTAAAGCCAACATTAAATACCCAAAAATTCCATTTATCTTTTTTTGTAGTTAATGAATTTGAAGCTTCTTCATTTTTTGAAACCGGCACACTAATATCTATTTTTTGTGCAAGCGAGGTTTGTGCAACAAATCTGGTTAAACCAAGCTTTAAATACCTTACTAGTTTTTCTCTGTATTCTGCATCGGTATCTACACTGGTTCTGTAAAATTTCAACGTATCCTGCATGCCTTTAAAATTCTCCTGGCCATTAAAAAATAGTTTTAGCTCACTTCCGCCAGACCCTGTTCTTTGATCTGTAACCATAATAAATACATTTGCTAAAAAGCGATCTGGTACAAAATCAACATAATTGATTTCTGTTTTTACATAGTTCATATCGCACCACCCGCTGCAGTCAACAAAAACTTTTACTTCATCTTTCGTAATCGTTTTATTTTGAGCAGTAAGTATACCGGGAATAAAAAAAAGGAAGATATTTATAGAGCAAGTTATTTTTCTCATACAGTTAGTTTAAGGGTAATCAGAGGCTAAAAATATTGCAGTATGTTTTGATGTAGCAATATTATTCATGCTTTGGTAAACATTTAACAGTTTTAGTACAGCATTTTTCCCTTCTTCTCCCAAGTAACTGGAAAAATTATTTACGTAAAGATTGATATGCTTACGCATTACAGCTTCGCTCATTTCCTGCGAATGAACTTTTACATAATCGGCCAGTTCATCGTAATGATGATGGTATGCATATTCGATGCTTTTCTTTATCAGCTTATCAACATGCCTGGCAATGGAAGCATCAACAGTGCGGCGAATTACAATCCCGCCAAGCGGAATGGAGTTGCCTGTTTCTTTTTCCCAATAATCGCCCAGGTCGGTTATTTGATGCAAGCCCTTATCAGCATAAGTAAAACGGTTTTCATGAATAATTACACCTAGCCCTTTTTCTTCTAAAACAAAATTTTCTATTTCATCATAGCGCATAAAAACTTTATTTTTTGCATCGGGATATGCTAAAGAAAAAAGTAAATGTGCTGTGGTATGTTCACCGGGTATTGCAATAACAGCGTTTTCTATTTCGCTTTTATCTTTGTAAAGTTCCCCCTTCAGGGGGTGGAGGGGGCAAATTAATAAGGGTCCTACACCCTTTCCCAATGCACTGCCACTATTTAAAACGATATAGTTTTTCAGCACAAGCGGTAAAACACCATAGCTGAGTTTTGTTATGTCAAGCTTGCCCGCTATTGCCCATTCATTAAGGGTTTGTACTTCTTCTAAAACAACATCAAAAGTTAATCCGCCGGTATCAATTTTATTATTTACCAGTGCATCAAAAATAAATGTATCGTTTGGGCAGGGAGAGAAACCTAAGGTTAAATGCATCTTTTAGTTCATTAATCTGTTAATTAGTATTACCAGTTCTTTGTTTAAATTTTCTATGGCTTCTTTTATTTTCCATTTTGTTTTATCTCTTTCGCCAACATGGTTTGATATTGATCGTATTTGTAGAAAAGGAATATGCTCCTGCAAACAAACATAATGCATTGCTGCACCTTCCATCGTTTCTATATCGGCGTAAAAAATTTGTACGAACTGTTGTTTTTGTAATTCACTGTCGCTGACTTTATTTACGGTGATAGCTTTTGCTTTTGGCAGCTTGGAGTATTTCAGATTGTCATCTGTATTCATCAACCAACCATCAGCAAAAGGAAATTCATCTTTATCTGTAAAGTCAGTATTGAAAATAGGAGTATAATTTCCTTTCTCTTCAATACCCAGATCGGCAAAGCAATCCTGCTTTACCAATACAACCTTACCCAATTCCATTTCATTTGAAAAACCTCCTGCAATGCCTGCCTGAATTATAAAATCATAATCCATCTGGTGAATGCGCCTTTGCAAATGGTAAATTGCAGATGGAACCCCAACGCCGGTTATCAATGTATCAACACGGTTGTTTACAACTGTAAATGGTTCAATTTCGGTTGCAGTTGCAGCTATGAGTAAAATTTGCATGATACAAATTTCGTATTTACACTTCACATTTCAGGATTTAGCAGTTACCTTTGCCGAAATTTTGAATATTTAATGGTTTACATCACCAGGATAGAACATTTTAATGCTGCTCATAAATTATTTAACCCGGCATGGAGCCGTGAGAAGAATGAGGAAGTGTTTGGCAAATGTGCCAATGAAAACTGGCATGGGCATAATTTTGAATTGTTTGTTACACTAAAAGGTGATCCTGATCCTGATACCGGTTTTGTTTACGATGTAAAAAAGCTGAGCATTATTGTAAAAGAACATGTGATTGATAAACTGGATCACAAGAACCTGAATGTAGATGTTGATTTTATGAAGGGTAAACTTTGTTCTATTGAAAATCTGGTGATTGGTATATGGAACGAGTTGACACCATACCTGCCTGCTGGTGTTCAGTTACACTGCCTTAAATTATCTGAAACGCCCAGAATATTTGTTGAATACTGCGGTACTTAATTTCAGTATCAATCAAACAAACCCTAACTTTACTACAATAACTTTCAATAGTTGATGTGTTTGATCAGCAGACTTCTGTTTTAACCATCAGCAAATTTTGTTCTCACGATTTACTTAAAATTTTAAGAACAAATTGTAATGTTTATATGTTATATCAATTATTATGAATAAAAAAGTAGCGGTTTACCGTAAAGAACATTTTAACGCAGCACATCGCTTAAACAATCCGT
>JAYUZB010000277.1:0-3340 GCA_043752185.1 Chitinophagaceae bacterium
AGTGATGGATCTATAGAA
Organism: Chitinophagaceae bacterium; assembly: GCA_043752185.1. Classification (GTDB taxonomy): domain Bacteria; phylum Bacteroidota; class Bacteroidia; order Chitinophagales; family Chitinophagaceae; genus Ferruginibacter. Next base: position 19 of record JAYUZB010000277.1, read on the forward strand.
ATACCACATGCTGAAAAATGTGGTTACATAGAAAAGCTGACTAAAGTGGGCGTTGTACTTAGCGAAGTGGGCAGTAAAGACGCCGCACACATTTTGCCACCTTATAAATGGATTGAACTGATGAGGGCAGAACTGGAAGCCGGTTCTACCTATGTAATAGCCGAAGCCCGTGAAGCCGGTAATGTAGGTATTTACCGCGGTACCGGTGAAGTAAGGGAAGGTTTGGTACAGGAAATACTTACACAGATACCCGAAGAAAAAATTATCTGGGAGGCACCACAAAAAGCACAGCAGCTTTACTTTTTGGAGTTGATAGGTTGTAATGTAAACCTGGGAAATATTGCGCCCAATGAAGTAATTCCATTGGAAGCCATGCGTATTGGTTTACGTGGCGATACTTTTCATTTGTATCTGAATAAAGAAACGGCTTAATGAATACCTACGGCACAATAGGGTTTCCCTTAACCTACTCTTTTTCCAAACAATATTTTACCGAAAAAATTGAAAGAGAAGGAATACCTGATTCTGAATATTATTCATTTCCATTAAAAAATATAGACGAGTTTCCAGATTTTTTAAAAAATAATCCTACACTTAAAGGGCTGGCCGTAACTATTCCCTACAAAGAAAAAGTACTTAAATATGTTACCTTTTTATCTGATGAAGTAATGCAGATTGGAGCGGCAAACTGTATTAAAGTAAGGGGAAATGTTTTGACAGCTTATAATACCGATATCATTGGGTTTGAAAAATCATTTGTAAAAAATTTAAAACCTCATCATAAAAAGGCGTTGATTTTAGGTACCGGTGGTGCCTCAAAAGCAGTGCAGTATGTACTTAAAAAACTGGACATTGATTTTTTAGTTGTTTCCAGAAATGAAATGGATGCTGATAACTTTATTCAATACAATGAAATAAATACCGATATCATTAAAGAATACAACATTATCGTAAATGCAACGCCACTGGGCATGTCGCCGGCAGAAGATACTTGTCCGGATTTACCTTATCATCTTTTAACAGCAGATCATTTTTTATTTGACCTGGTTTACAAACCTCCTAAAACACTGTTCTTACAAAAAGGAGAACTACAGGGAGCTACTGTCATCAATGGTTTTGAAATGCTTATTCTTCAGGCCGAAGAAAACTGGATAAGATGGAATGAAGATTAATTTTTTATCCTTCTAAAATGGCTTTTAAATTTTCTGGAATAGGTGCCACTTTTTTTGCAGCATAATCATAACAAACCATACCGGTTTTTGCATTGGCCAGTAAAATATTTTCATCATTACGTTTTGCAAAGAGTTGATAATACAGTTCAAAACCCACTCTGGATATTTCGCCAGCACTCAATTTTATTTCCACCACATCGCCGTAAAAAGATTCATTTTTAAATTCCAGCGCCAAGTCACTCATGATTAAACCTATGCTTTCAATTTTTAATTCGGTATAATCATATTGTTTTAACCATTGCACCCTGGCTTCATGTATAATACTTACAAAGGCATCATTGCCTACATGATTGCCATAGTTAATATCGGCAATGCGAAGAGGAATAAGGAATGATGCAATTACTTTTTCCGGAATGTCTATTTTAATTCTTGCCATATTATTTATTCAAAAAAATTATCAGTTTCTCCATTGCTTTTTTTCTGTGGCTGAATTTATTTTTTCCTGCCATATCCATTTCAGCAAAAGTTTTATCACTACCGTCAGGTACAAAAACCGGGTCGTAGCCAAACCCATTATTTCCTTTTCTTTCAGCGATGATCTTGCCAGTACAAATTCCTTCAAAAAGATGTTCGCTTCCATCCAGTATCAACGATATCACTGTTCTGAAACGGGCAGTTTTATTCTCTGATGATGCAAGCTTGGTAAGCAGCTTTTCAATATTGTCATCAAAGCTTCTGCTTTCACCGGCATAGCGGGCACTTTTTACTCCAGGCTCACCATTTAATGCAACCACTTCCAGGCCTGTATCTTCACTAAAACAATTCTTATTGGTTATTACAAAAATGGTTTTTGATTTTTCCGATGCATTCGCTTCCAGCGTATCATGCGGCTCCGGAATATCAATATCAATACCAGCTTCTTTTAAAGTGATAATATTAAAACGGCTGCCCAATACAGCCCGTACTTCTTCAACTTTATTTTGATTATTGGTGGCAAATATGATGCTTGTCATTTTTTTTAATTATCCTAATGCAAAGATTTTTTTAAGGCAGTTCCAAAGTTTCGTCTTTTCCTCTTTATTGGTCTGCAATTCATTTAACGAAGCAGATGAAAGATAAACCTGGTTATTAAACTGCTGAACCTGGTAATGCGGAAACTGCAGCGGTAATGCAAGTGCATCTGCATCTAAACCAAATAAGAAAATTTTTTCGGCTTTCAGTTGTTCTGTAACAGCAGTATAAGCCAGGCCGGGGTTTTTAGCAAGATTAATTAATGCAATATCTGCCATACTTAGTTTACAAGCAGTTAATATACCCAGCAAAAAATTGAGTTCTTCATCGGGTAAATAAATAGCAGCTGGGGAGTTAACCAATACTGCTATTTTTTTTTGATTATTACCCAGGCTGGCAATATTGCCCGTTTCAATATCATCTGAAACTGATTTGTCTGTTTCTAAGTTGTACAGCGGTTTGCTGTACAAACCTTGTAAAACTGTTGCAGAAAGTTGAATATTATCTAAACTCATAATCATGTAATTTAAACTCTTGCTTTTTTCGTTTCTTTGCAGTAAAATTAATGAATATGGTTGCAGCTGAAAATATTAATATCACAAAAGTAGAGCGAAGTAAACTTACCGATATTAATCTTGAAAATATCCCTTTTGGAAAATACTTTACCGATCATATGCTGGAAGTGGATTATGAAGACGGTGAATGGAAAAATGCAGAGATAAAACCTTATCAACCTTTATTACTTGACCCATCATTGGCTGCTTTACATTATGGACAGGCAATTTTTGAAGGAATAAAAGCTTATAAGAACGAATCTGGAGAAGTTTCTATCTTCCGCCCAATAGATAATTTTAAACGCTTTAATATTTCTGCCGAAAGAATGCAGATGCCTCAGGTGCCCGAAGATATTTTTATGGAAGGCATGCGTATGCTGATAGAACTCGATAAGAACTGGATACCACAGCAGGAAGACCATTCTTTATACATTCGCCCCTTTATGTTCAGCAGTGATCATATGATTGGCGTAAGGCCCAGTGAAAAATATAAATTCATGATTATACTAAGCCCAACAGGGCCATACTATAATACACCCATGCGTATTTATGTAGAAGAGCATTATGTAAGGGCTGTGCCCGGCG
>JAYUZB010000278.1:0-8381 GCA_043752185.1 Chitinophagaceae bacterium
AATTTCAGGTAAGGGTACACTGCAACTGCACAAACATAATTTGATTATTGATAAATAATTAGGCCTGGAAAAAAAACAGAGCTTTATTAATTTAAAAATGAACTTCGTACAATAAATAACCATTATTACTAACAACTGAAAATTTGCTTATGAAGAGTTTATCATCTTTAGACATTCTGGTCTTTGTAATTTATTTTGTACTCGTAGCCGGGTATGGTTACTGGATATATCATAAAAAAAAGAAAGAGAGCATTACCGCATCACATGACTTTTTTTTAGCCGAGGGTTCACTTACCTGGTGGGCAATTGGTGCATCGCTCATTGCTTCCAATATTTCTGCTGAGCAGTTTATTGGCATGAGCGGCGAAGGTTTCTTTGTTGGTATTGCCGTTGCGGCTTACGAATGGATAGCCGCCATAGCGCTGATTATTATCGCCATCTGGTTTATTCCTATTTATCTAAAGAATAAGATTTACACCATGCCGCAGTTTTTAAAAACACGGTATAATGAAACGGTGGCGTTGATCATGGCTATCTTCTGGTTATTCCTGTACATTTTTGTAAACTTCACTTCTATACTTTACCTGGGTTCGGTAGCTATTAATGAATTACTTGGTGGTGGTCACCTGCATCTGGTTATGATCGTATTAATGACGATGGCATTATTAATTACACTCGGTGGTATGAAGGTGATTGGTTACACCGATGTAATACAGGTAGCTGTATTAATTATTGGTGGTTTAGCTACCATTTATTTAGCATTGCAGATTGTAGATGAAAGAGTAAATGGTGTTGCCAACGGAAGTATTGTTGATGGTTTTAAAACCTTGCTGGGCCAGGCGCCGGAACATTTTCACATGATACTGCCAAAGCCGGAAGTTACCACGGCCACTATAGATATGCCACAGAATCTTGATATTCAAAAATATGTTGTGCTGCCCGGCATTGCCATGTATTTTGCCGGCCAGTGGATAGTTAACCTTAACTATTGGGGATGCAATCAATACATTACCCAAAGGGCTTTGGGTGCAAATCTTGATACTGCCCGTACCGGTATTTTGTTTGCCGGTTTTATGAAACTGTTGATGCCTGTTATTGTAATGTTGCCAGGTATTGCAGCGTATGTATTGTATAAAAACAACCAGTTGCCTGGATTTGAAGGAGGTAAAGATGGTGCCTATTCTGCTATACTTGCTTTTTTGCCTACAGGGCTTAAAGGGCTTGCCATTGCAGCACTTACCGCAGCAATCGTTGCATCACTGGCAGGTAAGGCGAATAGTATTTCTACCATATTCACCCTGGATATTTATAAAAAATACATCAACAAAAATTCTGATGAAAATAAAATGGTGTGGACAGGACGTATGACGGTTTTTGTTTCCATGATCATTGCCATTTTATTTACCTGGAAAGATATACTGGGTATTGGCGGCGAAGGTGGATTTACCTTTATTCAGAAGTACACCGGTTTTATAAGTCCGGGTGTGTTTGCCATGTTCATTCTCGGCTTTTTCTGGAAACGAACTACTGGTACCGCAGCATTGGTAGGATTGATACTAGGGTTTGTGCTGGCCATCTTCTTTAACAATTATGCTGTTGATATTTTTGGTAAAGAAACTTGGCTTTACACAGCATACGAATACCAGAAGATGGAAAAGGGTGTGGTTAAAACCATTGTTGAAATTCCATTCCTTATCAACATGGGTTGGTCGTTCTTTATTACGGTTGCCACCATGGTTGCCATCAGTATGGCCGGGCCAAAAGTAAATCCAAAAGCATTTGAGGTAGACAGCAGCATGTTTAAATTGAAGCCAACAACCATTGCGTTGATTGTTGCTACCTTGCTGATACTTACATTAATTTATGTGCGGTTCTGGTAAATACAATTTTTATTCAGCATTTTTTTTCTGAATAAATAAATGAATTAGAATTATAAAACAGATTTTTGCCCATGCGATAGCACAACTGTATTGCATGGGCATTTTTTAAATTGAATGATTGTCGGGTTAAGCCAATCCTTATATCACCAAACTGGGCGATGAAAAACCATCGGCACAGCGTGATTACCCGATTGATGGAGGGTTTAGCAAATGCAGTTGCATTTTTATTGTCGGAAAGATCGAGCCATACAACCGGCCAGTTAATACATGTTGATGGGGGTTATGTACATTTAGACAGGGCGCTTATTTAATGAAATAAAAAAGTATTGATAAAAGGTATCGGGTTTACCTTGCACTACTATAAATCAGGATTTAAAAATTAAAACAATCATGTTAAATTTCAGAGTTGATGATAAGCTGGCTTTAATTACCGGATGCAGCAGCGGTATTGGAATGGCGGTTGCTATTGCCATGGCAGAAAGCGGTGCAGATATTATTGGTGTAAGCAGCAGCCTGCCTGCAACCGGCAGCGACGTGGCCAAATCAGTTGAAGCCGCCGGAAAAAAATTCTATCCTTACCAGGCCGATTTTTCGAACCGGGATTCGCTGTATGCTTTTTTGGAAAAAGTAAAAACCGATCATCAACGCATTGATATACTCATCAACAATGCAGGCAGCATCATGCGTAAACCCGCAGCCGAACATCCGGATGAATTTTGGGATACCATTATGGATATCAACTTAAATTCTCAATTTATTATTACAAGAGAAATTGGTAAAAGAATGGTTGAGCAAAAAGCAGGAAAGATTGTTTTTACCTGTTCTTTATTAAGTTTTCAGGGTGGTATTAATGTGCCGGGATATGCTGCCAGTAAGGGTGCCATATCTTCTTTGTTAAAAGCATTTGCCAATGAGTGGGCAGCTCATGGCATTACTGTAAATGGCGTGGCGCCGGGATATATTGCTACTGATAATACCACACAACTCCGCAACGATCCAGAAAGAAGTGCAGCAATATTGTCAAGAATTCCTGCCAGCCGTTGGGGCACGCCGGAAGATATGGCCGGCGCATTTGTTTACCTTGCATCACCGGCATCAGATTATGTAAACGGAAGTATTATTACTGTTGATGGTGGTTGGATGGGGAGATAAAATAAAAAGTAAAAAATCAAAAGTAAAAAAGTAAAACATGCAGATAAGATTTCAGAATAGCCCGAAAGAAACCAGCCAGATGAATACGCAGCAACTACGTGATAATTTTTTAGTGCAGGGATTGATGCAAGCAGGTACCATACAATTAACGTATTCTCATTACGACCGTATGGTCATTGGAGGTGCTGTACCAACTGCTACACCCATTGGTTTACCAACAGAAGAAGAATTAAAAGCAAATTTCTTTTTAGAAAGAAGAGAAATGGGCATTATAAATGTGGGAGGAAAAGGAACAGTTACTGCAGATGGTGTGGCGTATGAAATTGACAAACTGGAATGTGTGTATCTTGGCAAAGGTACAAAGGACGTGCAGTTCAGCAGCAGCTCTGCAGATGCGCCTGCGCATTTTTATATTTTAGCAGTTCCGGCTCATCAAACTTATCCTAACCGTAAAATGACAAAAGATGAAGCGGCACCTGTTAACCTGGGAGATATTTCTACCTCAAACAAAAGAACTATTTACAAATACATTCACAATGATGGTATACAAAGTTGCCAGCTGGTAATGGGGTTAACTGTGTTAGATGCAGGCAATGTGTGGAACTCAGTACCGCCACATACACATACCCGTCGCATGGAAGCTTATTTTTATTTTGATGTTGAAGCAACGCAAAGAGTATTTCATTTTATGGGCGAACCCCAAGAAACAAGGCACCTGGTTATTGCCAATCATGAAGCCGCTATTTCTGCGCCATGGAGTATGCACTTTGGTGTAGGTACTGCCAACTATGGTTTTATCTGGGGCATGGCCGGCGAGAACAAAGAGTTTACTGATATGGATCCGGTGCCAATAGCCACCATTTTATAATAATAAAATTAAGTTGTGGGCTGAATTTATTTAGCCCATTATTTTTTTGGGTTTAGCAGATTTCACTTCAACTTTTTTTGCTGATGAATCTCTTATAATAAGTTCTGTTTGCAAAACCACAGTTTCAAATTCTGTAACTGCTCTTTTGCTTTCAATAATATTGATAAGTAATTCTGTAGCTTTTTGCCCCATTTCAAAAGCTGGTTGTTTAACTGCTGTTAAACTGGGGTTCAGTAATTCAACCAATGGCGAATTTGAAAAACCAGCCAGTGCCATATCATCAGGCACTTTTAAACCGATGGCTTTTAACGCAGTGAGGCAACTTACCGAAAGCCTGTCGCCTGTGCTGAAAATAGCGTCGGGCCTGTCTTTTAAGTTTACCAGGCTTTTTACCGCATCTTCCAGTTCCTTGTATATCATGCCACCGTGATCACAGTTTTTTATGTAAGCTTCGTTAACAGGTATATTGTTATCAGTGAGTGCCGCTTTGTATCCATTCAGTCTTTCTTTACTGATAGACAGGTGAGAAGCATTGGTAAGGTGTGCAATTTTTTTATATCCTGCATCAATCAGGTGCTGTGTTACGTTATACGCCCCTTTAAAATTATCTACTACAACTTTATGGGTTTCAATTTCGTCGGTTATCCTGTCAAAAAAAACAATGGGGAATCCTTTGTCGTGTAATGTTTTAAAATGTTCAATATGGTCTGTTTCGGTTGATAAGGAAACCAGTAAGCCATCAACCGATCTGGATGCAAGGTGTTCAACATTCACCACTTCCCGCTCGTACGATTCATGGCTTTGCGAAATGATAACATGGTAACCCCTGTTGTATGCAATAGATTCGATGCCATTAATGGCCTGCGAAAAAAAGTTGTTTGCAATTTCGCAAACTACCACACCTATTGATCGGCTGCGCCGTTCTTTTAAACTAAGTGCAATGGGATTGGGCCGGTAATTAAATTGCTCGGCATATTCTATCACCAGCTTTTTAGTATCTGAGCTTATTTCGTGGCTTCCCCTTAATGCTCTTGATACTGTTGAAGTTGATAATCCGAGTGCCTTTGCAATATCTTTTATGGTTATCGCTTCGTACATTATGTGCTTTGGGTATTGTGCTTTTTTGAAAATTTTCTGCTCATGCTCAACTGCAAACTAACCGTTTTTTTGCAGAATCTGTTTTTCAAATTCTGTTGCAATCGTTATCGGCAACGATTGCGTAAAAAAATCAATTGAAGTTTAATTTATTGTTAAATAAACTATGTAGACTTGTTGCCGATACCCTTTGTAAAATACGAATAAGTTTCTACTCTGGAAACATTTTAAACGGATTGCATCATTTTTTGAATTTTAAATATTGCTATATGAATAAACTACTGTTGTTTTTAACTGTATTATTAATCTCTCCTTTTATTTTAATGGCTCAAAACCGAACTGTTAAAGGTAAAGTTGTTGACGAAGCAGGAGCACCTGTTGTAAGCGCTAATATCCTTACTAAAGGATCTAAAAAAGGAACACAAACTGATAAGGATGGTAATTTCTCCATCGCAGTTTCGGGTAATGGAAGTGCCGATCTCGTTGTTTCTTCTGTGGGCTATGCTTCTAAAATTGTAAGTGTTACCGGTAATGATGCTGGAACAGTTGAATTAGTTAAAGAAGTAATTACCCAGGAAGATGTAGTAGTGGTAGGTTATGCCACTATTAAACGGAAAGACCTTACAGGTTCTGTATCTTCTGTAAATGCAAAAGAGCTAAAAGATTTTCCTTTGTCTTCGGCTGCAGAAGCACTGCAGGGAAAACTTGCTGGTGTTCAGCTCATCTCTTCAGAAGGCGCTCCTGGCGCTGATATTATCGTAAGAGTAAGAGGTGGGGGTTCTATTACACAAGACAACTCTCCACTTTATGTAGTTGATGGTGTGCAGGTTGAAAATGCCTTATCGGTACTTTCGCCACAAGATATTGCAACTGTGGATGTATTGAAAGATGCATCTACCACAGCTATCTATGGTGCAAGAGGTGCAAATGGTGTTGTGATTATTACAACCAAAGGAGGCAAGGCCGGTAAAACTCAGGTAACTTATAATGGTTCTATAGGCTTTCGCCAGTTATCTAATTTTCAGGATGTGATGAGTCCTTATGATTTTGTATTGTGGCAGTGGGAAAGAAGCCGGGGCAGTGTGGCAGACAGTACCAGCTTTGCACAAACCTATGGTACTACCTGGGACACTTTACAGAATTATAAAAATGTTCCGGCTGTAAATTGGCAGGATGAAGTTTTTGGACGCAAAGCAAAATTTTCAAATCACAATGTGGCAGTTAGCGGCGGAAATCAAACTACTACTTTCAACTTAAGCCTTACCGCCAATAAAGAAGAAGGCGTGCAGCTTACAACAGGCTTCGAAAGAAAACTGGTAAACTTTAAAATTGACCACAAGGCCACCGATAAATTAAGGATTGGGTTTACTGCCCGTTACCTTGATCAGCAAATTGATGGTGCCGGTACCACCAACAGTGGAACCAGGGCAACAAACCGACTGCGCCACACCATCAATTACCGCCCCTTCGAGTTGCCTAAACCCGGCTTTGGTATAGATGATTTTGATGAAGCCTACTTTCTTGCTTCATCGGGTGCAACCAACCCAGTTGTGCTTACTTATGCAGAGTACCGGAAGCAAACCAGCAAGGCTTTATACCTTACCGGTTATGCCAGCTATAACATATTGAAAAACCTAACTTTTAGAACTACCGTTGGTTATGATAATGCACAGATAAGAACAGACTTGTTTTACAGTAAGATAACCGGCACCGCCAGAAACAATGCTTCCTTACCGGTAGCTTCTATTGGTCAACAGGCTAATTATACTTTAAGTAATTCAAATGTACTTCAGTACACGCTTACTAATTTTAAAAAGCATCATGATATTACTTTACTGGTGGGGCAGGAAGTAGTTGATGTACGTTCACAACAAAATGTAATGCAAACAAGATATTTCCCCAGTGAGATTAGCCGTGAAAAAGCACTTGCCAATATGCAACTGGGATCCGCACCAACCGGAACAACCAGTCCTCCATCTACAGTTAGTTCATTTGTTAGCCCTACATCACGTATAGCTTCATTTTTTGGAAGAGTTAGTTATGCTTATGATGATAAGTATTTAGTGAACTTCAATTTAAGGTCTGACCGTTCTTCTAAATTCAGTTCAGAAAATGGAACACTAAATTTCCCATCGGGCTCAGTTGCCTGGCGCTTCACCAAAGAAAAATTTATGCCAGATCTCAAATGGCTGAACGAAGGTAAGTTCAGGTTTGGGTATGGTGCTGTGGGTAATAACCGCATAGGTGATTTAGCTTATCAACAGCTTTATGGTGTAACCGGAGAGTATGCATTTAATCATTCACTTGTTCCGGGCTTTGCTCCCTCTTTATTGTCAAACCCCAGCCTGCGTTGGGAAAGTAATTCATCAATAAATTTTGGACTTGACCTTGGCCTGTTTAATAACAGGGTACAGGTTAATATTGATGCATATAAAAATTCAGCAAAAAATCTGCTGCTTTCTGTTGCTATCCCTCCTACAACAGGTTATTCATTTCAATTGCAAAATATTGGAGCTACTTCTAACAAAGGATTAGAAATTCAGATAGGCGCTACACCCATACAGAAAAAGAATCTTACCTGGACCACCAATTTCAATATTGCATTTAACAAAAACAGGGTAGAAAGTTTGGGCGGCCTTCAGGAGCAAACCAAAACTTCTGGCTGGCAGGGATCTGATGGTGTTGATGATTATTTAGTTAAAGTCGGGCAGTCTACTGGTTTAATGTATGGCTTTGTAACCGATGGTTGGTATGGTGTTGATGATTTTAATTACAATGCAACCACCAGAGTTTATACCATTAAACCAGGTATTGCATTCAACGGTGTTTATGGAACACCACAACCCGGTATGTTAAAGTGGAAAGATCTGGATGGTGATGGAGCTATTACCGCTGATAAAGACCGCCAGATAATAGGCAATGCCAATCCTAAATTTACCGGTGGCTGGAGCAACCAGGTTAGTTATAAAAATTTCGATCTCGCTGTTTTTGTAAACTTTGTTGTAGGTAACGATATTTACAATGCCAATAAAATTGAGTGGACAGACGGTGCTTTCTCTAACCTGAATATGCTGGGCGAAATGAAAAACAGGTGGACAAATATTAATGCAGCCGGACAGGTTGTTACAGACCCAACTGAACTAAAAGCATTAAATGCTAATGCCAAAATTTGGACACCAGTAAGAGTACAGCGCTGGTGGTTGCATTCATGGGCTGTTGAAGATGGTTCTTACCTGCGTATCAATAACCTTACTTTGGGTTATTCAATACCAAAAAAATTATTGAGTAAAATCAAGATTGCAAATATCAGGTTTTATGGAACTGTAAATAACCTGGCCACATTAACCGGCTACTCAGGTTACGACCCCGATGTTACAGCAAGAAGA
>JAYUZB010000279.1:0-8373 GCA_043752185.1 Chitinophagaceae bacterium
TTAAAGAATGCCTTAACAAAAGACGATTCAAAAAATGCAGCGGCAGCTGGTACTGGTATTGTAAGCAATCTCGCTGCTTTAGATGCAAACAGTTTACCGGCTGCACAGAAAAAAGCTTTTACCGATGTGGCAGATGATGCCAAAGAACATGCGGAACATATTGGTGCAAATGCCGGGAAGTTAGACCACCAGCGGGAACATTTTGCCATGCTTAGTAAAGATGTAAACGATCTGATAAAGACTTTTGGTGCAGGCCAAAAATTGTATCAGGACTTTTGCCCAATGTACAATGATGGAAAAGGTGCTACCTGGATCAGTGAAATCAAAGAAATAAAAAACCCGTACTACGGCAGTAAAATGCTAACCTGTGGTTCTGTAAAAAAAGAATTGTAGGGATGAAAAGGATTTTCAAAAAAATATTGATCATTGGGCTTATTATTTTCCTGCTGATGCAATTGTACCAGCCGGCCCTTAATAAAGATGATGGAGTATTGTTGCCATCGCATATTACAATGCTGTACCATGTCCCCGACAGTGTGCAATTAATATTTGCTGCCTCCTGTTATGATTGCCACAGCAACAATACTAAGTATCCCTGGTATTCGCACATACAACCAGCCCGGTTTGTGATGGAAAGGCATATCAGGAATGGAAAGAAAGATCTGAATTTCACTGAATTTGGAAATTATACAAAGCGCAGGCAGGAAAGCAAGTTTGAAAGTATCATCAAGCAGGTAAAATCCGGGGAAATGCCTTTGGCTTCTTATACTATTCTTCATAAAAATTCAAAACTTACCTCTAATCAAAAGGAAACAATAATAAACTGGGTTGATAGTATTTTAAAAAGTAGCCAATAAGAATATGGAACATCAGTACCGGTGTATCAATTTTAATACATAAGAAAATGAAAAAAATATTTTTAATAGTTTTTGGCCTCACAATCTATTTGTTTGCCTGGGCACAATCAATAACCTACACTTGTCCCATGCATCCCGAAATTCATGCTGCCAAACCGGGCAATTGCCCCAAATGTGGTATGACACTGGTGAAAGAAAAGACTAAACCAGTTAAGAAGTCGGTAGTGAAAAAAGTTACAACACCAGTAAATTCAAATGACAATTTTCAGCCTGTAACCTACACCTGCCCCATGCACCCGGAGATACATGCATCTAAACCAGGTAACTGTCCTAAGTGTGGAATGAAACTGGTAATCGAAAAAGCAAAGGCTGTAAGAGCGCCTGTAGTAAAGAAGCCGGACGAAGTGAAAATGCAGAAAGATACGGTGCAGGTAAAATCAAATAACGATCAACCTGCAACATGGACCTGTCCTATGCATCCGGAGATACATGCTGATAAGCCGGGCAACTGCCCAAAATGCGGTATGAAATTAATTAAAGAAAACCCCAAAGTTGTTTCCAATCCATCAAATAATAACCAGCCAGCAATATGGACCTGCCCCATGCATCCGGAGATACAATCTGACAAACCCGGCAATTGTCCTAAGTGCGGAATGAAGTTAGTGAGAGAAAAACCAAAAGAAAATATGAGTGGTATGGATATGGGAGACAACAGTGCCACTATGGAAAATATAAAAATGACAAAGGCAAATTTAGGGGCCATTAAAACCATTGATGCCGCTCAGCCCCCACGTACTGTTGTGTATCATCTGTATATAAGAGATACGATGGTAACCTTTGGTAAAAAACAAAAACGGGCAATTGCCGTAAACGGGCAAATACCAATGCCTACACTTACTTTCACGCAAGGCGACACAGCAGAAATATGGGTTCACAATGAATTAAATGAAGAAACTTCCCTGCACTGGCACGGCCTGTTTTTGCCAAACAGAATGGATGGCGTACCCTTCCTTACACAAATGCCTATAAAACCAGGCGCAACTTATTTGTATAAGTTCCCCATCATTCAGCATGGCACACATTGGTATCATAGCCATACAGGTTTGCAGGAACAAATTGGAATGTATGGAGCGTTCATTATGAACAAAAGAAAAGAATGGGATATATCCACAATCCCGGTTGTGATTAGTGAATGGACAGACATGAAACCCGAAGAAGTACATCGCAGCCTGAAAGCAGCCACCGATTGGTTTGCTATTCAAAAAGGCAGTACACAAAGCTATGCAGAAGCTATAAAAAAAGGACATTTTAAAACCAAACTTACCAACGAATGGAAACGAATGAATGCCATGGATGTAAGCGATGTGTTTTATGATAATTTTTTAATTAACGGAAAAAATGAACAACAAATTAGTGAGGTCCAAGTCCCCCTCTCCTCTGGAGAGGGGTTAGGGGTGAGGTCACTCAAAGCCGGAGCTAAGGTAAGGCTACGGATTGCCAATGCAGGAGCATCCGATTATTTTTGGCTTACCTATGCCGGCGGAAAGATAACCGTGGTTGCCACTGATGGCAATGATGTAGAGCCTGTAGAAGTTGACAGACTGATCATAGCTGTATCGGAAACCTATGATGTAGTGGTTACTATTCCTGCAGACAGCACCGCTTACGAATTTTTAGTCACGCCGGAAGACAGAACAAAGTCGGCTTCTCTTTGGTTGGGTAACGGTATAAAACAACTGGCATCTCCTATACCTAAACTGAAATATTTTGCGGGTATGAAAATGATGAACGATATGATGGATATGAATGGCAGCCTGGTAGAAATGAAAGGGATGGAAATGACAAACCAAATAATGGATATGAATACGGTTATGTACCCTGAAATAACAGGTCCTGAAAATGCAAAGGATACCATGAATGCAGGAAACATGGATATGAAGATGCCGGCCGCTTCTGAAAACGTTGACCATAGTGGCCATAATATGGGTGGTATGGATATGGGAGGAGAGGCCGATATTGTTACCCTTAATTATGCCATGTTACGGGCTCCTGAAAAAACTACGCTGCCTGCCGGGCCCTGGAAGGAATTGAAATTTGACCTGACAGGAAATATGAACCGTTATGTATGGAGCCTCGATAATAAAGTTGTTTCAGAATCGGATAAGATACTGATCAGGAAAGGAGAAAACATAAGGATCATTCTTTTTAATAACAGCATGATGCGCCACCCTATGCACCTGCACGGACATGATTTCAGGTTGCTGAGCCAGCAGGGAGAATATGCTATTATGAAAAATATAATAGACATTATGCCTATGGAAAAAGATACTTTAGAATTTGCAGCAAATGAACCCGGCGGCGACTGGTTTTTTCATTGCCATATTTTGTACCACATGATGAGCGGCATGGGACGTGTGTTCAGTTATGATAATCCATTGGTTGATAAAACAGACATTACCGATCCAAAACTAGCCCGACGTCGCCTGAATGCCGATGATAAAAGATTCCATCTTATGGGCCGTGCTGCTTTGGAAAGTAATGGAAGTGAAGGTGAATTTATGTTGGCGCAAACCCGTTGGAGATTGAGTACACTCTGGCATTTAGGCTTTCATGACAGGCATGGCTACGAAAGCGAAACGATGCTTGGTCGCTACATTGGCAGAAACCAATGGCTATTCCCTTATGTTGGCTTCGATTATCATTTTAAAATGGAAGGTGGCCCAAAAAATTTATTTGGCAATGAAGATAAAAACTGGTTTGGCCAAACAAGTAACAAAACCAAACGGGCAACGATAGTAGCTGGTGTTGCTTATACTTTACCCATGTTATTTATAGCCGATGCAAGAGTTGATGGTAATGGTAAATTCCGTTTTCAATTAGGCAGGGAAGATATACCGATTACAAGTCGTTTGCGTTTTGCTATGATGATAAACACGGATAAAGAATACATGGCCGGCTTCAGGTATATTGTTACGAAATATGTTAACCTCTCTACGCACTATGATAGTGATATGGGCATAGGTGCCGGTATTACCATTACTTACTAATGCAATTTCAATTGCAGGGTTTAAAATAGTTCTGTTTTATCTGTAAAAAATTAAATGTTATGGAACATCAGCACCAATACACCTGCCCCATGCATCCTGAAATTATACAGGACAAGGCAGGTAATTGTCCTAAATGCGGAATGAATTTAGTTCCTGTAAAAGATGAAGCTGATAAATCTGTTTCGCCTTCCCAAGATGCTGACAGTAAATTGCCAACCCACACAGGGCATAATAAACCCATCGTTAGTAATGACCATTCTGGAATCGCAAATATTAATTTGAACAAAACTTCACAAAGCTTTCAACGATATACCTGCCCCATGCACCCACAGATTGTTCAGGATGCACCAGGGAAATGTCCTTTATGCGGAATGACGTTGGTGCCGCTTACAAAATCAAAAGATGGAGCTGGGCATCCATCACACTCTTCCGGGATTGCGGATTTTAAAAAAAGATTTTATGTTGTTTTAGTTTTAACCATTCCCATCATGCTGTTATCAGAAATGATACAGCACTGGTTAAATATTCACATCACTTTCCCAGGTTCAAAATACCTTTTGCTTGGCTTGTCTTCTGTTGTTTTCTTTTATGGAGGCTGGCCTTTTTTGAAAGGTTTAGTGGGTGAAATAAAAGTAAAGAACCCCGGTATGATGACACTGATTGGGTTTGCCATTTCTGTTGCCTATATCTATAGTGTAGCCACCGTGTTTGGATTGGAAGGCATGGATTTTTTTTGGGAATTGGCAACACTTATTTTAATCATGCTTTTGGGTCATTGGATTGAAATGAGATCTGTGGCCGGTGCATCGAGGGAATTGGAATTGCTAGTGCAGTTAATGCCCGATGAAGCACATTTAGTAAAAGGGGAACAAATCATTGAAGTAAAAACAGTAACACTGAATGAAAATGATGTTATACTTATAAAGCCGGGAGAAAAAGTAGCTGCCGATGGCATTATAGAAGACGGTAAAAGTTATCTGAATGAATCCATGCTTACCGGTGAATCAAAGCCGGTGGAGAAAGGAAAAGGAGATAAAGTAATTGCTGGTTCTATTAACGGAAACGGTTCTATTAAAGTTACTGTATCTCATGGGGCGAAGGATTCCTATCTCTCACAAGTTATTAAACTGGTGGATGATGCACAAAAATCAAAATCTAAAACTCAGTTGGTTGCAGACAAAGCCGCAAAATGGTTAACAGCGATTGCCATTATTGCCGGCATTGGTACATTTTTATACTGGTATTTAACAGGTCAAACCTTGGCTTTTGCCATGGAAAGAATGGTGACAGTAATTGTTATTTGTTGTCCTCATGCCTTAGGATTGGCAGTGCCCTTGGTAGTTGCAAAATCAACAGCCTTATCAGCAAAAAATGGGTTGCTTATAAAAAATAGGACAGCTTTTGAGAATGCAAGAAAAATAACCACAATTGTATTTGATAAAACAGGAACATTGACCGTAGGAAAGTTTGAAGTATCAAAAATCATTTCTCTTCAAAAAGAGCTGGATGAAAATGAAATCATTCGCATTGCATCTGCATTGGAACAAAAATCAGAACATCCAATTGCCACTGGCATTTTGCAAAAAGTAAAAGATTTGAAACTTATTATTCCTGCAACTGAAAACTTTAATGCAATAACCGGTAAAGGTGTTGAAGCAACAGTCGAAGGCAAAAAGGTATTAGTTGTTAGTCCGGGTTATTTAAAAGAAAAAAATATCACTGTGCCAGATGGCTTTATCGCCAATGATACGGAAACTGTTGTGTTTATAATTATTAATGATCAATTAGCTGGATACATTGCATTGTCGGATGAGATACGCCCCGAATCAGCAGACGCCATTAAAACACTGAAAGAAAACAATATCAAATCCATATTGCTCACAGGCGACAATAATAAAGTAGCTGCAAGTGTAAGCAAAACATTGGGTATGGATAGTTTTTTTGCAGAGGTATTGCCACATCAGAAATTAGAAAAAATAAAAGAATTACAAAGCAAAGGAGAGTTTGTGGCCATGAGCGGCGATGGCGTAAATGATGCACCTGCACTTGCCCAGGCAGATATTGGCATTGCGGTGGGCAGTGGCAGCGATATTGCAGCAGAAACAGCAGGCATTGTTTTGGTGAACAGTAATCCTAAAGACATTGTGAGTTTGGTATTATTTGGCAAAGCCACTTACCGCAAGATGATCCAGAATTTAATTTGGGCAACCGGGTATAATGTAGTGGCATTACCATTAGCAGCCGGTGTTTTGTATAATCAGGGTGTTTTATTAAGCCCTGCTTCCGGTGCTGTTTTAATGACGGTAAGTACTATTGTTGTTGCTATTAATGCAAGTATGTTGAAAGTAAAAAAATAAATGTTTGTTCCAAACATTTCGATATAAGTCATGTATTTCTTTAGATAATGCCTGGGCTTTATATTATATGATGTTATGAGCAGCGTTTACTTAATGGGATGTATCCTTGAAGGTCAAGCCAGGTAAAGCGTAAGTAATAGTAATAAAGGAATAACTTCATGTCTTGAAATTATCGGGATCCAGGTAAACATGAAGATTAAATTCAATTAAAACTGTATTATGAAACCATTCCTTTTTTTATGTATTGCAACCATACTTTTTATTAGCTGCCAAAAGAGTTCTGAATCAAACGAAACTATACAACCGGCCGATCTTGTAGCGGCTTCCGTAATGACAACTGAGGCCGCTGTTATGCAGCAATCTTTAAACAACCTGATTGCAGCTCCCAACCAGGCCTAGCGGCTTTATTGGGATAGTGCATACCACCGTCATGATTCTTTATTCTGGCACCACCATAATATTTATCACCATGCTACGTACACACACGATGACCATAGCCATCAATGGGTACCTTACAACCCTGCCATTAATCATCATGGCCATCATCACCCTCATTATCCCGGCCATCATAATGACTCATTGATCATTATTGCATCCAGCAATCATCATCATACCAATTGCGAACATCACCCAGGGCATCATATTTGTCACCACGATACAATTCATTCATTACATCATCTTCATAATGTTCATCATCCGTAATTTCATGCCAATCACATCCAATGATTGCTAGCAACCTATTTGTTTTATGAAAAAAACAACAAAAGATCATTGAGAAGCAGTTTATAAAACTAAAAATCCAAACCAGGTAAGTTGGACGCAGGACGTACCTAAAACATCCTTAGAGTCATACATTCCTTTGATCTGTACCCAGTCATCCTTACAATGGTGTCGGAACGGGACTCGAATCCGTCCGGTCCGCAAAAGCCTTCAATACTTTGTATTGGAGACTTTTTGTTTAACCTAATTTCACTTCTTCTTAATACCTTCACAAAAAATTAATTTTAATGAGTTTACGTACACAATTACAAGGCACAGGCGTGGCCATCATTACTCCGTTTAAAGCAACCATGGAAGTTGATTTGGATGCGTTGGGGAAATTAATTGACTTTATCATTGAAGACGGAATTGAATACATTGTTACATTGGGAACAACCGGTGAAACCCCTACGCTTGATGCCGAAGAAAAATTTGACATTATCAATTACACTTTTGAAAAAGTACATGGGCGAGTACCGGTTGTTGTGGGTGTTGGCGGTAACAATACCAAAGAAGTGATGGAAAACTTACAAAGTTATCCATTGGAAAAAGCTGCTGCCGTTTTATGCGCCAGCCCTTATTACAACAAACCTTCGCAGGAAGGCATTTTTCAGCATTACAAAAACCTGGCAGCTGCAAGCCCTAAGCCGGTAATATTATATAATGTTCCTGGCAGAACAGGAAGCAACATCACCGCAGAAACCACTTTGCGACTGGCAAAAGAAGTGGAAAATATTGCCGGTATTAAAGAAGCCAGCGGCAATATGGTGCAATGCATGCATATACTGCGTGACAGGCCCGATGACTTTTTAGTAGTTAGTGGCGATGATCATGTAACAATGCCACTTATTGCCTGTGGTATGGATGGTGTTATCAGTGTTGCAGCTAATTGTTTTCCAAAAGATTTTTCAAATATGGTGCGTTACAGTTTACAGGGCGACTTTGCATCGGCAAGGCCATTGCATTATAAATGCCTGGAAGGAAATGATCTGCTGTTTGCAGAAAATAATCCTGCCGGTGTAAAAGCATTTTTATACGAACTGGGTTTAATTGAAAATGTGCTCAGGCTGCCGCTGGTGCCATTAAGCAATGCTGTTCATCAAAAAATAAAAACTTATCTGAACAGATGAAATATTTCTTGTGCCTTATCCTTTTTATCTGTAGCTTTTTTTATGGCCAGGCACAATACAGCGTTGTTTTTAAATTAGGAAAATACCCGGATAAGCATATTAATGACACAGCTTTTCTTGCAGGAAATTTTAATAACTGGAATCCCGGGGATAATGCCTTTCGCTTTTTACTTACCAACGAAAATAGTTTTGAGTTAATACTGAATTTACCTGCGGGGCAATA
>JAYUZB010000280.1:0-3300 GCA_043752185.1 Chitinophagaceae bacterium
AATTAAAACAGAAATGCTTTATGTAAAAAAATAGTTAAGATAAATGTTTTTTCAAATATTCATTAAGAATAAATTCATTTGAAAGTTCTGTATTAATCATCTTTATAAAAACATTTTTTTATTTTTACAACCGGTGTAAAAAACAAGTAACACATGTTTAAAAAATTTGCTTTTCTTTCTGTAACCTGCTTTACTACTTTATTTACTGCAGCACAAAATACAAAACCCGTTGTTACGTCTGCAGGCAAGCCTGTTTATATTTTTAATGCGATAAACCCAAAACTGAAATATGTTTTTGTAGACAACAGACCCGGCACAATGCACCCACAGGAAGGGGATGATATCATGATGCACATGATTGCCATTTGCAACAACAGATTTATGTATAACAGCAGCCAGCTAAACAAGGGTAAGCCCGGTGCATTTAGTTTAAGCAAGCCAGCTTTTAATGGCGACATCAATGAAGCAATTATGCTAATGACACCCGGTGATAGTATCATTTGCCTGGTAGATGCACAAGCAATGTATGATTTCTCAAAAAAGAAAATGCCTGATTATATTAAGCCAGGCGATAAGATACAATACAATATCAGGTTGGTATCCATTACACCAAAAGAGCAGCTGCAAAAAGAACGTGAAGCTGCCCTGATGAAAGCTATGCAGGAACAGAAGCCTGAACTAAATGCTGATGATGATGCACTAAAAGCTTATTTCAGCAATAAAAATATCAACCCAATAAAAACAGCATCGGGCCTGTATTACAGCATACAGCAGGAGGGTAGCGGCCCACTGGCTAAAGCTGGTGATATGGTTACCATGAATTACAGGGGCAAGCTACTAGATGGAGCTGTGTTTGACAGTAACCTGGACAGTGCTTTTAAACATATGCAACCGCTTAGTTTTGTATTGGGCACCGGCCGTGTTATCAAGGGATGGGATGAAGGGATTGGTTATTTAAAGGTGGGTTCAAAAGCTACTTTATATATTCCATCTGCGCTG
Source organism: Chitinophagaceae bacterium (assembly GCA_043752185.1). GTDB lineage: Bacteria > Bacteroidota > Bacteroidia > Chitinophagales > Chitinophagaceae > Ferruginibacter. Next base: position 1,000 of record JAYUZB010000280.1, read on the forward strand.
GCTTATGGAAGCCAAAGCAGGCCGGGCAATGCGGCCAACCCTAAGGGTATTCCGGCGAATTCTATTTTGATTTTTGATGTGGAACTGGTTGCGGCAAAGCCGCTAAATTAGATCCCGGCTGGGAGAGGAGCACCCGTCTGAAGAAAAGATAAAGACATATCAGGCATAACTTATTTACAGGGTTTTACACGAATGAATCTGTATTCGTTTCTCAGTATCCATTTTGTTTGTCCAATAAATTGAACTTCCTTTTTAATTGAATAAGTACTCCTGCCGAGCAAGTAGGTATGATGAATGATAGCAGCCTTATTATCATTTCCATCCCTGCCGTTAACCTCTGTAACTATTTCAAGGCTGTCATTACCAAAGCTTCTTTTTGTTTTAATTGGTTCGTTGTTTAATAACCGGCCATCTTTTGAAATGAAAATAGTATCCAAAGCATTTGCCTTGGGTTCGTTTGGATAAATAAAAGAGCAGACAATGATGTTGCTTTTTTTGAAATCTTTTACAATGATATTGGCAGGCATAGAGAAAGGTTTGTTTGTACTGTAGTCCAGATACGTTAAAGAACCTTGCCAACAACCTGTAAGATTTTTAAAATCTTTTGATGTAATTGTTGAATCGGAAAAGGAAAAAGAATTGCAGAAGCTTAAGCAATAAACTATGCTGAGAAAAATTCTTAATTTCATACTTTTAAAAATTGAATGGATATTTTTTTTGTGAAGATTACAATATTGTATGTTTTCTGAAAACAATGTTTAATGATACGCTACGCAAACAGCAATAATTATAAAACACAATGGAAGTGAAAACTATTTATTTCTTTAACCTGATGCTGGTTACTCCCTTACTAAGCTTGCCAGGTTCCTTTCTATATTTTTCTGCCGTAGCCTTATCCTCAATAATTGTACATACATAAATACTTATGTAATTCTTTTGATTTGCCAGGGAAATAATGGGCCAATCTCTTTTTTGCTTTTTTGAATCGAGGTAGTTTGCAAACATGTTCATGATCGTATCTTTTATTTTTTTCGCTTTGGTTCTCCCAAACAAGCAGTATTTTTTACCGTTGTTTCTGTTTGCCTGTATAATTAAACCCTTAACAAACCACGAAACGCCCTGCCGCCATAATAAGATTGTGCACCGTTGTGGTACACAAATATATTGCCGTAACGAAAATCAGCAAAGATAGCACCACCCAGTTTTCTGATATCAGCAGGTGTTTTTAGCCAGCTCGATGTTTTTGTATCAAACTTTCCAAGTTTCTGCAACGCCCGGTATTGTTCTTCTGTTAAAAGTTCAATGCCCATATCAGCGGCCATATCAATAGCATTATTTTGCGGTTTATGTTCTTTCCTTGAGTTCAGCCCTTCACGGTCGTAACAAATACTTCTTCGGCCGGCAGGACTTTCTGCCGAGCAATCATAAAAAATGTATTCGCCTGTTTTTTTATCATAACCAACAACATCCGGTTCACCACCGGTTTTTTCCATTTCATTTAGCGACCATAATTTTTCATCACCAGCCTGCAAATTCAGCTTAGCCAATACTTTAGCCCATTCAATACCTTTATGGCGTTTCATGTTTTTCTCAAAACGGGCTTTTAATGTTTTCAGTAGTTCTTCACCTTCCTTTGGTGACAACTTCTTTTTAATTGTCATAATGTGCAAATTTAAAATGCTTACAATCTTTTAAAGCCTCTTTTTTTTGACTGTTTTGCCGAAGTTGATAAAATTACTAAAGTTGAAATAAAAATTATTGAGTTTTCAGTCATGTGTTTTTAAGTAAGTTAGAAGCAAATAAATTATCTACTTAACATAACATTCAGTTATAAGCAAATTTCGCTATTGATTTCCAATAAGTTATGTTCTTAACTATTACTTATAATTACACGTTATGTTAATCTGGTTAGCCGTTGGCGTAAGTTTGTTATAAACGCCAACCGTGTGCTGATTGTGTGCAGGCAGGATTTAATAAAATATTTTTCCCGTGCCACACTGGTACGTTATCTAAGCGAAATAAAAAAACACCCTGTTAACGCAGGATGTTTTAACCTCTAATACCGGGCGATGTGGTTAGACACATTTAGCCAATGCCGTTTCAAAAAAACTTCACTCATAAATTTATTTTTATGCGAAAGCTATTTGACTGGCTAACAATTGAGAGATCAATTCTCATTGTTGGTGTATGCCAATTGATACTGGCATGTTTAGATTTTGCCTTGCGGCATATTTAAAAAAAGAATCCCCGACAATCTACATTGTCGGGTTATTTATTTAAGCGAATTGCTCCGCAGCTAAA
>JAYUZB010000281.1:0-19287 GCA_043752185.1 Chitinophagaceae bacterium
AAATCAATTGAAGGAATGGGTTCGTTTTCGATGGTGAAAGCATCCCAGTTTTTTATTTGTGATGCGGAGAAGATTTTCATCCTGTTAAGTTACGAAAACAATTTCCGAAAGGATGAGTAAGCAAAGCCAAATTGAAAAATTACTTAACCATCAAAGTATCTAAACACTTAAGGGCTAATTATCTTTTTTGCAAAGCAAGTTGATATTATTTTTAATATTCCGAGGGACATAAAAAAAGTTGCCTTAACTTATTAAGGCAACCTAAATCTATAATTATAGTATTTTTATAACATTGATAACTGTCGTCAGGTGAATTGAATTCTGGTACAACCGCCGGCAGTTATTGTAATTGTCCCGCTTGTGCTCCAGCCCCCCGAGCAGCTTGCAGAGTATGAATAAGTGCCGGGACTTAAATCAAATGTAGCACAGCCTGCTGTTCCACAGGCTGGCGCTCCGGTAGTAGAGAAAGCAGTTATTAGTTTACTTACACCATTACAAACCACAGTTATATTTCCACATCCTCTATCAAAAGCCGTCCAAAACATACCCTGGCCAGTTGTTGTACCTCCTCCGCTACTGGTTAGTTGCACTTTTTGGCAACCTCCAGCAGTAATTGTAATAGTACCACTCCAGTTTTTACCAGAACAGCTGGCAGTATAAGCATAAGTGCCGGGGCTTAAGTCAAATGTTGCTGTGCCACTGGTACCACAAGGTGGCGAAGTTGCATAAATAGTACTTATTGTTCTGGTTATACCATTGCAAACCACCGTTATGTTTCCGCAACCTAAGTCAGAAGCTATCCAAAACATACCCTGGCCTGTTGTGCCCCCACCTCCACCACCTCCGCCGCTACTGGTAAGTTGAAATCTGCTGCATGTACCGGCTGCAATAGTTATGTTACCACTCCAGTTTTTTCCTGAACAGCTTGCTGTATAAGCGTACGTTCCTGGGCTTAAATCAAAGGTAGCAGTACCACTTGCACCACACGATGGTGCAGTTCCATACACACTACTTATTGTACGGGTAATACCATTGCATGACACCGTTATGTTTCCGCAACCTAAATCAGTGGCTATCCAAAACATACCCTGCCCGGTGGTACCTCCACCACCTCCACCACCTGAACCTGTTAATTGTATCTTGTTACATCCCCCCGAAACGATTGTTGCAGAACCAGACCAAGTTTGACCCCCTGAGCAACTGGCAAAATAAGTATACGTACCTGGTATAAGTCTAAAGGAAGCGGTTTCTGAATTCCAACAATTTACGGTACTTGTAGAAAAACTTGTGATAACTGAACTTAACCCCGATATTGTAACTGTGATGTTTCCACAGCCCAGGTTAGATGCTGTCCAAAATACTATATTACCAACGGCTGTGGGTGTTGGCGGTGGAGTTGGTAACAAGTCTTCTTTTTTACAAGCCGTAAAAAAAACGGAGAGAAAACCTAAAAGCAGAAATAGCTTCCTACTTTTTAACAGTGCGATTTGAAACTTTTGCATATCATGTGTTTTAATAGTTTAAACTTAGTTTGCTGTAAATATTATTCAGTTGCATCTATACATTTTAATGAAATACATTCTTTTGCTCAGGAACCAGAAACTATATGCAAGTAATAATAATCCTTTACAGTTTTCAACAGGGATAGAACGGGAAATCAAAAGGTGAATACACCCGGTAACTTTGTTCAGCAATAATTGCATTTTATTTTATTTAGCTTTTCCTATCAGTTTATTAAAGATTACTTAGCCCCTGCAATACATGCTGCTAGGGGCTATGTAGATTATGCTATTGAATAATTATTAATAAGGAATTTTAGTAAAGCTGCCCGAAAATGTGGTTGTTTGTCCGGCAATAGGTGTAGCACCGTTATTGGTCCAATACCCTGCTGTAAAGTTGAAAGTGCCGCTTACCGTCTTAGCTGTCTGGTCAATATTGGTTATAGTACATGTACCACCGCCCCCAATACCATAACTACTGTAATTATTACCTGAACTATTATTAGGCGTATACGAGGCAAAACCGAATTGACTGGTGCTAGCGCTACCTACATCAAGATTAAAATTCAGGTTGGAGGGAGGGAAGCCGCCGCTATTCCAGTTTAAAGTGATACCAAAGATTTCAGTTGCATTTGATCCTCCTATAAACAATCGATTAGGCGCTCCGGGGGTATATGTTGCAAAAAATCCGCCGCTGGTCTGGAACTTTAAAGTAGAGTTTATGTATCCTGTTGCATTTACGGTAATACCGGGCGTAGTACTATTATTAATCGGTGCCGGTGTATCGCTTTTTTTGCAAGCGTTGAATAATAAAATAAAAAAAAGCCAAAAAAGAATGCTGATTTTTTTCATAACATAACGTGTCTTCCGTTTAAAGCCCTTTATATTTTCTATCTCGATTCAGCCAGGTGCTTGTGGTAAAACACATTGCAAACATATATAGATGAAAAATAAAAATCAATCCCCCGTTCGGGGAATCAGTTACAGTAATTTGAATTTGATTAACGCTTCAATTTTATTCTTTACCTGTAGTTTTCTGTAAATATTTTTCAGGTGCATCTTTATAGTTTCATGCGATACTTCCAGTTGTACGGCTATCTTCTTATAGGTGAGTCCTTTGGAAAGAGAGTACATGACTTCCTTCTCACGTTGTGTTAGTAAGCTTTCAGTTTCATTCATTTCAAAATTATTTTACAAAAATCTATACTGTAAAAGTGAAAGAGATGAAAGAAAAAAACAATTCCCCTTTCGGGGGATTGGGGAGTTATAACAGGCGGAATTTATTCAACGCTTCTATCTTATTTTGTACATGCAGTTTCTGATAAATATTTTTCAGGTGCTTTTTTACTGTTTCATGTGTTACACCAAGTTTATCGGCAATTTCTTTGTACAGTAATCCTTTTGAAAGTAGTTCCAGCACTTCTTTTTCACGAATGCTTAGTAAAAAGCTTTCTTCATTTCCTGTTGATTTTTTAAAACTGTTAATTACTTTCCTGGCTATATATGGGCTCATGGGTGAGCCGCCATTGTACAAATCCCGTATGGCTTTTATTATCTCGGTAGCTGTTACCGGGTCTTTTAAAATATAACCCGATGCGCCAAATTGCAGCGCTTCAAAAACGGTATCGTTATCATCGTGAATACTACAGATCATGAATTGTGTTTGCAGTATTTTATCTTTTAGCCGCAGTATTAGTTCTGTTCCTTTCATACCGGGCATGCTTATATCGGTAATAACAATATCTGGTGGGTTTTCCACCAGGCCTGTCATGGCTTTTTCGGCACTATCGAACGAGCCAGCCAAAGTAAAATCAGCTTCGTCTTTTACAATTGTTTCCAGCGCATTGCGAAACTGGTCATTATCTTCTACAACCGATACAGTTATCATGATACAGCTTTTAATGTTATTTCAAATATTAAGGTAAGGCCATCTTTATTTTCAACAGAAAATTTTCCATCTATCTCTTGCATGCGCTTCTTCATGTTCTTTAATCCGTTTCCCGAATTGCGGCTTTCACCTGTATTCATACCTTTTCCGTTATCTGAAACTTTGATGACCAGTTTATCTTCACAATCAATAATCAATTTTACTTTATCGGCGCCAGAGTGTTTGATGATATTGTGCAAGGCTTCTTTTACAGCAAGATAAATATGCCTTCTTATTTCACCACCAATTTTTATGTCAGGGATCTGTTCAGGCATCGTTATTGTAAAACTTCCGGGATAGTTCTCCATCATCTGCCTTGCCTGTTTTTGTAAATAGGAGATGAGGTTTTGCAGATCATCATTTTCAGTATTCAGGCTCCATATTACTTCTTTCATTTTTGAAGAAATATCACCTACCGATTGATAAATTTTTTCAACTTCGGCTGCAGCCTGTTCATCTTTTACTTTGTGCTTTGTTATTTCAGTTAACAGCCTGATGCCCGAAAGGCCTGCGCCAATATCATCATGCATTTCTGCCGAAATTCTTTGTCTTTCTAATTCTACTGCCAATTGTTTTTCCATGGCAGTACGTTGTTTGCGCAGCTGATAAAAATAAATGAAGCGGCCAATAAAAAAAAGCATTGCCAACATGACAAGAATAACAAATATTTTAAACCACCAGGTTTGCCACCATGCTGGGCTAATGGTAAAATTGTAGGTGAAAGGTTCTGTCCACACCTGCGATTGGCCAATGGCCCTTACCTGAAACTGATAGCTACCATGACTTAAATTTCTATAATCTGCCATTGGCTCATTTGCAGGCCTGCTCCAGTTATCATCCAGGCCAACCATGCGGTAACTGTATTTTATTTTATCGGGTGCCAACCAGTCGATGGCCGAAAAATGAAATGTAAAGTGATTCTGGTCGTAATCAACTACCAGATTATTGGGGCAGTTGCTGAATGGAGCTACATTGCTAAAACTTATTTTTTTACTGAAACTGTCGGGCAGGTTTCTGTAATCGTAAAACCGCTCATTAATTTCAACATAATTCAGCATTACAGAACCAACATGATTTTGTTTGAATGGCCTGTTCAGATCTTTAGTAACAATATTCTTTCCCGTTCCCCACCAAATGCGGTTATTGTTATCTATGCAGGCGCTGTGCAGGTTAAAATCAAGCGCTTTTAATCCATCCTGTAATCCGTAGTTGTAAATAACATATTTGCTGTTTAACGGTATAAGGCGATTGAGTCCTTTATCGGTACCGGCCCAGATATGCCCGGCACTATCTTCTATAAGCGACCATACATAGTTGTTGCTTAATCCTTCTTTGCTGGTGTAGTAAGTAAAACTTTTACCATCAAACCTGCACATACCTGTACCTAAAGTACCCAGCCAAATATTTCCTTTTTTATCTTCTAATATGGAAGTCACATTTTTTGCAAACAATCCTTCTTTTTCTGTGTAATTTATCAACCTGGTACCGTCGTATTTGCTTAAGCCGCCACCATCGGTGCCAAACCACAGATTTCCTTTTTTGTCTTCCTGTATAGCAAATACTTTTTGGCAGGGAAGCCCTTCCTTTTCTGAATAACGGGTAAAATACTGCCCATTATATTTACTAACGCCATCATACCTTTTTGCAAACCAGATATTTCCCTGCCCGTCTTGTTTTATATCAAAAACGGTATTCTCATAATTTCCATTTTCAGAAGGATAGGTTGTAAAAAGTTGCCCGTTAAAACTCACAATATTGCCTTTAATTGCTCCTATCCAGATATTGCCCATTGCATCCTGCATCAATGACCGTTGTCCTAAAAAATTTGCACTACCTTTTTTATCGAAATATGAAAAATTTTCTGAAGACCCTGCAAAATTTTCAGCATCATATTTTCCAATACCTCTACCTTCTGTTCCAAACCATATATTTCCGCTTTTATCTTTAATTATTGGCCTCACCCTGTTATTGGCCAGCACTTCGTTCTGCGATAAATAACTGAAACCGGCATCATTCAGTTTATTGATGCCACCACCATCCGTACCAAACCATATATTACCACTGTGGTCTTCCAGTATTGCTCTTACTTTATTATTTGATAAACCCTGGGCCAGGTTAAAATGTGTAAAGCTTTTTCCATCATATTTGTTGATACCCCCGAAACTGGTGCCTATCCATATATTGCCGTTCCTGTCCTTGCTCATTGTCCATACAACATTAGCAGAGAGTCCTTCTTTTTCTGTGTAATGCGTAAAGCTGTTCCCATCAAATTTAACGAAACCTTTTCCCGTGCTTATCCAAATATTGCCCAATGCATCTTCAAGGATTGAAGAGATGCTATTATATGGCAAACCATCTTTCATTGAATAGTGCGTAAAATATGCTCCGTCAAATTTTACAGCGCCACTATTGGTTCCAAACCACATGTTTCCCTTTCTGTCTTCTATACAGGCAGTAACGGTATCAGAAGGTAGTCCCTCTTTTACCGAATAATTAAGGAACCTTTTTCCATCATAGCTGACTAAGCCTACACTGGTACCAAACCATACATTGCTTTTTTTATCCTGCACTATACAATTGATCTTTTTGCCAGCTAGTGCTTCTTTGAATTGGGTAAAATTAGCTCCATCAAAGCTGTTCAAACCATCTTCTGTTCCAATCCACATACGCCCGTTCTTGTCCAGCAGCAAACTAATGACCGTATTAGAGGAAAGTCCTTCGGGTTTACCATAATGGGAAAAAGTAACACCGTTGTATTTGCTAATACCGGCCCCGTCTGTACCCAGCCATATATTCCCGTTTTTATCTTCCAGTAAGTCGTAAATATAAGAGGAGCCCATGCCCTGGTCAACATCCAGGTACTGCACATTAGCAGTTGCATTATCTTTAAAACGAAGAGGCAATGCCTTTACCGGAACCGGTTCCCGGAAGGGCATTATTTTTCGGGTAACAGACAGAACAGTTGGTTTGCCGGCTTTTACCTTTTTTAGTTTAGTTATGTCAACTGTAGTTACAGTAAGTTTTTCCGGTATTGGATGAACATTGGTTTTGATGATTGTTTTTACCGGCGCAATAGCCTTGCTCAGTAAAGGAGCTGCTTTTTTTAAGGAGTCAGTTCTTATTCCTATAAATGGAAAAGCAATACCTGTTTTAACGGTGTCGCCAAAAGAATTCAGTATTGGTTTTATTGAATCGCCGTTAATCAGATTAATGGTATAGCCTTTAATGGTATCCAGTGCAACGCTGATTGGTTCGGGGTATAGCGAAGAACTGTTATTGCCGGTCTTCTTATTGTCATTACTGTTGCATGCCTGCAGTAATAAAATAAGCAAAAGGTATTTACAGGCAATGGGCATTGCAGCAGCTGATTTGGTTTAGGAAATATAAATATAAAAATAATCTCCTTCATTTCAGCGCTACAGTTATTGGTTTGGTATTCCCCGAAAGGGGAATTGTTTAAGCAAACTGATTACATTAGTAAACTGCATAATTACAGTCCTGATAAATAATCTAGCTCCAGGCCAGCACTGGATTAAGTTACAGGGTGGGGCAGAAAAGCAGGTGCTGAAGTCTGTGAAGCAGTAACTTTCTGAAAAACGGAGTTAAATACTCAGGGCCATTGCATCCTCGTCAGAGACGAGGATGAGATTTTTTCTGTGCTTCCGTGGCAACCTATTTTTTGCCGAGGGCAAATAGAAAAATATCTCATTTAAATATAAACCCCTCATATTAAGTTGCTGCTGCAATATAATTTCATGAAAACCGTTGTAGAGGTTGTATATAAATAGGTATTGTCATGCTTATTTGTTTTAATGGTTGTTAATTCCAAATATCCAATATGAAATTTTTTACCCGGATTATTATTATAATTCTTTCAGTTATTTTTTCAACTCACCTTTCATTTTCCCAAACCAGCTGGAATGGGTCTGCTGATACCAAATGGGCAAATGCATCCAACTGGACTGCCGGCATACCCAATTCTACAACAGATGCTATTTTAGGAGATGCAAATTTCACGGGGCCAAACCAGCCTACGGTTGGTAAGGCAAGTTCATGTAAATCGCTTACCATTGGCGGCTCAGTAAGCACAACAGTTTCTGTAAATAAAAACCTGACAGTGTTGGGAAATATTTTACTTAATGCCAATGGTAATATAAGCCAGGGAGTTTCCACGCTTTCTTTAAGTGGCAACTGGACGAGTAGTGGCACTTATGCTTATACCAATAATAATGCGCTTGTTTTATTTTCAGGGGTCAATCAATCCATCAATGGCCCGTCAGTTACCAGCTTCAGAAAGGTTACTGTTAACCGGGGTAGTACATTAACAATGAATATTAATTTCACTACCATTAATACGTTAACAGTAAACGGAACCATCAATCCAAATACTTCTCCCGGTTATATTGTAAGCCCCGGCATACTTACATTGAATTCCGGCGGTAAACTTTTGGTAAGTGCATCTACTTTTGCCGGTAACTATACGGCAAGTCCCACCATCAAGGCAGGTAGTGCTATAGAATATGCCTCGTCAACTATTAATCAAACGGTAAGCAGCAGTTTAACTTATGCCACATTGATCATCAGCGGCACCAGCATTAAATCTTTAAGTTCAAATCTTCCTGTATTGCTTTCCACTGCTTCATCCGAAGGGAATATTTATGTAAACGGGGGAACGCTTGATCTGCAATCTTATACCGCCAACCGGGGAGTAACCACTGCCGGCGGCAATTTTGAAGTTGCCAATAATGCAACTTTAAAAATAGGAGGAACCAATAGTTTTCCTGCAAATTATGCAGCAAAGGTCTTTCAATTATCCAGTACAGTTCAATACAGTGGAACAAACCAGGCTGTTACGGCTGAAACCTATGGAAATATTATTTTAAGCAGTAGCAGTGGCTCTGTTACTAAAACAATGCCGGCAACGACATTTACTGTTGAAGGAAACTTTACCAGCACAACGGGATCAGGTACTGCTGTTTCATACACGGCAGCATCGGCTATAACCATCAATGGGGATATAAATATTGGAACTGGTACTACTTTTTCGGGTGGGGCATATGTACATAATATTGCCGGTAACTGGATAAATAACGGAACTTTTACGGGATCAACCAGTAGTATAAACCTCATTGGAGCCAGCACTTCTATCAGCGGTACAGGTACACATAATTTTAATAATCTTACCATTACTGTATCAGGTATTACAGCTGCCAGTAACAGTAACCTCAGCATCGCAGGTAATTTATCAACTACAGGTTCAGGACAGTTTACGCATGTTGATGGTGGTACTATTACTTTATCGGGTGCGGCCAAAACAATTACGGGTGCTAATATCATTTTATCTAACGTAGCGGTGAGTGGCAGCATTACCACAACCAGTTCATTAATAATTACAGGTAATTTTTCTGTTACAGGTTCTTTTACGGCCAGTACCGGGGTCATTACCATGAATGGCAACGTTAAAACCATCACCGGAGCGGGGGGGATTGAATTTTATTCGTTGGCCGCTGCCGGAACTTTATCTGCTACGGCTTCATTTATTATCACCAATTCATTGGATGTGAGCGGTAGTTTCACTGCCACATCCGGCACTGCAACATTTACAAATTCTTCCAATTTAAACGGAACAGCAAACCTGTTTAATATTACAATAAACGGAACTTCACTTACATTATCTGCCAATGCTGTTTTGGGTATTGCCAATGTGTTTAACATTACAGCAGGTACATTAAATGTAAGTTCCAATACAAGCAACACCGTAAACTTTAATGGCAGCGGTGCCCAGTCATTAAATGCCATCACCTTTCATCATCTTATTTTATCAAATGGCAATACTAAAACGGCTGCGGGTGCCATTACCACAAACGGAAATATCACAATCAATACCGGTACTGTATTTTCTGCCGTCACATATACACACCAGATATATGGTAACTGGGTTAATAACGGAAGTTTTACTGCGGGTACAAGTACTGTACAATTCAGGGGAATTTCAAACAGAACAATAACCGGGGCTACTACTTTTTATATATTGACCATTAATAAATCATCCTCAGCAAATACCCTCTCTTTAAATAATAATGTTTCAGTTCCTACTTTAAATATGACGAACGGAACCTTGCTAACAAAAACCAATACCATTACCATTACCGGCACCAGAACGGGGAACGGCATAATTTTAGGTACAATAACACGTACACATAGTTTTAGTACCGGATTATCCTATGCATTTGAAGGTCCTGATAATAGCATAAATTTTTCTGCTGTTTCCGGTGTTACTTCTGTTACAGTTAATGTAAGCATTGGTACAATTGGGGATTTTCCAAACGGAGCATCGGTAAACAGGATGTATGAAATAACAATTCCGGGAGGTAGTTACACTGCAACTTTAAGATTACATTATGAAGATGCTGAACTGAATGGAAATGATGAAACGGCTATGGAATTGTGGAGATACAATGGAAGCAATTGGGTGGCTTCAGGAAAGTCGGCAAACAGTAGCACGGCTAATTATGTTGAGCTTAATTTATTAACCAATATCAGCAGCCGCTGGACCTGTTCCGGCGTTCCGGGTCTGGTAAGGTGGAACGGTTCAGTAAGCAATGCCTGGAACAATGCTTCTAACTGGACTGCAGTTTCGGGTTCGCCCGCTTTACCACCTGGAGCTAATGATATTGCCCAGATAGGATCTGCATCATTTACCAACGAGCCTGTCATCAATAATGCAGTAACTGTTAAAAGTATTGTATTTGGTAGTGCCCAGGTTGCCACATTAACCATCGCTTTGGGTGGATCATTAACTACCAGCGGGAATATAAATGGTAACTGGTCTGCAAATGCAGTACATACAATTGATGCAGGCAATCAAAACCTGGTTGTGAACGGCGATCTCTCCTTAAGTAACGGAACAAATAACCAGGCCATTAATTTACTGATCGGTACAGGAGCCGTAAGTATTGCCGGTTCGTTAATACAATCAGGTGGGGCCAATATTAGTTTTAGTGCTTCAGGTACATTAGGTATTAAAGCAGATTATAATTATATCAGCGGATCTTTTACTGCAGGTACGGGAACGGTGGAGTATACCGGTACGGGTTCTCAAAATATTGCTGGGGTAACTTATAATCAGCTTATCATTAATAAAGCCGGCGGTATTGCTCAGGCAGATGCGATTACTACAGTTGGCGGTAATCTTAATGTTCTGGCTGGTGAAATGGATGCGAATGCTGCCATGACTATAGCGGGAAATATTTCAATAAACCCGGGAGCTATAGTTGATGGGGGTGCAGTTATACTGAATGTGGGTGGTAACTGGACTAATAACGGAACTTTTAATGCGAGTACAGGAACTGTTATTTTTAACGGAACCGGTACACAAACAATTGCTGCTACAACCTTTAATAATCTTACTGTAAATAAAGCTGCCGGCTCTGCCATGCTGGTGGGTAATAGTTTTGTAAATAATAATATTTATTTGCAATCGGGCATTTTTGATTTTTCAACTTATACCTGCAACCGGTCTTCCTTAGGAGGAGTATTAACTTTATTAAATGGAACCGGCCTATACCTGGGGGGCACTAATAATTTCCCTGCAAATTTTGCTGTAAGCAGTTTAGGATCAACCAGTACCGTACTGTACAACGGAAGCGGTGTACAGTCTGTACAGAGCAAAACGTATGGTAACCTGTCTTTTAGTAACGGAGGAGCCAACGCAAAAACATTAGCGGCCGCCTGCGTTGTAAATGGTGATATATCAATCAGCAGCGGATCTACATTGCATTCTGGCGGATTCAGTATTACCCTTTATGGTAACTGGACCAACGGGGGTACTTTCACCCCTTCAAGCGGTGTACTTGTATTGAATGGTGCAGGTAAAACAATTGCCGGGAATACCATATTAAACAGAATAACAGTTAATGGCAGCTATACCGTTGCCAATAGTGATATTATTTACAATGGATTGATAAATGTTACCAGTACCGGAAATTATGCTGCCGGAAGCGGTACTGCAACCGTAAACGGCGATTTAACCAATGCCGGCACGCTTACCAGCACGGGCACAACCACTTTTACCGGCACAACAGTGCAAACCCTGCGCCTTTTAAATGCAATAAGTTCCACCTCAACTGGTGTTATAAATTTTAATGGTAATGTTTCGCCGGTAATGAACTCAACCAGTTCACCACAATTTGCAACAGTTAATATTAATAATACGGCAGGTGTTAATCCCAGTATTGCATGGACGGTTTTTGTAGCTATAAATGTAGGTAGTGGAGCTCAATTCAACGGGGGTATAGCAACCCATACTATTTATGGAAATTTTTCCAATGCAGGCACTGTAACAAGCACCGGAAGACTCAATTTTATACCAACTTCAGCAAAAACGATAAACTTGGGAAACTCAGGTTTTTCCAGCACTGGTATGATTATTTTTGGAGGGTCGGGAGTTGTAACTATGGCGGGAACTCCTGGTTCGCTTAATAATGTAGAGATTGCCAATACAAATGTGGCAGGTATTACCCCTTCTTCGGGATGGAATATGACAGGAAAGTTTTCCATTAACAGTAATTCTGTATTTAATGCGGGTAGCTATTCCTATACCGTGGGTACCGATATTGAAAGTGATGGTACTTTAAACGGGGGTACATCTACCTTTATCATGAATTCAGGTGCCGGTATACTCACCGGAAGTTCCAATACTGTTTTTCATCATTTTATTATAGGAACAGCTGCATCCATAACTGCCAACTCAGATTTTTCTGTAGCAGGTAATTATATCAATAATGGTTCTTATGATGGCTCTTTAGCCAACCTGTTTATGACAGGAAGTACAGCGGCGACCATAGGAGGCACGCCGGTTTCCGATATTTTATCACAACTTATCATTGCAAAAACAGGAGGAGCCACAGTAACTATGGCTGTAAATATCAACGATATATTTATGCTACATATCCAAAGCGGTACTTTATTTACCGGTAGTTATGGCATTACACAGGATGTGGTTGGGGGATTCCTGATCATAGATAACGGAGCGACTTTAAAATTGGGAGGTACTAATTCTTTACCCGCTTTCAGCGGATACGGACTTGATGCAAACAGTAATGTGGAGTATGCCGGAACAACACAATCAATTGGCAATGCAGCTATTTACGGCAATCTGTGGATAACAGCAGCAGGTACCAAAACAGCAATTGTTCCATTTACTACCCTTGGCAATTTTACATTAACCAATGGCACATTTACTTCGTCAATAACTGTTACACACAGTATTGGCGGTAACTGGCTGATGACGGGAGGCACATTTACCAATACCAATATAACCATTGTATTGAATGGTACCGGCACGCAAAGCATCAGCAGTACCGGCACATTTAAAAATTTAACTATCAATAAAATAACGGGCCTGGTTAATCTTGCCACTCATGTGATTGTAAACAATACACTGGCATTTACAAGCGGCAAAATTGCGCTGTTAGATTACAATCTTACAATTGCACCCGGTGGTACAATTAACAACGCCGCTTCTGCCAGATACGTGATTGCAGAGGCTACGGGTTCATTGATACAACAGGTGGTGGCGGGTGGCACAAAACTATATCCGGTTGGTACTACAGCCGATTATGTGCCGGCAACCATTACTTTAACCGGCGCTTCTGTTACAGATAATTTCAGGGTAAGAGTTATGAATATAGTTTACAGCCAGGGATCCTCGGGTTCGGTAATTACCAATTTTGCGGTTAATAATACCTGGTTTGTAGCAGAAGAAACCGCCGGTGGATCTGATGCTACAATAACGCTGCAATGGCCTGGTCCTTTGGAATTGATTGGCTTTACCCGCTCTGAAAGCCGGGTAAGCCAATCAAATGGTTCTGGTTATACATTCGGTCCGATTTCCCCGGCGGTTGGCACTAATCCTTATACTTCTGATAGAACTGGTGTAACCTGGTTTAACGCTTTTGCGGTTTTAAATAACTCTTTTGTTTTAGCTGTAAGCTGGTTAAATATCAGTGGTGAAAATAAAAATAATGATAATTATATCAACTGGAAAGTGGCTAATGAAAAGGCTGGCAATAACTATATAGTAGAGTTTGCTGCCAATGGAATAAATTTTACAACAATCGGCACTGTGGCGGGCAGGAGAGGTATTGCTTCTTCCAATTCCTACATGTTTATACATAAAAACGTTACAGGAACGATCAGTTATTACCGGATTAAACAAATTGATGCAGATGGAAGTTTTACTTACTCACCAGTTATAAAAATAAGCAGTTCAGGTTTGTTAATGAGCGAAATAAGTATCAATCCAAACCCTGTAATAACAAATACCAATTTAATTTTGAAGACTTCGGCAGCCTTTAAAACAACCCTGCTTATGATTGATGCTTCCGGAAAAAAAATAAGTGAGCAACAAATAAGTGTTCAAAGAGGAACTAATTCAATTCCCCTTGACCTTAGCGGTTTTAATGCCGGAATATATTTTATTCATCTAATGGATGAAAACAATACAAAGCAGGTGATAAAAGTGCTTAAGAAATAAGATAAACGTAGTTTTTTACCGAAACCCTTACAGGATGAGCACATCATTTTGTAAGGGTTTTATCTTAATTATAGTAAAGGGTAAAAAGACCGCGGTTTGGGAAAGGTTTAGTTTTTGCGTACTATAATTTTATGTGTAACTATGCTTTATCGCATCGAAGATGATCAAAAAAAGATGCAGCAGGAACCATAATCCTGCAAGTGTAGTCAAAATAATATTCCTTTTATGTGAATCTTTGTCTAACATAACGCCACTAATTTTTGATGCAGTGCAAGTACCTGTGGCAGCAGCATTTCTTGCTCATCATTTTTAATCACAAAATCGCAGAGTTTCATTTTAATGGTCTCTTCCATCTGTTTATCCATACGGGCAATCACTTCTTCACGGGTAATGCCATCACGGTTCATAGTGCGTTGTATGCGGAGTGGGGCAGGGGCGGTTACGCCAATAACATAATCTAAATTTTGTTGGGCACCGCTTTCAAAAATAAGTGCAGCTTCTTTTAAAGTATATGCAGTTCTTTGATTTTGCATCCAGTCATCAGCATCTTTTAATGTGGCAGGATGAACAAGTGCATTCAGCAATGCTAATTTTTCGGGAGATGAAAATACAATATCAGCCAGGTATTTTTTATCCAGCTTTCCATTTTTATAAACTTCATCACCAAATTGTAGCTTGATTTTTTCTTTCAGTTCCTCATCTTCATTCATCAATTTTTTTGCAGCATCATCGGCATAATACACAGGTATGCCAAGCACTTCAAATACTTTAGCTACGGTGCTTTTACCGCTACCTATGCCGCCTGTGATACCGATTTTAAGCATAAGGTTTAACTGTTTAATTGTTTAATGGCTTAATTGGTTGAGAGTCTTTTGGATTAGGGTACCATAACAATTTAACCATTTAACAATTCGGCCATTTAAAATAAAAATCCGGAACCGAAGTTAAACTTCAATTCCGGATTTTTTGATTTTTGATTTTTTACTTTTTAGTTTCTACAACCGGCTTATTAATATTAGCCGTCCACTCCATACTGATGGCGCTGCGTTCAATTTTAATGTAGCTGCCGGGACTGGTTTCCAGTTCTAAAGTAGCGTCATCATTAACCTTGTTTACTTTACCGTGTATACCGGCAATAGTTACAATTTTATCGCCCTTCTGCAGGTTATTGATAAATTCTTTTTGCTTTTTTGCTTTTTTTGCCTGTGGCCTTATCATGAACAGCCAAAAAACCAGGATCATCAATCCCATCATAATTAAAGTGCCACTGCTTCCACCTTTTCCTTGTGGGTCCATCATCAAAAAAATACTTAATAGTTGCATGTTGTTTGTTTATTTGTTTAGAAAGTTAATGCTTGAATTTTAATTTGGTAATGCGCTCTTTTCCTTTGCCACCACATTGCCGGTTAATATCAATGGCGGAAATTCTGGTTTGGCATTTGATATTACGGTAATGGTTTTATGTGCTTCGCCAACCCGGCCCTTACTGTCGAAAACTATTTTTATAAAACCCGTTTCGCCGGGTAAAATAGGTTTTTCGGGCTTTTGCGGAACCGTGCATCCGCAACTGGCAGTTGCTTCTACTATTACCAGTGGTTTTGTACCGGTATTTTTAAAGCGGTAACTGTATTCTACTTTTTCACCATCAGTTACCGGTTTAAAATTATAAGCCGAGTCAATGATCTGTACGGTTGTTGAATCTTTTAAAGCCAATGCTTTTTGTGTTGCTGTATCATCTGCAATTTTATCTTTACGTCTTACATCGCATGATACAACAGTAGCAGAAACCAATAAAAATAAAATGTATTTTTTCACTGTATTATTTTTTTCGAAGTTATTTATATTGTACTGTTTTTATAAGTTTTCTTGGTTATTTTATTTTCGGCCGATAATTCTTTGTGAATATTATCTAGCAAACCATTTACAAACTGGCCGCTCTGCACGGTGCTGTAATCCTTTGCCAGGTCAATATATTCATTAATGGTAACCTTGGTAGGGATGGTTTCAAAAAATAAAAATTCGCAAACGCCCATTTGCAAAATGATGAGGTCCAGTGCAGCTATCCGCTCGGCATCCCAGTTTTTGAGTTTTGGTTTTATCAGTTCCAGGCAAATTTCTTTTTTATCAAGTACAGTTTGCAAAAGGCTTTTGGCAAACTCCCATTTTTCTTTACTTAATATCTCTACAAAATTTGAATTGGCTGGTTTGTGTAAAAAATTAAGCACCAGCTGGTTCATCATTTCGGCATCATCATCCCAATGAATAAAATGTTCTTCCACATGTGTAATAAAATCTTCGTTGGGCAGCATCAGGTTGGTGAAGATGAATTCCAGCATATCTTTTTCCAGCTTGTTGTTTCTGCTCTGCTCATCAATATACTCAGCATACTCGGGCGAGCTAACCAGTTGCAGGTATATCTTTTTCAGCAATTCGGTATCAATAATATGCTGTGGTTTTAGCTCAGCAACTGTAGCTTTAAAACCTGCCTCTTCCACAATTTTCCAAAGCAATTCATTACCGGCAATTTTGGTATTGATGTTCAGGTCGGCGGCTGTGGGCAGGTGTTTAGATGCTTTTTGCCGGGCATCGGTTTCGGAGTAGCGGGCAACTTCGGTTATAAAATAAACGAGGTAGGTAAATATCTGTCTGCTTTGTTCAATTTTTTTAGTAAGAATACTGATTGCTTCGCCGGGTTTTACATCACCGTTCATGCTGTCAATGCTGTATAAAGTCTGCATCACTTTTACCCGGATATTTCTTCTGCTGATCATGGCGTAAAGAACTTTTTCTGTTGAAGCTGCAAATTTAAGGGTTTATAGTTTGTGGCAGAAAGATAATAAGGGCAGATGAGCCAATTGTGAAAAATTGTCGGTTTAGTTGCCCCAGGCCTGCCACGATTTATGAGAATACTGCCATAAGGGCTAATTAATTGAATTGGTACAAAAATGGCAGTACCTTCGCAACCCGTTAAAAAACGGAATTTAATTTTTTAACTAAATCAAATCATACATTATGGCAAAAAAAGTTGCTAATTACGAGTTATACGATGACAGAATACTCGTAAAACCTGCCGCTGCTGAAACAAAAACAGCAGGGGGTATTATTATTCCGGATACGGCTAAAGAGAAACCCCAAAAAGGAACTGTTGTAGCTGTAGGGCCTGGTAAATATGCCGAGCAAACCGGAAATATCATCCCTGTTAAGCAAAAAGCTGGTGATGTTGTTTTGTATGGCAAATATGCCGGTACAGAAATTACGCTGGAAGGTGAAGACCTGTTGATGATGCGTTCTTCTGATATTTTGCTGAAAGTAGGGTAATAAAATGCCGATACTGGATTCTGGCTACTGGAAAAGAGCCTGAAAATTTGAAGTAGTTTCCAGTATCAAGTATCCAGCATCAAACAAAAAAATCTAATTAATAAAACAAACTAATACTATTATGGCTAAAATGATATTCTTCGATATTGAAGCAAGAAATAAAATGAAAAAAGGCGTTGATACTTTGGCCAACGCAGTAAAAGTAACCCTTGGCCCAAAAGGCCGTAACGTAGTGCTGGAACGCAAATTTGGCGCTCCCAGTGTAACTAAAGATGGTGTTACTGTTGCAAAAGAAATTGAACTGGAAGACCCGATTGAAAATATGGGTGCACAAATGGTTAAGGAAGTTGCATCCAAAACTGCCGACCAGGCTGGTGATGGTACCACTACTGCTACTGTTCTTGCACAAAGCATCATCAGCGAAGGCCTGAAAATGGTTGCAGCTGGTGCAAACCCAATGGACCTTAAGCGTGGTATTGATAAGGCAGTTAGTCTTGTTGTAGCCAGTTTAAAAGAACAAAGCCAGACTGTTGGCAACGACAGTAAAAAAATACAACAGGTAGCAACCATATCTGCCAACAACGATGAAACTATTGGCAAACTAATTGCCGAGGCTTTTGGTAAAGTTGGTAAAGAAGGTGTTATCACTGTTGAAGAAGCTAAAGGTACCGATACCACTTCAGACATTGTGGAAGGTATGCAGTTTGATCGTGGTTATATCAGTCCTTACTTTGTAACCAACAGCGAAAAGATGCAGGCCGAATTACAGAATCCTTACATCCTGATCTACGATAAAAAGATATCTACCATGAAAGATATCCTTCCTGTTTTGGAAGCTGTTGCAAAAAGCGGCCGTCCATTACTGATTATTGCGGAAGACCTGGAAGGTGAAGCACTGGCAACATTGGTTGTAAATAAATTACGTGGTACTATTAAAGTGGCTGCTGTTAAAGCACCGGGCTTTGGCGACCGCAGAAAAGAAATGCTTACAGATATTGCTATCCTTACCGGTGGTGAAGTTATTAGCGAAGAAATGGGTAATAAATTAGAAGATGTTCAGCTAAGCGCATTAGGCCAGGCTTCATCAGTTACTTTGGATAAAGACAACACTACGATTGTTGGTGGCAAAGGAGAGAAGAAAGCAATTGTTGGTCGTGTCGAGCAAATTAAAGCACAGATCAAAACAACCACATCTGATTACGATAAAGAAAAACTACAGGAACGCCTGGCGAAATTAGCTGGTGGAGTTGCGGTTTTATATATTGGTGCCGCTACCGAAACAGAAATGAAAGAAAAGAAAGACCGTGTTGATGATGCATTACACGCAACAAGAGCAGCGGTTGAAGAAGGTATTGTACCTGGTGGTGGCGTTGCTTACATTCGTGCTATTGCAACCCTTGAACCAAAAGTAAAAGGACAGATAGCAGATGAGCAAACCGGTATGGCTATTGTTCGCCGTGCTTTGGAAGAGCCTATCCGTTGTCTTACTGCCAATGCAGGTATTGATGGTTCTATTGTAGTACAAAAAATAAGAGAAGGTAAAGGCGATTTTGGTTTTAATGCAAGAACTGAAGTGTACGAAAACTTATTTAAGGCGGGTGTTATTGACCCAACTAAAGTAAGCCGTGTAGCACTCGAGATGGCTGCTTCTATTGCAGGAATGTTGCTTACAACCGAGTGTGTAATAGCAGACAGGCCTAAAGAAGAGGCTGCTCACAATCATGGCGGTGCGCCGGATATGGGTGGTATGGGTGGTTATTAATTGTTAACCAAAAATATAATTTTTGTAAAAGTCCTGGACCCATAGTTCGGGACTTTTACTTACGTATTATTACGAGTCTGCCCCTTTATAAATATGTGCTTTTACTCAATTTTTAATATTTTAAAATTATGGCACTATCATTGGAAAGATAATACCAATTGTATTTGTAAAATAGCCAAAAGCTGTTTTATAAATTTATAATGGTTAATGCCGGTATAAAATATTTAAAGTTAAATTGAGCGAA
>JAYUZB010000282.1:0-19227 GCA_043752185.1 Chitinophagaceae bacterium
AAATATTTTATATGAGTTATGAATTAACCGGCAAACTGGTTGCCAAATATGACACTGTACAACGTACCGAAACTTTTAAAACAAGGGAATTTGCGGTTGAAAAATCGGAAGACATTAACGGACGTACTATTACCAACTATGCAAAATTTCAGTGCGTACAGGATAAAACCACCATTATTGACCGGGTAAACATCGGCGATGAAATAAAAGTGTATTTCAACATAAAGGGCAGTAAATGGGAAAAAGACGGGAAGGTTAACTATATAACCAATTTAGATGCCTGGAGAATTGAGCAGATACTGCAAACAGGCGGTGGTTCAAAAAATGACAGCGAATACCTGGAACCATTGGATACTTTCTCGTCAACACCGCCAGATGCGGTGGATGATTTGCCGTTTTAAGACACCCCCTCCGCCCCCTAAAGGGGAAACTTGGAGTATTCATATTTCAATTCATGCTTTTTGGATAAAAACCAAACGCAATGCAACAAAAACTCTCTCTTAAGCTTCTGCCTTCTGAAGCAGTTGATGAATCAGCTGTAAAAAGACTGATTGCCAATAATACAGGCAAAAAAACAAGTTCAGTTTCTGGTTACCACATCTTAAAGCAATCAATTGATGCAAGGGCAAAAACCATTTGGGTTAATTTAACTGTGCATGCATTTATTGATGAACCTTTCCATGAAAGAAAAACTCAATCCTTTAATTTTAAAAATGTAAGCAAAGCAGAAAAGAAAGTGGTTATTATTGGAGCCGGCCCGGCAGGTTTGTTTGCAGCATTACATTTATTAGAACAGGGTATTAAACCAATTATTTTAGAAAGAGGCAAAGATGTACGAAGCAGAAGAAGGGATTTGGCCATATTGAATAAAGAAGGCATCATTAATGCAGAAAGTAATTATTGCTTTGGCGAAGGTGGGGCCGGTACCTACAGCGATGGCAAATTATATACCCGCAGCAATAAACGGGGCGATATTGACCGTATCCTAAATCTATTTGTACAATTTGGTGCAGAAGATACGATCCTTTACCAATCGCACCCACACATTGGTACCAACAAACTGCCGCAGATAATAACCGCCATGCGGCAACAGATTACTGACTGCGGCGGCGAATTTTTATTTGAAAAAAAAGTAGTTGATTTTATTATCGAAAACCAAAAAATAAAATCAGTAAAAACTGCAGATGGGAATATTTTTGAAGCAACTGCTTTTATTTTAGCTACCGGCCACAGTGCCCGTGATATTTTTGAACTGCTGCATGAAAAACAAATTTTAATTGAAGCCAAAGGTTTTGCACTGGGTGTAAGAATTGAACATCCGCAGCAACTGATTGACAGTATTCAATATCATTGCCCTGCAAGAGGAGCCTATTTACCGCCAGCATCCTATAGTTTAGTAAAGCAAGTAAATGAACGAGGTGTATTTTCGTTTTGCATGTGCCCCGGTGGTATTATTGCACCAGCAGCTACATCGGCCGGCGAATTGGTGGTGAATGGCTGGAGCCCTTCAAAAAGAAATAACCCTTATGCAAATAGTGGTATGGTGGTGCAGGTTGAACTTGAAGATGTTCAAAAGTTAAAAATCAAAAATCAAAATGACGCCTTAGCTATGATGCATTTTCAACAAATGGTAGAGCAAAACTGTTTTAATGCCGGTGGCGGAAAATTTGTTGCGCCTGCACAGCGCATGGTTGATTTCAGCAATGGCATTCACTCGTCTTCATTGCCAGGCTGTTCTTATCAACCGGGACTTCAATCTGTGCATTTAAAAGAAGTATTACCCGGTTTTGTTTACCAGGCCCTTGCTAAGGGCTTTATTGAGTTTGGCAAAAAGATGCCAGGATATTTTACTAATGATGCTGTAGTTGTTGCTACAGAAAGCCGTACTTCATCGCCGGTACGCATTCCCCGTGATACAGAAACTTTAGCTCATCCGCAGTTAAATAATTTTTACCCCTGCGGTGAAGGTGCAGGCTATGCCGGCGGTATTGTAAGTGCAGCTATGGATGGAGAAAGAGTTGCTGCCCGGCTGGCACTACAATCTGCATAATTTATTAACCGTTTGTAAAATGAATGTGCCGAATACTTTTTACATGCTTACATTTGGTCTGCTAAAAAATAACTTTCCCACTTATGAACATCTTAGAAATTCAAAATCTTAAAAAATATTTTGCCACACAAAAAGCTGTTGACGACATCAGCATGAATATTGAGCAGGGCAGTATATTTGGTTTGCTTGGCCCCAATGGTGCAGGCAAAACCACGCTTATAAGAATGATAACCGGAATTTTTTATCCCGACTCGGGCAATATATTACTGAAGGGTAAAAAATTTAATGCAGAGAATGATGCAAAATATATAGGCTACATGCCAGAAGAAAGAGGCTTGTATAAAAAAATGAAGATTGGGGAGCAGGCACTTTATCTTGCCCAGCTTAAAGGAATGAGCAAAAGCCTTGCACAGGAAAAAATTAAAGAGTGGTTTAAGCGCCTGGAAATGGAAAACTGGTGGAACAAAAAAGTAGAAGACCTGAGCAAAGGCATGGGACAAAAATTACAATTTGTAATTACAGTATTGCACGAACCCGATCTTATTATTTTAGATGAACCTTTTAGCGGGCTTGACCCTGTAAATGCCAACCTGATAAAAGATGAAATATTCAGGCTGGCGCAAAATGGCACCACCATTATTTTTAGTACACACCGAATGGAACAGGTAGAAGAAATATGCAACCATATTGTGCTTGTAAATAAAGGAAAGAAAATATTGGATGGCACTGTTGATGAAGTTAAACAGGGATTTAAAGAAAACCTGTTTGGTATTCAGTTAGAAACAATACCAGAAGGCATACAAAGCAGTGCTTTTGATGTAACCAGCGTTAATAAAAACAAGCTTATTGTAAAAATAAACGAAGGTTTTAAACCCAATGATGTGCTTGGCCATTTTATTAATAATGGCAGCAGTGTTGTTTCTTTTCAGGAAATACTTCCTTCGTTAAACGACATATTTATTAAACTGGTAGAAGGTACTCCTGCCACCAGGCAATTTGAAAAAGTAACAGACTAATTAATTCAACTAACGCTTATACAATGACCAAGATTATTTTAATAATAAAAAGAGAATTTCTTACCAGGGTAAAAAAGAAAACTTTCATTATTGGTACCATTCTTTTTCCGCTTTTATATTTGGGGCTTATTTTTGGAACCGGTTATATTGCTGATAAAACCCGTGAAGATATAGATATAGCTTTAATAGACAGATCGGGATTATTTACAGAAAATTTAATTAACACTGTAAATGGCAAAGACACTTCCAATACCTTAAAATTAATTACTGCAAATACTGAAAAGATTATAACTGGTTTTGATAGCCTTGGCTATGATGGGTATGTGATCATTCCGGAAAATTTTAATTGGCGTACGGGAGTTGACAGCAATAACCTATCTATAAACACCAAAAAAACATACGGAATAGGCGCTTTAGAGCCTATTGAAAAAAAGCTGAATAAAATTTGGGCACAAATAAAAAAAGACAGCCTTGGTATAGATTCGGCAAAGCAAAAAATAATTAACCGGGTATTAGAAGTTAAAGTAAATAACGAAAAAGATAAAAATGCCAATGCCGGTATAGCCACCCTGATTGGCTATGTAGCGGGGTTTTTAATGTACCTCATTTTATTGTTGTATGGCAGCCAGGTAATGATGGGTGTTACCGAAGAAAAAACAAGCCGCATTGCAGAAGTAGTAGTTTCATCTGTAAAACCTTTTCAATTAATGATTGGAAAAATAATTGGTATTGGTATGGTGGCGTTAACTCAATTTCTGATATGGATCGTCTGTATTTTTCTTATTTATAATGTTGGTAAAACAACAGGTAATGGCGGAGATGCTACTTCAATAGTAGGGCAAATTCAAAGCGTATTTACCAGTGTTAATGTGCCGTTGGTGCTCGGTAGTTTTATTTTCTACATGCTGGGTGGTTTCTTTTTTTATGCTTCTTTATATGCTGCTATTGGCAGCGCTATAAATGAAGATATGAGGGAAGCCCAATCATTAAGTTTTCCGATAACCATGCTTGTGATTTTTTCCATCTTTATAATGATGACGGCTGTAAAAGACCCCAATAGCCCTATCGCTGTTTGGGCAAGCATTATTCCTTTTAGTTCTCCCATTGTAATGATGGCACGTATTCCATTTGGCGTACCAAATACAGTGCCCTGGTGGCAATTAGGATTATCAATGGTATTACTTATTGCAGGCTTTATGAGTACTACCTGGTTTGCTGCCAGAATTTACCGCACAGGTATTTTAATGTATGGCAAAAAGCCAAGTTGGAAAGAGATGCTTAAATGGGCATTCAGAAAATAATTAATAAAAAGAAGCAATTATTTTACTGGTTCCTGCTGCGGCACCAATAATGGCTCTTTTGGTTTTGAGGCTTTTTCAATGGCTTTGTTTAATTCATTTGCCATGTATTTATTAATAACCTTCCAGCTAACAACCAAAATGCCAATTACCAGGCCTAAAGCTAATCCCATAAGTACATAAGTAAATGTTGATTTTTGAACGGAGTCAAAAGGCCATTCAGGTTTATCCAGAATTTCAATGATGGGCGTTTCTTTCTGTAACCTGTATGCTGCCGATTCACGGTTATTTACAGCATAATAATATTGCGACTGAACAGTTGCTTTATCCTGCGCCAGGTTTATTTTAGGCAGGTTATATCTTTTTAAACTTTCGTTGGTAAAGAAGGTACTCTCATCCAATGCTATAGCACGTTTGTCCAAGCGGTTTAAAACAAACAATAAAGAATCGGCTTTTTTAACGGCAAATTCATAATCAATCTGCGCTTTTTTCTTTTTCAGCTCAATATAAAATTCCGAAAGTTTGTCAATATAAATATAACTCACTTCCCTCACCAACTCGGGGCTGCTATTGGTTACATAAAGTTCCAGTATACCTGTTTTATTAATCTTGGCTGTAAATGCACCCTTCAGTAAATTACTGGCAATATTTATTTTTGAAAGACTGTCTTTAGGCGGTTCAATACGAGTGTTTTGCATAAAGCCGATATGCTTATTATTCTCTTCAATCAAAAGCTCAGATACCATTTTGTTTTGCATAGCTGGTATCCGCACCATGGAAACGGCTTCCCTGGTACGGCGGCTGTTGGCCAGCTCAACGATGTTTATAGATGCATCGCCGGTAAATGATTTTGTGCCTTCACCCAAACCTAAAAGGCTGCTGATGGTGGAACCGGGACTGGTTTCTGAAGTACCATTTAATGGAAACACCGTGGATTTAGCTGTGTAGATTAATACACTTTGTTTTGCCATGTAATAAAAAAATCCGCCGAAAGTTGCAGCTATAATAGCAATAAGCCAACTGTATTTTTTAAGCCGGTTTATAAGCTGTTTTATAAGTTCTATACTGTTCATGGCTTAACTGTATTTTATAAAAATTACTTTAATAAATTAACAAGAAATGCAGCAAGGGCTACCGGTATAGCTGATATTACTACCTGCAAAATAGTATCTGTAATTTCAGCACCCTCCGGCCTTAATGGAACGGTTACCGTAGCTCCTTCTTTTACCCTTGGATAGAAATGGATAAAGAATAAATTTTTTGTTCTGCGACTTTTTCCATTTGCATAGGTTACAAAAATTCTTTTTCGCCATGGCCTAATACCAAAGCCACCAGCCTTATCAATGTAATATCCAACGTTGCTATGCTCTTTATCAAAAGTTAATTTTAATGGCGATTGTACAACACCTTTTACATTTACGAAAGGATTTATTTCGGGAATAAAGATTACATCACCTTCCTGCAACACAATATCATACTTGCTGTTTCTGTATTTTAATGCACGGTACAAATCAATACTTACAGGTTCGTTGGCAACTTCGGCTAAGGTAGTTTTTACTGAGTCTAAAACAATACTGCCAACTGAATCTGTTAAAGAAGCTACTTTATTAGTTACATTTTCTCTGAAAAACTGTGTTTTTTTACGGTATAAAATAGCTCCGCTTAAATCTGCTTCTTCTTTCACACCTCCAGCTCTTTCAATATAAGATGATATTCTTTCGGATTTACTTAATCTTGGATACGGACCGGAATATTGAACCATTCCGTTTATTAAAATTAATTGCTGCAATTCAAATGTTGGGTTCTTACGAACATAAATCTGGTCGTAAGGTTTCAATACTATTCCTGCCGACACACTGTCAAGATCAAGATTAGGTGAAATTCTTACAGTTTTTAAAACAGTACGGGTTGGCTGTTGCATACCCTTGGCAGAGTCTAAATCAACAACACTTGATATTTCTATTCTTCCAAATTCTGCCGATTGTTTTAAACCGCCGGATAAATATATGAGATCCTGCAAAGTCATACCTCCATATCTGTTTACTTTGCCTTCTTTTCTTACTTCTCCAAAAATTTCAACGTATTGTTTATCCGCAAACTGATTGGTGTTAAAAAACAACACCTGGTCGTTGGCAAATAATTCTACATTATAAACGCTGGCTGTATCATTGGTAGTAATAGCACTCAGGTTTACTTCTACCCTGCTGGCTTTAATATTGGTACTATCGCCCCCACCACGAAAAATGAAGGCCCTTGGTAAATAAGTGTTACGGGTAATACCACCTGCACGATTTATCAAATCAAACAATTTGTCACCTTTTCTGGCTTCATATTGTCCGGGATATGAAATTTCTCCCTTTAATTCTATTTTATTAAACAGCCCGGGATTTACCGCAATTACTTTTACAATATCCCCATCAACCAATGGGTAATCTTCTCCCTTTAAACGAATATCGTTTGTAGGGTTAATAATGGCTGTAGCATTTACATCCTGTATCACCTGTTTTTCCAGCTCTGTGCGGTAAATCTTTATCCCACTTGAAAACGCATCCCGTTCCAGTCCGCCTGAATATTTCAACAGGGCCTTCATACCTTCATCCTTTTTTAACTGGTAATACATTGGGCGTTTAAATTTACCCTCTGCTTTTATTTTTTTCTCCACGGTTTGCATAATCACAAAATCATTGTTATCCAGGTAAATATGTTTACCAAAATCGCCGGTGGTTAAATATTTATAAACATCCAGTACATCAATAATTTTTCCGTTTCTTTTAATTTGTATTTCACGCAGGTTAGCTAAACTGGTTGGCCCGCCTGCCAATGCAATAACATTAAATGCATTGGTAAATGCCGAAACTGTTACCGGGCCCTGGTTTTTAACTTCGCCAGCTACATTAACTGAAATGGTACGTGGCTGGCCTATGGATACAGAAATATTGGTTGAGGGAGGTACAAAAGCTTTGAATCTTCTGGTTAATAAAGATCTTACATTTTCAAAAGTGAGGCCCTGCAGGTAAATTTTGCCAATACTGGTAGGAAAAATCGAACCATCTCTGGCAACCGTATAATCTAAAGTAGCTTCTGCGCCATTCCAAAGCGATACAATAATTTGATCATAAACACCAATCGGATAATCCAGCGGAGGTGTTGATAATTCAGATAGAGAAGCTATAACGCCGCTGCGGAACAAATTCATTCCATAAGTATCTTCGGTTGGGTTTAAAGACTGGGGCGTTTTTTCTTTTACAAGGCTATCTTTCTCTATTCGGTTTTTTAAACTTTTATTTTGATCCTCCCCGGTTTTTTTAGTTCCTTCGCCGTTTTTATCTTTTAATAAATCGTATAACTGGGCAGGTGGTAATTGTGTACTTGGCAATGCAGGCACATCCGGGCTGCTTGGATCTTTAATCGGATTTTGGGCATTTGCCAGATTAGTAATAAAGAAAAAAATTATACTGAAAATAAAAATCGTTCTTTTAAATCCTCTTAAAACTTGCCCTTGGTTTAATAACATTTGTTGGGGGTTGATTTATTAATTTTTAATATTGCGCAAATATATATAATTATTTTAGCGGCTGCTTTAATGCTGCTGAGTATTCTTTGTACATCTCCTGCACAATTTCTGCTGCAGGTTTTATGCTTTTTATAATAGCACTCACTTGTCCTATCTCCAGTTCTCCTTCTGCAAGGTCTCCTTCAAACATACCGAGTTTGGCCCTGCCCCTTCCTAAAATTTTTTGCAGTTCATCAGCTGATGCACAATTATTTTCAGCTTGCTGCACACAGTTAAAAAAATCATTTTTCAACAATCTCACCGGAGTTAGTTGTTTTAATGATAACTGTGTATCTCCTTCGTTGGAAGTTATTACCAGGTTTTTAAAACTTTGGTGAGATGAAGCTTCAATACTTGCCACAAACCTGCTTCCAACCTGTACGCCTTCTGCACCCAATACCATAGACGCCAGCATTTGCCTGCCGGTTGCAATGCCTCCCGCTGCCAGCACCGGAATATGTACAGCTTCACAAACAGCCGGTATTAATACCATGGTGGTGGTTTCTTCTCTTCCATTATGCCCACCAGCTTCAAAACCCTCGGCAACCACAGCATCACAACCAGCATCCTGTGCCTTAAGGGCAAATTTGCTGCTGCTTACAACATGTACAACAATTATTCCGTGTTGCTTTAATATTGATGTCCAGGTTTTTGGATTTCCTGCTGATGTAAAGACTATCGGTACTTTTTCTTCAATAATAATCTGAATATGCTTATCAATATCTGGATATAACAAAGGAACATTTACTCCAAATGGTTTTTGTGTGGCGGCCTTACACTTTTGAATATGCTCTCTTAAAACTTCGGGGTACATACTGCCGCTGCCAATTATACCCAGGGCTCCGGCATTGCTTACCGCACTGGCAAGGCGCCAGCCGCTGGCCCAAATCATACCTGCCTGTACAATGGGATATTCAATATTAAACAGTTTTGTAACCCGATTTTGCATAATTAAACATATAGCATTTTCAAATATCAGTTAAAATTATTTAAAAAATAGAAAGTACTTTGAAACGCAAAGTAAACGATTTTATTTTACAAACCCTAAAAAAGAGGGCCTGAAATCTAAAATAATATAATACAGCCATACAATACAAGACGTGAATACTTGCATGTGTTGATTATTATTTTTATGTTTGAAGGAACTAAAACTACTTATTATGGACTTTGGACACATGGCACTTAGTGCATTAGCCGCAGCATTATCTACATTTATTGTTGGTTTTATCTGGTATCATCCAAAAGTATTTGGCACTGTTTGGATGAAAGCAGAAGGTTTAACAGAAGATGAACTAAAGAAAGGCAATATGGCCAAAATTTTTGGGCTGTCGTTTTTGTTTGCCTTTATAGCAGGGTTTTTCATTATTCACACGGTAGTTATACACCAGTTTGGTGCATTAGGTATGATTGGCGGCGATCCGGAACTTGCCAAACCATCTTATACCGCATTCATGGCCGAGTATGGAACTGCCTTCAGAACATTTAAACATGGTGCACTGCATGGTACATTATTAGGACTGTTATTTGTTTTACCTGTAATTGCCATCAATGGATTATATGCGCACAAATCGTGGAAACTTATTTTAATTACAGCTGGTTACTGGATAGTTTCACTTGCCATTATGGGAGGTATTATCTGCGGCTGGAGCGAAAATGGTTTTCACTTTAGTTAAATAAAGCTTATCGTAAAATAGAAAAAGGTGGTCCCGATAAAATCGGGACCACCTTTTTTATTGTTGAACCAGTTTTATTATTTGCTGTTACCCCCAAGATCAATAGCCGTATTATCGCCAATATTCAGATTCCGGCTTTCTCCTTTTACTTCAGCATCACTGCCTATCAATGAATTATTTAAAACAACTTCATATAATTTAGAGAAAGACCCGATTATGGAATCTTTCATAATCGTATAATTTATGGAGGTATTCTCTCCTATTGTTACATTGGGTCCAATAACAGAATTCTTTATTTCGCAGCCCTCAGCAATAGAAACCGGAGGTATAATAACTGTATTTTCAAAGTTGTGCTCTTCAAATACATTACCTCCAAATTTTTTCAGCAATGTTGCATTAGAAACGAGCAATGTTTCCTTCTTACCACAATCAAACCAGTTGGTTACTTTAAAAGATTTAAAAGTGGCGCCCCGCTGCATCATGCACTCCAGTGCTTCAGTTAAACTGAACTCTTCATACCCTTTGGTGTTTCTTCCCATCAGGTTTTCGAGGCATGAAAACATAAAATCTGTTTCCTTTATTTTATAAACACCCACCAGTGCCATATTGCTTTTTGGAATAGATGGTTTTTCAACCACACGACTTACAGACCCGTCATCCTCAATCTCGGCAACTCCAAAATCCCGTGGGTCATCTACTTTTTTTATTCCCAGCATGGATACAGGCGAATCAATAATTTCTTTTACATTATAATCAGCTATTGTATCTCCCAAAACAATCATCACTTCATCTGTACCAACCAGTTCTCGGGTAAGGTTGATGGCGTGACCAATACCAAAACGCTCGCTCTGCTGCACAAAATGACAGTTTAAATCAGGGTATTTTTTTTCTACATAATCCTGTATCTTCTCTCCCAGGTATCCGATTATAAAAATGAAGTCTTTAATACCTGCTTCATGCAGCTGATCTACAATAATGCTTAGGATGGTTTTTCCTGCAAGCGGTATTAATGCTTTTGGTTGTGTATATGTATGCGGCCTCAGTTTTGTACCTGCGCCTGCCACCGGAATAATTGCCTTCATGCTTAAAACTAATCTGCCATGGGCAGCACATTTAGTTTACAATCCTTTTCTTGAACTTTAAACGGGCTGTGAAAGTAGTACTTTTTATGTAATCCATGTATTTTATACACTAATCGTTAATAACCTCATCAGCAAAATCATGCATGCTGCTTATATTTGCGGTTCTAAAACAGGCATATGCAAAAAGATACATTGGTTTTTGATTTGATTGATAAGGAACTGGCTCGTCAACGTGAAGGTATTGAACTGATCGCTTCTGAAAATTTTACCAGTCTGCAGGTAATGCAGGCCATGGGTACATCATTAACCAATAAGTATGCAGAAGGCTACCCCGGCAAAAGATATTATGGCGGCTGCGAAATTGTGGATCAGGTAGAACAATTAGCCATTGACAGACTAAAAGAGATTTTTAAATGTACGTATGCAAATGTGCAGCCACATAGTGGAGCCCAGGCTAATGGTGCTGTTTTTTTAGCTGTGATGAAACCTGGCGAAAAATTTTTAGGTCTTGATTTAAGTATGGGCGGACACCTTACCCATGGCAGTGCTGCCAACTTCAGCGGTAAAACTTATCAGGCGCTTCACTATGGTGTAACTAAAGATGGCCTGGTTGATTATGAACAACTGGAAACCATTGCCCGTGCAGAAAAACCAAAGATGATCATCTGCGGAGCATCTGCTTACAGTCGTGATTGGGATTACAAACGAATTCGTGCTGTAGCCGATGAAATTGGCGCCATCGTTTTTGCAGACATTGCACACCCTGCCGGTTTAATTGCTGCGGGTTTATTAAACGACCCCTTTGATCATTGCCATATCGTTACATCAACCACACATAAAACTTTACGGGGTCCAAGAGGCGGCATCATCATGCTACGCCACGATTTTGAAAATCCATGGGGAATAAAAGACCCTAAAGGAAATTTAAGAATGATGAGTTCATTGCTTGACCTGGCAGTTTTTCCCGGTACACAGGGCGGACCGCTTGAACATGTAATTGCTGCAAAGGCCGTTGCCTTCGGCGAAATTTTATCAGAAGATTTTAAAGCATACGGACAACAGGTTATTAGCAATGCGCAGGCAATGGCAAAAGCTTTTGTTGATAAAGGTTATCAGCTTATAAGCGGTGGCACCGATAATCATTTAATGCTGATAGACCTTCGCAATAAAAATATTACTGGTAAAAAAGCGCAGGAAACTTTAGACAGAGCACATATCACTTTAAACAAAAATGCGGTGCCTTTTGATGATAAGAGCCCTTTTGTAACATCGGGTATAAGGGTTGGTGTGCCAGCCATTACTACCAGGGGTATGAAGGAAGAAAACATGCAGACTGTGGTTGATTTTATTGATAAAATTTTGATGAATATTGACGATGAGCAGGTGGTTGCATCTGTAAAAGAAGAAGTTAAATCATTTATGTTGCAGTTTCCATTATATCCTGAAATTGAATAAGCTGATGTAAAATTGTACCTCTTTAAATAATCAATTATGCCTTTTATTTTTTTTAATACCTGATTTTAAGCTTTCTGTACCGAAAGCTTTTTTTATAACTCAATTCTGTTAATTTCGTTGAAACAAACGCTGTTATGATACAACGCATACAATCACTTTGGTTATTACTGGCTGCTGCATGTGCTTTTGCAGGTTTTAAATTTTCGTATTACAGTGGTAACAAATTAAACGATGCAGCACTTTATGAATTGAATGCAACATCCACCCTGTTGCTGATGATTACAACTATTGCAGTTGGCATGCTGGCTTTGATAAATATTTTCCTTTATAAAAAAAGAACACTGCAACTCAGGCTTTGTGTGCTGGGGATTTTGCTGGAAGCTGTGCTGATCTTTTTATACTATCGTGAAACAACAATTTTTATAAAAGGTACTTACTCCTTAACTGCCATCTTCCACAGCATTATTGTTTTGGCATTTGTACTTGCTGCAAGAAGTATTAATAAAGACTCCAAACTTTTAAAAGAAAGCAACAGGTTACGGTGATAAAATTTGCTTATGGCTTCTATTTATAAAAATTTGTTTGTTACCCATCTACTAATCTTAGCTTGTAGTTGCTTTGCTGTTGCCCAGGACAGCACTAAAAATAAATTTGTACAAAGAAAAAGTATAAAAATAACCAAGGAAACTGTTGTTACCGATTCTTCAGGGCAAATATTACCTTACGCCATTTGGAGTGCTTTAAAAAATACCGGTGAGTATTATATTAAACCCATCGATATTAATAACGAAAACACTCCTTTTATTTTATACAAACTTTCAGAAAAAGATATACAACGAAATTTAATTAGTATAGATAAAATGCCAAAGCCGGCAGAGAGCAAGTTTTTTAAAACCGGAGAATCGTTTACTAAAATAAAGACTAACGATATGTATGGCAACAAAATCAATACAAAAAACCTTAAGGGAAAAATTATTGCAGTAAATTATTGGTATACTACCTGTCTTCCCTGTATATCTGAAATACCCGAGCTTAATAAAATTGCGGATAAATACAAGAATGACAGTAACGTGGTTTTTATTTCAATTGCTAAGGATGATAAAAATACAATAGAGCAATTTTTGAAACTCCATCCTTTTAAATATGCAATTATTGATGATGGCAGTTTTATAACAAGTGAAAACAACATCAACAGTTTTCCTACTAATGTTGTTGTTGACCAAAACGGCAAAGTATATTTTCACACATCAGGCCAGTCTTTCAATACGCCAAAATGGATCAATAAATCAATTGATGAATTAAAAACTGCTGCTTTAAATAAAATAGAAAATTAACTGCTTATAAAAACTTCCCTGTATAACTTTCTTTGCATTTTTTTAAATCAGCGGGTTTACCGGCAAATACTAAATTACCACCTGCATCACCAGCCTCGGGGCCTAGGTCAATTACCCAGTCGGCACTTTTTATTACATCTGTATTATGCTCAATCACCAGTATGGTATGCCCTTGTTCAATCAATGCATTAAAGGAAGTCAGTAATTTTTTTATATCGTGAAAATGCAGGCCCGTTGTGGGTTCATCAAAAATAAATAAGATGCTGCCCTGTGTTTTTCCTTTCCCCAAAAAAGAAGCCAGCTTTACCCTTTGTGCTTCACCACCGGATAAAGTATCTGATGACTGGCCAAGTTTTACATAGCCCAATCCTACATCACTAAGTGGTTGTATTTTTTTTGCAACGTCCACCCCATTCTTATCAGCTCCATAAGAAGCATTGAAAAATTCTATCGCTTCATCAACACTCATCTCCAGCACATCGTGAATATTTTTGTCTTTGTATTTTACTTCCAGTACTTCTTCTTTAAAACGTTTGCCGCCGCAAACATCACAGGTAAGATGCACATCTGCAAGAAACTGCATTTCAATGGTTTGTTCGCCTTCGCCTTTACAGGCATCACATCTTCCTCCATCTACATTGAAAGAAAAATGTTTGGGTTGAAAGCCACGCATTTTACTGAGCGGTTGTTTGCTGTACAAATCTCTAATCTCATCATAAGCCTTAATATAAGTAACCGGATTACTGCGTGAAGATTTACCAATCGGATTTTGGTCAACCATTTCTACCTGTGCAATAAAATCAACATCGCCGCTAATGGATTTATGCAGGCCCGCTTTTTCAACTCCTTCGCCTTTTAATTTTTGCAAAGCAGGATATAAAATTTGTTTTACCAATGTAGTTTTACCGCTGCCACTTACACCGGTTACCACACAAAAAACCTGCAAAGGAAATTCAACATTCAGGTTTTTTAAATTATTCTGCCTGGCTCCTTCCAGTTTAACAGAGCGGTTCCATTTACGCAATTGCTTTGGTGGTTCTATTTTTAATTGTCCCGATAAATATTTACCGGTAAGGCTTTCAGGATTATTAATAATCTCATCATAATTTCCTTCAGCAACTACTTCTCCCCCCAAATGACTTGCCAACGGCCCCATGTCAATAATATGATCGGCTTCTCTCATCATCATTTCATCATGCTCAACAACAACCACTGTATTTCCAAGGTCACGCAATTCTTTTAAAACAGTAATCAATCTTTCGGTATCACGGCTGTGTAAACCAATAGAAGGTTCATCTAAAATGTATAACGAATTGGTTAAATTACTACCCAAACTTCTTGTTAATTGAATGCGCTGGCTTTCTCCGCCACTCAGTGAGTTTGCCAAACGGTTTAAAGTGAGATAGCCCAAACCCACATCCAGCAGTGTTTTTATGCGGTGATGAATTTCAATTAAAATTCTTTTTGCAACCTGTTGATCGTATTCGCTTAGCTTTAATTTATCAAACCAAACAAATAAATCTATAACCGGCAATTCGCATAACTGCCCAATATGTTTGCCACCAACTTTTACATACAATGCCTCTGGCCGCAGGCGATAACCTTTGCAGGCCGTACATAAAGTACGCCCACGATAGCGGCTTAATAAAACACGATACTGCACTTTATACAAATTCTGTTCTACTTCTTTAAAAAAATCGTTGATGCCATTTGCATGTTCATTGCCTTCCCATAAATCGGCTAATTGTTTTTCAGTTAAATCAATGATAGCTTTATGAACGGGGAAATCAAATTTCTTTGCTGCTTTTACAAATGCTTCTTTCCACAAGCCCAGCTTCTCCCCTTTCCAAGGCGCCACAGCACCTTCATACACACTCAAACTTTTGTCCGGAATAATCAGATCCGGATCAATACCCAGTATTTGTGAAAACCCTTCGCATACCGGGCATGCACCAAAAGGGTTGTTGAAAGAAAACAAATTGGGTACCGGTTCTTCAAATACAATTCCATCGGCCTCAAACTTATTGGAGAAATGAAGCGGTTTGCCTTTGTTAATTTCCAAATACATTTCACCTTCCCCTTCGTAAAAAGCAGTGTTCACGGAGTCGGCAATCCGGTGCAATTCATCTTCATCAAACTTTTTGGCAACCAGGCGGTCAACCAAAAGAAAAGCCCGAACCCCCCAACCCCCTGAAGGGGGAGTTTTGGAGTCTGAACTTTTGAACAGTTTTTTTTGTTCAGCTTCTTTCATTTCTAACAGCTCTTCAATCCTTACTACTTCCTGGTTAATGTATAGTCTGCTAAAACCCTTCTGTAATAATATATTCAGCTCCTCGGGAATACTTCTTTTTGCATGCTGCTTAAAAGTAACCAACAATACTACTCTATCTCCTTCCGTTAAATTTTCAATGGCTTTAACAACATCAGCTACATCATCTTTACTAACTTCTTTACCGCTAACCGGCGATATGGTTTTACCGGCCTTGGCAAAAAGCAGGCGCAGGTAATCATAAATTTCTGTCATACTGCCTACGGTACTGCGTGGAGTACGGGTAATTACTTTTTGCTCAATAGCAATTGCGGGGCACAAGCCTTTTATGTAATCTACATCGGGCTTATTCATACGCTGCATAAACTGGCGGGCATAAGCACTCAGGCTTTCGGCATAGCGGCGTTGGCCCTCGGCAAATAAGGTATCAATGGTTAAAGAAGATTTGCCCGAACCTGAAACTCCTGTAACCACAATTAATTTATCTCTGGGTATTGTTACGCTTACATTTTTAAGATTATGAACCCTTGCACCCTGAATGAATATGCCGGTTTGTTTAGATGTGGAAATTTCTTTGTTTTTCTCTTTTATACTTGCCATACTCAAAATTAGGTACATAATTCAGGTTACATTCAATATGTGAAACTTTTCTTAAAGAACAGCTTGCTGTTATTAAGTGAATTGTACTTTAGTATTTTTACTTAGTAGAAAAACTCAAAAAATTGAGCGTTTGTACCTATACTAAATTTCAAATTACATTTTACTTTTACAGTCCAATATCCAAAAAAATGAAAAGCCGTTAAAGCCTATCTAAAAGACTTCTACGATTTTTTTCACCATTTTGGACCTGTTAAAAAATATCCTAACAATCTAAAACTGTAGAAGTTTATGAAAATCCTAAACAATCTTACCGACCAGCAGCTTATCCATTTATATATGGAAGGCGATGCCAATGCCCTTGCAACCATTGTAATACGTTACAAGGACAAAATTTACACCTCTATTTACCTATTGGTAAAAGACAAGTACCTGAGTGAAGACATCTTCCAGGATGTGTTCATCCGTATTATCGACACTTTAAAAGGTGGCCGATATACCGACGAAGGCAAGTTTTTACCCTGGGCCATGCGTATTGCACACAATATGTGTGTAGACCATTTTAGAAAAGTTAAGCGTACGCCCACTATTAAAACCAGTGATGACCGTGACATTTTTGAAGTGTTGAATTTTTCTGAGCCGGGTGCCGATCAAAAAATAATGAATGGCCAAACCCACGATAAAGTAAGGAAAATGGTTGATTTATTACCTGAAGACCAACGTGAGGTAATTATATTACGCCATTATGCCGATTTAAGCTTTAAAGAAATTGCCGACCTTACAAGCTGCAGCATTAATACAGCCCTGGGCCGCATGCGTTATGGTTTAATTAACCTGCGTAAAATGATGACCGAAAAACAAATTGCTTTATAAACATATTACAATCTTCTCTGAAGGAGAAGAAAAATCTGTAATCCCCCGATTAAAACTAAAAACCTCCATTTATGTGGAGGTTTTTTAATAAAATTTGGCAAAGTTATTTCAGCAGGTTATTATTTTTTTGATTTCTCAAATGCATCCAGTCCGCAGAGCAGCCAATCTTTATACTCCTTTATACCAGGTGTATAGCCAACCGGATTGTTCATCAATTTTTCATCGCCATTTAAAATGGCATAAAGTGGTTGGGCATTGTTTTTAAAATTTTCAGTTTCAAATGTTGCCCATTTATCTCCAACGGTTAAAATTTCTTTTGCAGTACCCTCTTTGGTGGTATACGTAAATTGCTTTGCTGCCGGAAGCCTTTGCTTATCATCTACGTAAAGTGAAACAAGGATAAATTTTTCAGTCATTAAAGCCTTAATCTCCGGATCTGTCCACACATTTTCTTCCATTCGCCTGCAGTTAACGCATGCATAGCCTGTAAAATCAATCAGTATAGGTTTATTCTCGGCTTTCGATTTTTGAACAGCCAGTTCATAATCTTTTACAGGTTCAAAGTTTTTGCAATTAACCGGGTTTTGATAAATACTGTAACAAAGTGGTGGAGGAAAGCCACTGATTAAGCTAAGATTTGCGTATTTGGTGTTGGTTAAACCCGGTATTAAGTAAATGGTAAACACACAAAAAGCAGCTGCTAAAAGGAACCTTACTTTACTCAGTTTTTTTATGGGGCTGTCGTTAGGAAATTTTATTTTGCCCAACAGGTAAAGTGTTAAACCAATGCCACACAATATCCAGATACCGATAAACACTTCCCGCTTTAAAAGGCCCCAATGTTTAACCAGATCGGCATTTGAAAGGAATTTTATTGCCAGCGCTACTTCTATAAAACCCAACACAACTTTTACTGAATTAAGCCAGCCACCCGATTTTGGCAAAGAATTTAACCAATTAGGAAATAATGCAAATAATGCAAATGGTAAAGCAAGCGCTAAACCAAAACCTCCCATACCAACTGTTAGCTGAACTGCACCGCCGGTTAATGAGCCAACCAGCAAAGAACCCAAAATTGGACCTGTGCATGAAAAAGACACAATGGCCAATGTAAGCGCCATAAAAAAGATACCGATAATATTTCCTGTGCCCGCTTTTGCATCTGCCTTACCGGAAATGCTGCTGGGTAAAGTAATCTCATACAGGCCAAAGAAAGACAGCGCAAAAACTATAAATACGGCAAAGAAGATAACATTCAACCAGGGATTTGTAGAAACGGAGTTTAATATCTCGGGACTGGCACTATCTAAAAAATAAAAAGGCACACTCAGTAAAACATAAATAAGAAAGATAAAAAACCCATACAATGAGGCATTGAATACACCTTGCTTTTTGGATATTGCTTTTTTAGTGAAGAAAGAAACTGTTAACGGAATCATGGGAAATACACATGGTGTAATTAAAGCCACCAGCCCACCCAGAAAACCGAGCAGGAAAATAGTTAATAAACCTTCTGAACCCGATTCATCTGCACTAATGCCTGTACCACCACAAGCATTAACAGGTTTTTTTAAATCGATAGCTGAAATTAAAATTCTGTTTGAGGCTGATACATCTTCGCCTC
The DNA here is from genome assembly GCA_043752185.1 of Chitinophagaceae bacterium. GTDB lineage: Bacteria > Bacteroidota > Bacteroidia > Chitinophagales > Chitinophagaceae > Ferruginibacter. The sequence continues at coordinate 18,825 of JAYUZB010000282.1, forward strand.
CTTCCATATCAATTTCAATCTTATTTTCTTCAGGAATAAATGCATCATTGTTGGCAGTATTAAAAAGCAATGTTGCTTTTAATTTTGCAGGAACGGCACCGCTTAAAATTATTTTTTGCAAAACCACCAGGTTGTTTACAACAACTTCAGACTGTGTTTCAAAAATTTTATCTGCGATGGTTTTAGTTTCTCCGGTTATTTGCTGGTCTCCCGTTTTTTGTATTGCAGAATCAGAAAAACTTATTTTAAATCCCTCCAAACCTACAGCGGTATTTGACTTTGCATAAACATGCCATCCGGCTTTAATGGTTCCGGTAAGTTTAATTTCATATTGGCCTGCTGCTATTTTTTTGCCGGTTGCCTGCCATTTAACTGCGGCAGAATCCTGGGCCAGAGCCGAAAA
>JAYUZB010000283.1:0-3271 GCA_043752185.1 Chitinophagaceae bacterium
GTGCTACCCTGCGATAGTGTGCAATGGTACAAAGATGACATTGCCATACCCGGTGCTAACCAGCAGCGCTATAGTGCTACACAAACCGGAACATACAAGGCACAGGTATTTAGTTTTTTGGGCTGCAATTTATTTACCAAGTTTATAAATATAAACATAACCTCGGTACCTGTACCCGGCTTTACGGTTGATAAGCCTGTACAATGCTTTGTAAACAACAAGTTTGTTTTTACCAATACCAGTACCAATGCAGTAGGCCCCATGCAATATAAGTGGATAACGGGCGATGGCTTTATTGGCACTACCCGTGACCTGACTTACAGTTTTAAAAAACCAGGTACATATGAAGTGGTTGTGATTGTAAGCAGCAGTGCTGCCTGTGCCGATAGTACCAGCACAAGTATTATTGTACATCCAAATATTTATGCCGAGTTTAGTGTAAATGCTGCCTGTATTAACGAACCTGTAATACCTATAAATAATACCATTGATCCTGCCACATCTACCGTAAAATATTTATGGGATTTTGGCAACGGCCAAACATCTACGTTACGTAATCCGCCTGTACAGGTTTACCCGCTTGCAGGTAATTATGTAATGAGTTTAACTGTAAGTTCGGCCCAGTGCCCGTTTCCTTTAAGCATACAAAAAAGATTTGTAAGGGTAGAAAAACCTTTGCCGGGGAAAAATAACCCGGAGGCTTATGCAGTTGCCGATTTGCCTTTAACATTGCAGGCCAGGCCGGTTGGCAACAGTGTATTGTGGACACCAGCAACCAGCCTTGATAATGCAACCAGCTATACTCCCGTTTTTACCGATAACAAAGAACGTACCTATATACTTACCCTTAAAACCGCTGCCGGATGTATTACCATTGATACGCAGGTAGTAAAAATAAATAAGAACATTGTTATTTATGTGCCCAATGCTTTTACGCCAAACGATGATAGCCGCAATGATCTTTTAAAACCTTTTATGATTGGCATTAAGCAACTTACTTATTTTAAAATATACAACCGCTGGGGAGAACTGGTTTATGAAACCAAAAGCATCAACCAGGGCTGGGATGGCCGCTACAAAGGCAACCCCGTTCAATCACATTCATTAGTATGGATGCTGGAAGGTATTGGGGTTGATAATAAAATTTATAAGGCAAAAGGAAGTACAGTTTTAATAAGATGAGTCGGGAGAAAGGAGTCGTGAGATGAGAGTCTTGAGTCAGGAATTTTAGCTCACATCATCCTACTTTTGAATCCAAACTATAAACTCGTGACTCTTAACTAACTACTCCAGACTCAATGAATCGTTACTTTATCATCAACAAGCCCTTCAACATGGTATCGCAATTTGTAAGTACGCATGATGTGCGGCTTCTGGGCCAGCTTGATTTTGATTTTCCGCCCGGTACACATGCTGTAGGCAGGCTCGATAATGATTCAGAAGGACTTCTTATTCTTACCACCAATAAAAAAGTAACCCGGCTTTTATTTTTAAGCGATGAGCCGCATAAACGTACCTACCTGGTACAGGTAAACAATATACTAAGTGCCGATAATTTAAAGCGACTGCAAACCGGTGTTGAAATCAGAATAAAAACCGGAGTTCATTATACAACTACACCCTGCAATGTACATGTTGTAGCCAATCCCAAAGAACTGTACGACCTGGGTGAACGACTGACTGCTTATGAGCCTTTTACCTGGCTGCTGATGACAATTACTGAAGGTAAATACCACCAGGTACGCAAAATGATTGCCGCCACCGGGCATAAATGCAAGCGGCTGATTCGCATTAGTATTGAAGATCTGGCACTGGATGGATTAAGGGCAGGTGAAGTGCGGGAATTAGAGGAAGATTTTATTTTAAAAAAGCTAAAGATTTTTAATTAATGTAAAAATAAAGGTTACCCTAATTTTAAGGCAACCTTTACAATAAGTCTCTGTTTTATGTTACTATTTAGCGCTGCTAAAATGATTGGTTTTTAATTGCGGCCGAATTTAATTGTGTATCTGCAATTGAAGTTAACAATTCATCACACTTCTTTTCTTCATTCAATGTTTTTAATAAATTTTTTAAGGCTTCTTTCTGGTCTAACACTTTTGCAAATGCAGCCAGTGTTCCATAAGTTGCAATTTCGTAATGCTCTATTTTTTGTGATGCAGCAATAATGCCTGCATCCCTTACAGCACCTGGTACTGTTCCTTCTACTATACCTTGTCCTTCTTTTAACAAGCCTTCCATAGCATCGCATTTTTTTGCTACAGCTTTTTTACCCATAGACTCAAAGCACCCTTCTAAACGGGTGACGTGTTCCATAGTTTGGGCAAGATGGTCAGTAATTGCTTTTTTCAATTTAGGTGAAGTTGCATTTTTTTCCATCTTAGGCAATGCTTTTGTCAATGCTTTTTCGGCCCAATAAATGTCTTTTAAACTGTCCTCAAAAAGATCTTTTAATTGTTTGGCTGCATCCTTTTTAGCAGGTACTTTACCAACAGTAGCTACTTTAGTTTTAACTTCCATAATTTCCATTTTTAAAATTTATAATTGTTGTTAGATGCTAATTGTATGACGCATTATCAGCCCGATTAAGTGTCAAAAAAATTACCACATAACAAAAGTGAATCATCCTGTTATTAAAACTGTTACACAACTTTTAAAATTTTTTGTATCATTCACATTTTCAACTTCGCCTATGCAAATTATCCCTTTGGCTAACATTGATAAATTTTTATAACCAGCAAAAAAAAAATCTTACTTTGAATACAAATATTACAGTTAAGAAAAAAATAAACCATTTTTAAATTTTCATTTCATAATATAATAAACCAACCCAATGAATTTATCCTATCAAACGGCAAAGCATTTCCTGGATGTTCATTTTGGCGGAAACTGGACCTCAGTAAACCTGAAAGAAACGCTGGCAGATGTAAGCTGGCAGCAGGCTGTTACTACGATTGATAATTTTAATACCATAGCAGCACTTGTATATCATATGAATTATTATGTTAACGCCGTACTGAAAGTATTGCAGGGGCAAGCACTGGCTGCCAGCGATAAATTTAGTTTTGATCTTCCTCCAATACAGTCTGAGTTAGATTGGGATAATTTGTTGCAAAAAACCTGGGCAGATGCTGAAAACTTTGCCAGCCTTGTTGAAGAACTGCCCGGAGACAAGTTTAACGAAATATTTGTTGACGATAAATATGGTACTTATTTCAGAAATATGCATGGTATTATTGAGCATATTCACTATCACCTGGGACAAATTGTA
>JAYUZB010000284.1:0-8295 GCA_043752185.1 Chitinophagaceae bacterium
GTCAATGTTTTTTTCTTTTAAGGTTGCTTATGTGATGGCTAATCATGCCAGCTTTTTATATTGAACTAAAGCATTATTCCTCCAGTTCATTTTTCAAATCCTTAACCATAGATGGACTTAAGTCATAACGGTTTTTTATAGCCGCTTTAAAAAACTGGTTGGCATTATAACCTTTGTTTTGTGCCTGCATGTATTTGCCCATCCAGTAAAGTTCAAGCCCTTCCAGTGGTTTGCCCGATACATGTTGCTTGTAAATCTTTTCAGCTTCGGCTGTTTTGTTATTGCTGTACAATGCCCACACATACCAGGCATAGGTTTGCGGGGTTGTTCTGTTCAGTAATTCTCTTGCCGCCATGGCTTCTGCTTTGGCAGGTTCGTTTAAAATGCCGGTGTACAGTTCAAGCACATACTTGTTGTACATGTTGCCGTAAACAGGCGCTGTAGCAATGGCAACAAATTCATTGGCGTATTTTTTTTGCATAGCACTATCACCTCTTGCATCGGCAAGTTGTGTTAATTTAAAAACAGCATCAGGTGCTTTTGTTTTAGATTGCACAAAGCGAAATATTTTTTCGGCCAGCGAATCATTTTTATCATGCACCAATGCTATCCAGCCAAGTGCCATAATAGAGTGCATATCAGTGGCATTTAAACGTATGGATTGAACATACAATTCATTTGCCCGTTGCAAATTACCATTGTGTAAATTTAAATCGGCTTCGTTAGATAAAGCCGCCTGCATTAAAGAAACATTACCACCAGATTGCTCCGCTGCTCGTTGCATGGAAGCAATAGCAGTATCTACTTCGCCCTTATAATGGGCCAGTTTTGCCCTGCGAAAATTATAACCATAATCATTTGGGGAGGCAATTTGCTTTAACTCATATTCTGCCACCTGGTAGTACCCCAGTTCAAATGCCACATCAAAACCCAACGTAGCCGATTCATATTTTTTTATGCCCGTATTTCTTACCTGTTGCAAAAGTGAATCAGCCATTTTAAACCGATGCTGCAAAATACTGTTGCGTATCAAAGCCATATTGGGTCCAGTTTGTTTATGTCCAAAAGCCCTGTCTGAGATTAATAAAATACTATCAGCAGTAACCAAATCCTGCATATTGCCGGTTAAATGAAAGCGCTGTACCAGGCAGCCTGCATATTTTAATTCATTAACCAGGCCGGGGCTTTCTGGTATAATTCTTTTCTTCCAGAATTGAAGATCGGTTTCAAGTGAATTTTTTATTGCCGAATCGGAATAGTTATTTAGCAGGCTGTCGGTAAAAGCAGCAGATACAATTGCTTTATTTTCATTTTTGCAGGATGCAAATAGCAAAAGAATGGCTATGCCGGTAATTAACTGTTTCAAGGTTTAAAGTTTAGCTAAATATACGGCTAAAGGGGCTGTTCGGATTTAAAAAGTACATTTCCGGCCTTGGTCTGTTAATGAAGTTTAAATCGTGCTTTCCAGAGCTTAATTCATATTTTTTGAAACTTTGTTTATTACAATCAAAGTATTATGAATCTGCTTTTGTATCACCGCCAGTATCTGGTTTACTATCTGTTTTCCCCGGCATCATTTTCTTTATTGCAGCGGGGATATCAAGCCTTCCTTTTATCAGCCACGAAGTACCAAAAGCAATCAGGGCAATTGCTTCCAGGCAAAAAACCGGATGGGTTTTATTAAGCCATGCAATCTGCATAGGTTGTATCCAAATACTGTAAACAGCAATCAATGCAAGGCATGCCAGCATTATAAGGCCACATACTAAATAGGTTTTGTGGTTTTTCAGTTTACCAAAATCTTCCCTTACTTCTGTTCTTCTAAAATTAACCATCGACATAAAAGCCAGTGTAATAAAAAACAAACAGGCAAAGCTAAAGTGAATATAACCGGTAGCATCAGTGCTAAGAAAAATGCGCATATTATCAGATATACAGTTGGTTGATGCAGTTGGAAAGACTACAACACCCAATGCAAAAACACCGGCCAGGTTTGCCATGGCGCTATCTGTAAGTCCTTTTTCGCCGGGGCGAAGTTTGTGGCCCTTGTAACAAAACATGAACAAAGCCACGGCGCACATTACGCCGGTAAACAACTCTCCTACTGTACTGTAATAATAATGGCTTATCGAAAATTTAAAAGAGCCTGCTGAAACGTAGGGCGCTTTATAGCAGCTGGTTCTAATAAAAAAATTGCTGTTGAGTATATCAAACTTGTTTACCACATAATTGCCGATGAGCAAAATAAACGGGAGTAACAAACCAAGCCAACCTATGGCTTTGCGTATTGCCAGGTAAGAAACGATGAGATTGTCGTTGTTGTTTTTTACAGTGTCTGCCATAAAAGGTAGGTTTTGGTTGGGGATTATAACACTGTAAAAGAACACAAAGTTTTGCTAAGTTGCAATAGCGTGATAGTGGTGTATGGTAGACATGTGCCATACTTTTTTCACTTATAAAAAAGAGGTTTAGGCAATAAACTAAATAAAAATAAAGTAAGATTAGACTGCCTTATTCCCAACCATTCGCCAGTACATCAGCAATGTGCATGGTCTTTATTGGCAGGTTTTTGTTCTTTATAAAGCCATCGAGCTGCATCAGGCAACTAATGTCGGTAGATATAATATATTCAGCGCCGGTGGCTAGTGCATTGGTCAGCTTCTGGTCTGCCATGCCAGATGAGATGGCATCAAATTTTACCGCAAAGGTTCCGCCAAAGCCACAGCAGGTTTCCACATCATTCATTTCCACCAATTCCAATCCTTTTACAAAACTTAATAATTTGCGTGGCCCTGTTTTTATTTTACATTCACGCAAAGCAGCACAACTATCGTGGTAAGTAGCTTTGCCGTTTAGCACAGCACCATAGTTTTCTATCTTTAAAACATCGGTTAAAAATTCGCTGAACTCGTAAATACGTTTGCTGAGGTCTTTTACCTTGTTATGTTGGGATGAGTTTTCGAAAAGCTTACTGTAATAATTGCGTACAAAGCCAACACAACTGGCGCTGGGTGCTACAATATAATCGGCTCCATCAAAATCTTTAATGAACTTGTTGCACACATCTCTTGCTTCATCCCAAAAGCCTGCATTAAAAGCAGGCTGGCCGCAACAGGTCTGGTTAGTATTGTAGGATACTTCGCAACATGCTTTCTCCAGCACTTTAACCATGTTAAAAGCTGTTTGCGGGTAAAGCTGGTCAACAAAACAAGGTATAAATAACTGAACTTTCATGCTTTGAGCTTATTTAAAAGTATTAACCAGGGCAATCATTTTAAGTGCGGTGATTGCAGCTTCCTCACCTTTGTGCCCATGTTTGCCACCGGTTCTTTCGTCAATCTGTTCCTGGTTATCTACAGTAAGTACGCCAAAAATAGTTGGTACCGGTATGGTTAAATTCAATTGTGAAATACCATTGGTTACAGCCTGGCAAACATATTCAAAATGAGGCGTGTCGCCTCTTAATACACAACCCAGAGCAATAAACACACAGGGTTTGTCATCTTTGTATTTATGCTGCTCCCAGTATTTTTTTATGGTGAACGGAAGTTCAAATGAACCGGGTACTGTGATAGACATGTGCTGCACTTTATGATCTTCCAGTATTTTTTTGCAACCGGCTTCCAGTTTATCAACTGTTGCTGCATTCCACTCGGTACGTACAATTACAACACAGGCACCCGGCGGTAGCAGGATGCCTGTTGTATTAGTTAAGTTTGAATCTGTAGACATATCGTGAATTGTGAGTGGAGAGTCGTTCCTAACTCCGAACTGATAACTCCATACTCGTGTTTACTTACTAACTCCTAAACTTCCTAAGTACTTATCAACTTCACCAGAACTTACCCTTTGACTGGCCGGGTATTTATCTTTCAGCTCCTGAAATAATTCAACAGCTTCTTTTGATTTACCCAAAGCTTCTGCATAACGTGCAGCCATGTAAATAGCTTCGGTAGCCATTGCTTCATCAAGATCAGTTATAGAACCTGCTTTTTTATAATAATCCAAAGCGTCGTCTGTTTTCTTTTGCTCGGCATAAGCATGGCCTATTAAAAGATAGGCCTTGCTCTGTATCTGGCTAGCACCATTGGCATCAAATTCTTTTAAATGTTTGATGGCTTTATCAAACTGTTTTAACTGCAGGTAACAGGCGCCAATCATATACTCGGCCCTGTTGCCCGATTTGGTACCGCCATAGCTGCTTGCAATTTTCAACAAACCAGTTACACCAGATGCTTTATCGCCATTTAAAACCAAATTAACCGTATCCTTATTGTATGTAGATGAAGCAGCAATTGCACCAAATAGTTTTTCTGCAGAAAAAACAAGGTCGTTGGCTTCTTTCTCTTTTGGTTCAGCTATCAATTTTTTGTAACCAATAAATCCTCCCAACAATACAATTACTATTGAACCTGCAATGATTATTTTTTTACTGTATGCTGCCCAAAAGCCTTTTGCTTTTGAAACTACATCTGCTGCATCGGTTTGTTCTACTTTTACTTGCTTATCTGCCATTTTATTTATTATTATGTTTAAAATTTTGTACTGTTTCAACTCCTCTCCTTTGGAGAGGAGTTAGGTGAGGCCTAGTCAACGATAAAAGGATAATCTTCCTGAACATAAACATCCTTCAGCAATTCATTATCATCTGGCCAGGGGCTTTCTTCGGCAAAAGTTACCGATTCATCCACTTCTGCTTTCACCCGGTCAATAATAACTTCAAACTCTGCATCAGTAACTTTATATTGATCTTTCAGCACTTTCATCACATGCTCAATCGGGTCTCTTTCTTTGTATTGCTCCAATTCGTCTTTGGTACGGTATTTCTGCGGATCGCTCATACTGTGCCCTTTATAACGATATGTTTTTATTTCCAGTAAGGTTGGGCCACCTTTTTCTCTTGCACGGTTTACAGCTCTTAATACACCATTGTGTACATCTTCGGGGCTCATGCCGTCAATGCTATCGCTTGGCATTTCGTATGCATCGGCCATTTTATAAATATCCAATGTTTTGCTGGTACGGGCTACGGATGTACCCATGGCGTAATGGTTGTTTTCGCAGATAAACACCACCGGCAAATCCCAAAGCATGGCCATATTAAAAGTTTCGTGCAGCATACCCTGCCTTGCAGCACCATCGCCAAAAAAGCAAAGCACTACATTTTTGGTACCGCGGTATCTTTCGGCAAAAGCCAAACCACCACCAGTGCCTATTTGTGCACCTACAATACCATGACCGCCAAAGAAATTTTCCTTCACCCCAAAAAAGTGCATACTGCCGCCTTTTCCTTTGCTGCAACCGGTAGCTTTGCCGTACAGTTCGGCCATACAGGCTTTTGGTGTAATGCCCTTGGCAATAGCCAAAGCATGATCACGGTAAGCAGTAATAAATTTATCATCGGGAGTGGTTGCAGTCATGCATCCGGCGGCAACTGCCTCCTGCCCTATGTACAGGTGACAAAAACCACGAATCTTCTGCATACCGTATAACTGGCCTGTTTTTTCCTCGAAGCGGCGTAAAAGCAGCATCAGTTCGTACCAGTACAAATAGGTTTCTTTAGAAAATTTTGTAGCCAATGGGTTAATTTTAGGCGGCAAAGATAAGGGAGAAATGGGAATTTTTGGAATTAGGAATTGAGAGTTAGGAATTAGGAATTAAAACCCTTACCTGATCAATAAAACTGATCCGTTTTCAACAATTTCTACCCCAAAAATATTGGTGTATTTTATGTGGTAAACATACGAGCCCGAAGGTTGAGGTTTGCCCTTTAAAGTACCATCCCATCCTTTGCCATATTCACGGGTTTCAAAAACCTTTTGACCATAGCGGTTAAAAACAATAAAGCTGAAACTATTTACTGCCTGGTTAATGGTTGGTTTAAATATATCGTTAAGAGAATTGCCATCTGGTGTAAAGGCATTTGGTATGCTTATATAAATGCAATTCTTTCGTTGAATAGTAATTGAATCAATACCCGTACAGGAATTAAAATCTTTCACTGTAAGGTAGTAAGTACCGAAGTTGCTGATATCAGTAAAATTAGTACTTGAACCTGTACTCCATTGGTAAGTAAAATAATTTACCGGAGCTACTATTCTTAAAACATTCCCATAACAAAGATACTGGTTGAGGGGTAGAAAGCTTTTGGGTATGGTATCGATGGTAAGCACTGTAAGAGTATCAGTTGCAGAACAGTTGTTTGAATCAGTTACGGTAACCCAATATTTACCAGGACTATTTACCATATAACCTGGTTGGGTCGTATTATCTTGCCATAGATAGCTTATAAAAGAGCCTGGAGTAATTAAAGCTGAATTGTTGTTTGTACAAAGGTTCCCATCGGGGCCCAAATTAGGTACAGGTTTTGGAGAAACGGTCAGATTTGTTTTGATCACAGAGTCACAGCCCAGTGGGGTAATGAATATGTCATAATAAATTCCAGAGCTTGTTTGATTATCGCCGCCAGCATAATAGGTTTGGCCAGTGCAAATGGTTTTATTAACTGTTGTCAGGCTTTCGCTTACATAAAGGCTAAGCCTAAGAATACTGTCACACCCATTTGCATTCACCAGGTATTGAGTATATATTCCACTTGTTGTATAGGTTTGCCCGTTCAATACATAATTTTTGCAAACCGAAGCTGTAATTGCAGCATAAGTAAAGTTGGTACAGTACATCATTTTGTGTACAAAAATATCTTTGCCGCCAACAGCGTTCAAATTATATACACCTGGCCCGATGTCAAAATCCACAATTTGATTAAAATACCCGGTTGTATAAATATTGCCTGATCCGTCTAAGAAAAAGGAGGTACACCAGTCAAATAAATTTCCTCCCATAGATTTCGCCCATCTTAAATTTCCATCGCCATCCAGTTTTGTTACAAAAATATCTGAAAGGCCCCAGGTACTAACATTGTAAACAGTTGGTCCGGGATCAAAATCAACTGTACCGTAAAAATAACCGGCGAGATAGATGTTTCCATTCGCATCAGTCGCAATTGAATTACCAAATTCAGATAGAGCCCCTCCCATTTGTTTGGCCCAAACAAAATTGCCAGCTATGTCCAGCTTTGTTATAAAAATGTCCTCATCTCCATAAGCAGCCAAATTAAAAACAGCTAAGCCGGGATTAAAATCGCATATACCATTAAAATAACCTGTAATAAGAATGTTTGCTGTTGCATCTAACGTAATTGCATGTGCTTCTTCTAAATTTACACCTCCGATCTGCCTGGCCCACACAAAATCGCCGTCTTCATTTAATTTAGATACAAAAGCGTCGGCATTTCCATTAGGAGACAGGTTATAAATACCAGGACCCGGATCAAAATCAACGGGATTGGTTATACTGTTGGTACTAAAATATCCTGTTGTATAAACATTTCCGGATGGATCAGTTATTACTGAAGTACCGGTGGAAATGGATGAAGGTTGCCCTATTTGTTTTTGCCATTTAATGTTTCCAGCAGCATCTAATTTTAAAATAAAAATAGAACCATTTAATATCATACCAGTAACAAGCACGCCTCCAAAGACATCTACTGTGATGGAATTACCGGAAGCGTATGTAAGATCTGTGCCTATTTGTTTTGCCCAAAGAAAATTACCATCGGTACCAAATTTTGCGATAAAAACATCCTGCCTTCCAATAGCGGTCAGGTTAGTAGAACCCGGCCCGGGATCAAAGTCTACCTGGCCGGCAAACTTTCCTGTAATGTAAATATTACTGTTAATATCCAGCGAAATTGACATCCCAGAGGCATACCCATTCACAACCAATTGTTTTGCCCAGATAAAGTTTCCATCAGGATCAAGTTTAGAAAGAAAAACATCTTCTGTTGTTGCAGTTAAGTTAAAGACCACTGGACCAGAATCAAAATCAACCGTACCTGTAAAGTTTCCAATTGTATAAACATTGCCAAAAGCATCTGCGGTAACTCCATTGCCTGTTTCATTTGATGTTCCACCCATCTGCTTTGCCCATTTTAAATTTACGATCTGGGCACAAAGCATTTGTGAACTAACACAACTCAATAAAAAAAACAATATCGTTTTCAAAATATTATTTCTGTTGATTAATGACCTGTTACAAAATAGTATCGCAATATTTGCACAGTAAAAAAAGTCCACCCGTAATGATGCAGTGGAAAAAAAATTACATAGATCACAGCTGAAAGAATATTAAACCAGGTACATTGATTCTTTTTCTTAGAATCGTTGTGTGCGGGGAAATAATTTCTATTTTATTCTCACAGCTTACCTGATCAACAAAACATTCCCCTTATACTCG
>JAYUZB010000285.1:0-19132 GCA_043752185.1 Chitinophagaceae bacterium
CCTCAGCATGACAGTAGCAAAGTGCTAACTGAGTAGATAACTCTGATAAATTGTAATTGACTATTTTTGTCCTTATGCAAATTTTTGAAACCGCCAGCCGCATTATTATTACCTGCAGCAATCGTTTATCTCCCTGGCTTCAATTGGAAGTAGCTGCATTGGGCTTTAAGCCCGAACGTATTTTTAAAACCGGTGTAGAGCTGAAGGGAACTTTGCAGGATTGTATAAAGCTGAATTTGAATTTACGCTGCGCCAGCCAGGTATTATTTTCTTTACAGGAATTTAATGCTGATAATGCAGATGATTTATACAAAACACTGCTTGATTTTTCCTGGGAAGATGTGTTGACTGTTGATGGTTATTTTTCTATTAGCAGTAATGTGAGCAACGATACCATCAACAATTCTTTATTTGCCAATGTAAAAGTAAAGGATGCTATTGTTGACCGTTTTAGAAATAAAACCGGTGAACGCCCCAACTCGGGCCCCGAACTTGATAAAACCGTTATTCACTTATATTGGAAAGAATCGCTGGCCGAAATTTTTATTGATACCTCTGGTGAAACTTTATCTAAGCATGGGTATCGGAAAATTCCCGGTAAAGCACCCATGCTGGAATCTTTGGCTGCGGCCACTTTGCTGGCAAGCAAGTGGGATCGTAAATCTACATTCATAAACCCCATGTGTGGTTCCGGAACGGTAGCTATTGAAGCTGCATTGCTGGCCACCAACCGCAAACCGGGACTGCTGCGTTTTAATTATGCCTTTATGCACCTTGCAGGTTATAAAGAAGAAATGTATAATGCTGAATTTAAAAAACTGGAAGAGCAGGTTATTGATTTACCGGAATTAAAAATTATCGCAACAGATATTAGCGAAGATGCTGTGAACATTTCAAAAGTGAACGCCGGCATTGCAGGCGTAGAAGAATTTATTGAATTTGCTGTTTGCGATTTTGAAGAAACAACCATCCCCGAAGTAGAAAATGGTGTTATTTATTTTAACCCAGAGTATGGAGATCGTTTGGGTGTGGAAGCAGAACTGGAAATTACTTATGGCCGCATGGGCGACTTTTTAAAAAAGAAATGCAAAGGATACTTTGGTTATATTTTTACGGGCAATTTAGAACTCGCCAAAAAAATTGGTTTAAAACCAAACCGGAGAATTGAATTTTATACAAGTAAGATTGATTGCCGCTTGCTGGAATATGAATTGTATAGCGGAAGCCGTGAAAAAGCGTGAGTTCTGAATCATCCGGCGTGATAATCATCAACGGCATCCTTACTTTTACTTCTCAATTAAGGCTACACTTATATCTCTCCACTCTCTGTTCCTGATACAGGCAAGTTCTGCCTTTCATTATCGGGTTCTCTTTTATAAGCAGTAAATAAAATTTTTATTATCGGCAAAAGAATTTACCTTAATGTTCTGAACCTTCCTTAAATGGAAATCAGCCCTCTTCTAAAACCAGCAAGTACTCGCAAGGCTTTATTATTATCAACAACAAAATTAATCATCATGAAAAAATCTATAACGTTTTTTTTAATGCTGGCCTGTATTTTTTCTGCTAAAGCACAGGTTAGCGATTTAGAAAAAAATATTGCACTGGATCTTGCTAAAAAAAGCAGTTCGGTTATCGGGCTTTCGCAAAGCGACCTGGATAACTCAATTGTGGCAAACACCTATATTATTCCGGCAACAGATATCCGGATTTTGTACCTGCAGCAGAGTTATAAGGAGATACCCGTTTATAACCAACTGCATGTGCTTGCATTTAAAAACGAACAGTTGGTTTCTAATGCCGGCAGCCGTATTGCTATGTTTGAGCAACGGGTTAATAATGTAAGTTATATACCGGCAGTAACTCCCGAAAACGCTTTACAAACCGCCATGGCTGAATGTAAAGTGAGTTCGGCAAAAGTTATTATACCACAAAAAATTTCGGGCAATGGAAAAAAAATTGAGTACGGAAATCTGGGTGTGTCCATTGAAAATATAACAGCCGAACTTATCTGGCTTCCGGTTGATGAGGGCAACAATATTAAATTAGCCTGGCAAATATTTATAGCACCGTTCAAAGGTTCGGATTACTGGTTGATAAGAATAGATGCTGCCAATAATACAATGATAAATAAAGAAAGCCTTACCATTTATTGCAATTGGGATAAAGCAGCTCATTCAGTAGAGCAGCACATCAATAAACATGCGCCGGAGCAAATAAACAAAAACATTGTTTTAAACACAGCTAAACCATTTGTTGTAAATAATTCTTCGTACCGTGTTATTCCTTATCCGGCCGAAAGCCCCATTCATCCGGGCGGAGGGCATGCACTGGTTACAAATCCCTGGCTCATGGCACCGGGTAATGCTACATCGCTGGGCTGGCATAATGATGGCAGTGTTTTTTATGAAAGCACCAGAGGCAATAATGCTCATGCTTATGAGGACAGGGATGCAAATAATCTTCCGGGTTTATCCGGGGTCTCTTCTACACCGCAACCCGATCTTAATTTTAATTTTACTCCAAATTATACTTTGGAACCAACGGTAACATCACCAACACCTAACCAACAATTTAATACCACCAATCTTTTTTACTGGAATAATCTGGTTCATGATCTTGCCTATATCTATGGATTTACAGAAACAGCCAGGAATTTTCAAAATAATAACCAGGGCCGTGGTGGTGCCGGTGCCGATTATGTATTGGCCGAAGCACAGGACGGTACCAGCTTTAATAATGCCAACTTTGCTACACCTGCCGATGGAAGCCGCCCACGGATGCAGATGTACCTCTGGAATTATTCAACACCTTTGCGGGATGGCGATGTTGACAACGGCATTATTATTCATGAATACACACATGGCATAAGCAACAGGATGACCGGAACCGGCATCGGATGTTTATCAAATGCTGAGCAAATGGGAGAGGGTTGGAGTGATTATTTTGGATTGATGATGACACATGATTGGGCAACAGCATTGCCGGGTGATGGGTTCAGCAATCCCCGTGGTATAGGAACCTATGCGTTAGACCAACCCACAACCGGTTTGGGAATACGGCAATACAGGTACACAACAAATATGGCTGTGAATCCGATGACATATTCCAATCTGCCAACAGTCGTTCATCCGCATGGTACAGGCACAATCTGGTGTACTGTACTTTGGGATATGACCTGGGAAATCATTCAAATTGCCGGCATAAACCCAAGCCTGCATAATATTGCTGCAAATGGTGGTAATGCTATTGCCCTTAAATTAGTTACCGAGGGCTTGCGTATGCAACCCTGCAGCCCCGGTTTTATTAGTGGACGTGACGCCATCCTGAATGCTGATGTATTATTTTATGGTGGACAATACAGTTGTGCCATTATGAATGCTTTTGCAAGAAGGGGTATGGGTGTTGGCGCTTCGCAGGGATCTTCTAGTTCGAGAACTGACCAGACAGTTAGCTTTGTTGGCTGCACACCTGGTGCTTGTAATGCACCCGGTGGTTTAACATCTTCAGCAATTACATCCAACAGTGCTACTGTGGGTTGGACGGCTGTAAGTGGAGCCGTTTCGTATGATGTGGATTTTAAAAGAAATGTAGATGCTGGATGGACCATTGCAGCAACAGCTACTACAGCAACTTCTGTAAATTTAACATTGCCTTCAGCCTCTACTTTGTACGACTGGAGAGTAAGAACAAATTGCAGCAGCAGCATTAGTGGATATACACAGGCACAGTTTACAACCACAGCTATATCTACTTGCCCCGGTATATATGATGTAAGTACAAATGGAAATACTGCCGGCGCTGCTCTTATTCCGTTGAATACAGATGTGAAAGGCACAGTGAGTCCAACAGGTGATAATGATTATTACAAATTTCATATTACAACCGGTGGCACCATCACTGTAACGCTCACCACATTGCCTGCTAATTACCAACTTGATTTGCTGAATGCCGGTGGTTCAAGAATCGGAAGATCGGCAAATAATGGAACGGCCAATGAAACCATTAATATTACTGTGGCTGCCGGAGATTATTTTGCAAGGGTATACCCTAAAGGCAATGCAAGTAATGCTTCCTTGTGTTATACATTGCAGGTTACCACAGGTACTGCTTCATTTGGAGAAGGGGAAATTATTGTTGACAACAAGATCAGTGTTTTCCCTAACCCGGTAAACAATGTTTTAACAATTAATATTCCTGATTTGGATAAAACCGCCGACATAAGAATTTTTGATATGTATGGAAAATTGCTGTTACAGCAAAACACCAACCTGGCTTCAACCCGTTTAAATGTTTCGTCATTAACTGCAGGAACTTACATGGTTAAGGTCAGGAATAATAATAAGGAATCAATTATTAAGATAGTAAAAGAATAAACATATTTTTTTAAACAAGAACCCCGGTGTTATCACCGGGGTTCTTGTATTTTAGAGTTATCTTTTATTTATAATTGAAAATGCAGCATCAGATTTTATTACGGATATACACCAGTTTAATTCCTGTTTTATCCGTCTCCCGTTTATCAATTTCAAACTGCGGTGCAGATTTTATTAATGGCGTTAACTTTTGAAAACCATAATTCC
Organism: Chitinophagaceae bacterium; assembly: GCA_043752185.1. Lineage (GTDB taxonomy): Bacteria > Bacteroidota > Bacteroidia > Chitinophagales > Chitinophagaceae > Ferruginibacter. The sequence goes on from JAYUZB010000285.1 coordinate 4,584, forward strand.
TTGGGTCAAAATTGGGTTGCTTTTTCAAGATCAGGTTTCCTACATCTCCTAAAAATGCCCAGCCATTTTCATCTGCCAGATCATTAATTGTGTGTGCAATTAATTTTAATGTTTCTTTATTCAGCTTATCTACAATTGTTTTTGGTTTAGGGCTGCTGGATTTTGTTTTAGCCGGATTTACTTCTTCCACATCTTCCGCACCAAATACCGGAATGATCTCCATGTAAATGAATTTATCGCAGGCAACAATAAAAGGGTTGGGTGTTTTCTTTTGACCAATGCCAAATACTTTCATGCCGGCTTCTCTTAATCTTGTTGCAAGGCGTGTAAAATCACTGTCGCTGCTGATGATGCAGAACCCATCCACCTTGCCCGAATATAAAATATCCATGGCATCAATAATTAAAGCACTGTCGCTGCTGTTTTTTCCGCTGGTATAACTGTATTGCTGAATTGGGGTGATGGCGTTTTCCAGCAACACATTCTTCCAGCCGCTTACGGTTGGTTTTGTCCAGTCGCCATAAATACGTTTAAATGTTGGAGTGCCGTATTTGGTAATTTCTTCCATCACCCCTTTTACGTTGCTGTAAGGCACATTATCGGCATCTATTAAAACCGCCAGGCGGATATCTTTTTGTATTTCCATCTTTTTTATTTACAAGATAACTATAATAGTTGGCAAGCAAAGATGATGCAGAATTGAAAAAATACAAAATTACAATTCAGGGTTTTATCTTAACCGCATAACTTTTTGAACTGCTGTACCTCCTGTAGTAATAACTTCAAGAAATAACATGCCGGTTGGTAAATTGGCAATATTTACTTTTCTATCAGTGCCAGGCGTAGTTACTGTTTCTGAATATAATTTTTCTCCCACAGTGTTATATAAATTAATTGCTTTTATCTGTGACCCTGCTTTTACCTTAAAGCGAATTTCATCCTTCACCGGATTTGAGTACACACTTAAATCAATAAGATTATCAGATTTTTTCGGAGTTACGATTGTTGTAGATACTGTATTGGTAACAATGGGCAAATTAAAATCAAAATAAATTTCAGCCTTGTTATTAATCGTTTCTCCAACAGTTATTGTACTTTTTGGTTTTACTTTAAATGCTACAAAACCATGACTGGCGGGTTCATTGGTATTTTTTCCGGGCAGGTTAATGCCATCAAAAATAAATTCAATTTTATTTCCTTTGGTAACAACAGTTCTGTAAGCATGGCTAGCAGAGATTGGCATAAATGAATTCCAATCTAAATTACTGGCTAATGAATCTTTTATAATTACACTAATGGCACTTGCTGTACCGGTATTCTGGAAGCGGATCAGGTAATGAAGGAAATCTTTCACTTTATCAATATTAATTTTAGGTCCCTCAGTTACTTGTTTATCATTTGGGTCCCATGAATTCTGCACCACCTGGTTAAGAGTAAAGACATTGTCAATAGGCGTTTCGTCTCCGCCAACAGGGTTAACTGTAGCTGTGAAACCCAATATATCACCACCATTAACAACCGGAGGTGGGTTTACATAGAATTTCAAATCAATTGTTTTTGATTGGTAAGGGCTGAGGTTTGTATAAGTCCATGTTAAGTTACCAGTTGATTGGCCGGATGGCGCAGGTATTGCAGACAAGAAATTCATTTTAACATCATTAAAACTGAGAGTAATAGTTCCTGATTGTGTTTGGTTTCCTTTGTTTGAATAAACCAGCCGATAGGTTACATCATAACCAGGCCGGGGCCCGGTAATAGGTAACAAAACAACATCAAGGTCCGGATGTGTACCATTCGCAGTGATGCAAAAATCAGCAACAGCTATATTGCCATATCCTGTAAAGTTGATTACATGAGCCGGAGGTGATGTAGTGAACCAGTTATTTGGGAAGTCTGTTGTAACTGTATTGGGGCCAGGTTGCGTAAGAAATTTATAAATTCCTTTATTGTTGGTGAATGTTGTCCCTGATTGAACGCCATCCGTGATATTAACTTTTACATAGTTCATTACACTGTCCAGGTTGTTGCAGCCATTTGTATTTTGATCAAAGCGTACTGTACCCACGATTGTATTATAGTTTCCGGCAGCTGTGCAAAAAGTTGATACGGAAACATTCTGCCCCGGTAATTGTGAGTTAACCTGGTTGAGTATATTGATTAATTCTGCACTATCAACGCAAATAGCTTCCAGCATATTAAGGCCTTTTACAAAGAGATAATAAAGTGGGGTGGTTGTAATAGCATTGTTCTTGATATTGATGTATATAAGATTGGGGTTGTAATCACAATCTAGGTATTTAACAGGAACCCTGCTCAGATCCAATTCTGTGAGCAGGTTATTGATACAACTCAGCCGGTATAATGAAGGAAGATTGTTTAATGATAATGATGAAAGCTGATTATGGCTGATATATAGCCCTAATAATGTGGGCAAACCGTTTAGTGAAAAAGCTGTAAGGTTGTTATGAACAACATCAATACTAGATGCCGACGGCAGGTTGGTTAATTGTAATGCTGATAATTGATTGTACCGGCAGGTTAAAATTCTTAAAGATGGAAAATTATTCAGTGAAAGTGCCGTGATCTGGTTGGAAGAACAATCAAGTTCTTCCAAAGCAGGTATATTTGAAATGGAAAAGTTAGATAGTTTGTTTGAATCGCAGATTATTTCCTTCAGTAATGGTTTGTTAGCTAATGAAAAGCCCGTCAATAAGTTATTACTAAACTTCAGTAAAGTTAATGAAGAACAGTTATCGACCGAAAACGATGAGATCAGGTTATTTGAACAATCCAAGTGTGTCAAGTTGTTCATTCCAATAGGTAAAGATGTAAGCTGGTTATTATAGCACATCAAATGTAATAACGAGGTCATACCAGTTGGTAAAGATGTAAGTTGGTTATTATAACTCCATAAACTCCTTAGAATGGCCGGATTTGGAAATGATAAGGAGCTAAGCTGATTGTAACTACAATCCAGCGAAATCAGGGAGGTAAGATTGTTTAGCGGCAAAGATGAGAGCAGATTGTTGGAACAATCTAAACTATATAATCTTGGAGTACTGGCTAAAGGGAGGGATGTTAATTTATTTACCCCACAATCTATGGAAACAGGAAAAAGAAGCGGTGTAAGCAAAAAGGAAGTAAGTTGATTGCGGTAGCAAACAATCTCTGTTATTTTAGGAGCATTACTTATTGACAAGGTTGTAAGCTTATTATCATAACAAACTAACCGACTCAATTCTGGTAAATCTGAAATTGTTAACGATATTAAAGAGCTATACACACATGTAAATTTCAGTAAGGCTGGCAGGTTATTTAAACTTAAAAAACTGAGTGAAACGTAAGAACAATTCAACTCCCTTAGTCCATTTAAACCATTTGTTGGCAATATAGTTATAGGATTGCGTTGACAATCAAGTGAAATCATATTCACAAATGCCTCAACCCCTGTCATGTTAACAATATTTTTGCTGGAAACATTCATAGTGCCTGCAAAAGCAAGCGCCTCACTCACCTGTATTTCACTATCATTGTTGGTATTGATAACCGGAACATGGGTTAATAATGCATTTTTAAAATTGGCATCGGGGATGTTTACGATCTGGGCTTTTGCAGAGAAAAAGAAAAAACCGCAAAGAGCAAGAAGTATAACTAGCCTCATGTAGTACAGTTTAGGGAAAGATGCTACTACAAATTAGAATTAAATCCCGGAATAGTATAATGTAATCTCAACTATTTTTTGGTTAACCGTTTATATACAGATCCTCCACCTTTTTCCTTGCCCAATCCGTCTTACGTAAAAATTTAAGACTGCTGTTTATACTTGGATTGCTTTTAAAACAATTGATAGGAATGAGTTTGCTCAGTTCTTCCCAGCCATACATCTCCACCAAATGTTTTACAATCATTTCGAGTGTTTTGCCGTGGAGAGGGTCGTTTGATGTGGCTTGTGGCATAATGATTTGATGCAGGAATTTAGATACTGGATACTAGATACTGGATACTTGGTACTGGATGAAGCTCAAATATTGTAAAGCTTTTAAAGTTTCAGGGTACATCCAGTACCAAGTATCCAGTATCGGTATTTTACAATCCCATCTTCTTTTTCAAATTCTCATCAATAGCATCTAAAAATTCTTCGGTGTATAAATAATGCTCACCATGGTTTACTTTATTGCCATGAATACAGACCGCAAGGTCCTTGGTCATCTTTCCGCTTTCAACGGTCTCAATACAAACAGCCTCCAGTGCGTTACAAAAATCAATCAGCGGTTGGTTGCTGTCTAATTTACCACGAAAGGCAAGGCCTCTTGTCCAGGCAAAAATTGATGCAATGGGATTGGTAGATGTTGGACGGCCAGCCTGGTGCTCCCTGTAGTGGCGGGTTACGGTACCATGTGCTGCTTCAGCTTCCATGGTGCTGCCATCGGGTGTAATCAAAACAGAAGTCATTAAACCCAATGAACCAAATCCCTGTGCAACGGTATCGCTCTGCACATCACCATCATAATTTTTACAGGCCCATACAAAATTGCCATGCCACTTTAAAGCACTGGCAACCATGTCATCAATCAGGCGGTGTTCATAAGTAATACCTGCTGTATCAAAGTCGGCTTTAAATTCATTTTGATAAACTTCTTCAAAAATATCTTTAAAGCGGCCATCGTATTTTTTAAGAATGGTATTTTTTGTAGAAAGATACAATGGCCATTTTTTGCTGAGTGCCATATTAAAACAACTTCTTGCAAAACCATAAATACTTTCATCGGTATTGTACATGCACAAGGCCACTCCATCGCCTTTGTAATTGTATACTTCAAAGCTTTGAGCTTCGCCACCTCCTTCGGGTGTAAAGGTCATGGTTAATTTACCCTTGCCTTTTATTACGGTATCAGTTGCACGGTACTGATCACCAAATGCATGCCGGCCAACAATGATGGGTGCTGTCCAGTTGGTAACCAATCTTGGTACATTCTGCATAACAATAGGCTCACGAAAAACAGTTCCATCTAAAATATTACGGATGGTTCCGTTCGGGCTCTTCCACATTTGTTTTAGCTTAAATTCTTTCACCCTGTCTTCATCGGGTGTGATGGTAGCACACTTGATACCCACGCCACATGCTTTAATGGCATTGGCTGCATCAATGGTAACCTGGTCGTTTGTTTCGTCACGGTATTCCATCCCGAGGTCATAATATTGAATAGGAACTTCCAGGTATGGAAGTATCAGTTTGTCTTTAATAAATTTCCAGATGATACGGGTCATTTCATCACCGTCTAACTCTACAACTGGGTTATCAACTTTAATTTTTGCCATGTTTTTTAATTTGTGCGAAGATAGAACGCCGATTATTATGATGATTATGATTTTCGCAAATTTTATCTTGATTAACTGCGACCTCTTTTAAATGATTTTATAATCCCGTTGATTTCTTTAATTGAAAATCTGCAACCACCGCACCCATATCTGCAATGATCTCATCCCCAAACTCACTTGTTTTTAAAAGGGTAGCACCGCTCATCAGGTTATAAAAATCTATGGTTACCCTTTTGCGCATGATGGCAGCCTGCAGTGCAGATTCAATCAAATCGGCTGCTTCTTTCCAGCCAAGATATTCCAGCAACATACAGCCGCTTAAAATAACAGAGGAAGGGTTCATGCTATTGGTGCCGGCAAATTTTGGAGCCGTACCATGCGTGGCTTCAAATACTGCATAACCGGTTTTGTAATTGATGTTGGCACCTGGTGCAATACCTATGCCGCCTACTTCTGCTGCCAGTGCATCCGAAATATAATCTCCGTTCAGGTTTAGCGTAGCAACTACCGAAAAGTCTTTTGGAGCAATCAATATCTGTTGTAAAAAATTATCTGCAATGATATCTTTCACCAACAATTTGCCTTCATGCAGTGCTTTGCGCTGCACTTCATTGGCATGTGTTTCGCCATGTTCTTTTTTCAGTTCATCCCATTCATCCCAGGTAAAAGTTTTATCGCCAAACTCCTGGCGAGCCACTTCGTAACCCCAGGTTTTAAAACCACCTTCGGTAAATTTCATGATGTTTCCTTTGTGTACTAATGATACCGATGGAAGATCATGTTCAAGCGCATGTTTAATGGCTGCTCTTACAAGCCGTTTGCTGCCTTCATTTGAAACAGGTTTTACACCATAGCTGCTATCGCCGGGGAAACGGATATTTTTCACACCCATTTCTTCAATCAAAAACTTTTCAAATTTTTGAGCTTCTGCCGATCCGGCTTTCCACTCAATACCTGCATAAATATCTTCGGTATTTTCTCTAAAGATGATCATGTCCACATTTTCGGGATGTGTTACCGGAGAAGGAACACCTTTAAACCATTTAACAGGCCTTACACAGGCATACAGGTCCAGATCCTGGCGCATGGCCACATTTAGCGAACGGATGCCACCGCCAGTTGGTGTTGTTAACGGCCCTTTTATAGAAACAATGAAATCTTTTGCGGTCTGCAAAGTTTCGGCAGGCAGCCATTCGCCGGTTTGCTTAAAAGCTTTTTCACCGGCCAGCATTTCTTTCCATTCAATTTTTCTTTCGCCGTTATAAGCTTTTGCCACAGCCGTATCAAATACTTTTTGAGCCACAGCCCAAATCTCAGGGCCAATGCCATCGCCTTCAATAAACGGGATGATTGGGTTGTTGGGAACGTTTAGTTTGCCATTGGAGGCCATACTGATTTTTTCTGCCATAAAATTTTGTATTTGAGAGTGCAAAGGTAAGTCCTAAGGCTAAAAATTGATCATACAATTCAGCCATCCTTTATCAATAACCACATCCGGATATTTCTTATAAAAATTTATAGCAGGTTCATTCCAATCAAGCACCTGCCAAACCATACCGCTATATTTTTTTGCTTTACATTCTTCTATCAATGTGTCAAATAATAATTTTCCAATTCCTTTGCCACGCATTTTTTCCGATACTAAAAAATCTTCCAGGTAAAGGCGCTGGCCTTTCCAGGTGCTGTAGCGGATATAGTAAAGGGCGAAGCCAACGACCTCGGCCCCCGAACCCCCAGCCCCCTCTATCTCCCCCGAAGGGGGAGGAAATTGCGAAGATGGAAGCGGAAATGTTGCTACAAATGCCTGCCATACTGGGTTTGGCCCAAAACCACTTTCCACAAAATGATCGAATGTTACAGTAACTGCATCGGGTTCTTTTTCATAAACAGCCAGTTCCTGAATGAGTTCCATCATGCAGCGGCAATCTTCCTTAACTGCTTTTCTTATTTTTATTTCCATTTTTAATTCTTAATTCCTCATTTTTAATTATCCCAGTGCCTGCTCTAAATCCATAATAATATCCTGTACATTTTCAATACCCACACTCATGCGTATCAATCCATCGGTAATACCATACTGCTCTCTTTTTTCTTTGGGTACGCTGTAATGCGTCATACTTGCCGGGTGGCAAAGCAGGGTATCGCAGGTGCCCAGCGAAACAGCCCTAATGCACATCTGCAGTTTATCAATAAAATTTTTAGCTGCTTCAAGTCCATCCTTCATTTCAAAACTAAGCATAGCACCGGCATGCCGCATTTGTTTGCTTGCCGTATTAAAATCGGGATGAGAAGGAAGCCCCAGGTAATTTACTTTACTTACAGCCGGATGCTGCTCTAAAAATCCGGCAACCTCCATGGCATTGTGGCAATGGCGCTCCATGCGTACTTCAAGTGTCTTCATTCCCTGTATCAATAAAAAAGCATCAAAAGCATTGCTGTTGCCGCCCAGCAGGCGGTGTACTTTGGTTATGTGGCTGCTCATATACTCCACATCTTTACCCAATAATATGCCACCAATGGCAGTGCCATGGCCGTTTAAAAACTTGGTGGTGCTGTGCATTACATAATCAACCCCGTATTGAAATGGTTGTTGCAAATAAGGTGTGGCAAAAGTATTATCAACAGCCACTATTAAATTATTTGCTTTGGCAAGCCTGGTTAATTCATCTATATCTACACATTGTATGGTAGGATTGGCGGGTGTTTCCAGGTACAGCATTTTTATTTTGTCATCTGCATTGATAGCATTGGCTGCTGCATGTAAATCTCTTAGGTCGATGATGATTGCTTCAATACCAAGCGGTGTTAAAACTTTTTCAAGCAGTTCCTGCGTACCGCCATATAATGAGTAGTGCGTTAAAATTTTATCGCCGGCTTTTAAAGTGCCAATCATTAATGTACTGATGGCAGCCATGCCGCTGGCGTGTAAAATTGCTTTCAGCGCAATTGCATTTCCATTTTCATCTGCAATACCAAAACTTTCCAATGCAGCAATTTTTTCTTCGGCCTCGGTAATGGTGGGGTTGCCCCAGCGGCTGTAGATATATCCTTTTTCTTCACCACTAAAACGCCGCATGCCTTGTTCAGCCTCATCAAATACATAAGTACTGCTGGCATAAATAGGAGTAAGGTGAGCATAATTTGGATCTTGCTCGTGGCCGCCATGTATTGCAACCGAACTAAAACCGCTGAATGGAAATTTTTTATCGGACATATTTTTAATTGATAATTGTGTAATTAATAAATGATAATTTTACCAGTATTAGTGAGCCAAACCTACCTGCCGGCAGGCAGGACCAAAAGTACAGAAAACAATGAAAGAACTGCTTCAACAATATGCCGCTTACAATATTTGGGCAACAAAATTATTGGTTGATCGGATAAACAAGTTGAGCGATGAGGAGATTAATAGAGAAATCATCAGCAGCTTTCCATCTATTTACAAAACCTTGCAACACATGTGGCTGGCTGAAGAGGTATGGTGGAAACGCCTGAAGCTGACAGAAAATATTATTTTGGATAGCGCTCAGTTTACCGGGCCATTTAATGAAATGACTATTGCCTTAGCCAAACAAAGCCAGCAGTTTAAGGAATGGGTTGATGCGGCTACTGAGCACCAGCTGGTGCATGTGTTTGCTTTTATTCGTAGTAAAGAACAGATAAAGATGCCGGTTAATCAAATGCTGCATCATGTATTTAACCATGCCAGTTATCACCGCGGCCAACTGGTAACTATGCTTAATCAATTAGGGGCAGATAAAATACCGGGAACAGATTTTTCAACTTTCTGCAGAGGAAAATAGCTGATGAACTTTTACATTAAGTTTTAAGGCTTGTGGTTTTTCTCCCCCTTCAGGGGGCTGGGGGGTCAATTGTGGTCTATCATTGTCATCTTTACACCATAACCAATACGGTAGCCACCACGGCCGGGTGTAGGAGGCTGATATTCCACGTGTAAAAAATTACGGTACACAAGGCCAATGGCTTTGGCATATTTTTCGGCGCCAAAATTTATCTCGCTGTAAGAATTTGGATCATTCGGATTACCAATGATCTCATCTCGCTGGTTAACATGTAAAGTACTGTCAAGATTGAATGTGCCAACGGTTTGCCTTGTATTCACATCCTCATAGGTATATTCCCAATCATCAAGATATTTTACGTTTGAATTTAAAGAGTAGGTATCAATATAAGAATTTCCTTTCCAGGTAAATGCATCTCTTATTGGCCCTTTAAGTTTTATAAAGCGCATATTGTTTTCAATAAACTCCATGGCAAATTCGGTAGGTACCGCCATAAAAGTATTATCGGGCGCCCATGCATTGGCTGCTGTTTTACGAATGTAACGTGTAACTCTGTAAGCCGGCCTTCCCAGGTTATCGGTTAATGTACCATCAACCTGGTGTTTTACCTGGTATTTAATAACCGTATCTTTTGTTCCAAAATTTATGTAAATAGTAGAATCGAGATTATAGGTAACATATTTACCAACCTGTAAAGGGTAGTAATCATTTATGGCAGGCAGGTTAAGCACTTCTGCATCTTTGTTACAGGCACTTAAAATTATAGATGAAATGATGATGGAATACAGGAATACCTTTTTCATAAGTTATTATATGTTACAAATATAGATACAATTAAAGGGAAAAAGGCTGCTCCGACCGTTGAATAATTCCACCACCAATCACATCATCGCCTTCGTAAAAAACAGCACTCTGGCCTGGGGCAACACCTTTTACATCGTCATAAAAACGCACATTTATACCATTTTGGTATGTATAGAGGTTACTTAAAGCACCTTTATCTTTATATCTTATCTTGGTTGTAGCTTCCATGCCCTCAGTTATGCCATCATATTTTATCCAGTTTAATCCGGTTACTTTCATTTCGGTGCGGTTTAAATCAGCTTCTTCACCAAGCACAACGGTATTGGTTTCGGGTAAAATTTCGGTAACAAAAGCGGGCCTGCCCAGGGCAATATCAAGCCCTTTGCGTTGGCCAACGGTGTAAAAAGGATAACCTTTGTGTTGCCCCAGAATTTTACCCGTTTTGTCAATAAAATTCCCACCATTCACTCGCTCTTCCAGTCCATCAACCTTGCGTTTTAAAAAGCCACGGTAATCGTTATCTGGTACAAAACAAATTTCGTAGCTCTCATTTTTCTTTGCCAGTTCGGGATAGCCAAAATCATGTGCCATCTGACGAATATCTTTTTTGTGATAAGTACCCAACGGCAAAATAGTACGACTTAGCAGATCCTGCTGTAATCCCCACAGGGCATAGCTTTGATCTTTGGTATCATCAATACCCTTGCGAATAAAATAACGGCCGTTTGAGTGCTGGTGTATTTGTGCATAGTGGCCTGTTGAAATAAAATCACAGCCCAATGCATCGGCTCTTTTCATCAATGCCCGCCATTTAATATGCGTATTGCACATTACACAGGGGTTGGGTGTGCGGCCGGCAATATATTCATCAATAAAATTCTCAATTACAAAATCGCCAAACTCTTCCCGTATGTCTAAAATAAAATGCGGAAACCCATGCTGCACAGCAGCCTGGCGGGCATCGTTAAAACTGTCCAGGTTGCAACAGCCCGTTTCTTTTTTGCCGGTGGTGCCTACGCTAGCTGCATAATCCCATGTTTTCATAGTAATGCCCACCACTTCATAACCTTCTTTGTGAAGCATTAAAGCAGCCACGGTACTATCTATACCGCCGCTCATAGCCATTAAAACTTTTCCTTTCTTACTCATAGTATTTTCTCCGCAGCAAAGATACAAAAAAGGGTTTTGGGTTAAGAGTTAGGGGTTTACGCTTTTGGGCATTTTTTATCAGTTCACTCTTAATAACTTTTTACTTTTCACTTTTTACTTTTCACTTAAATTGCATCCATGCAGCAATACCTTGATTTAGTTAAACATATTATTGAAACCGGCACCGACAAAAGCGACCGCACCGGCACAGGAACCCGGAGTGTTTTTGGTTACCAGATGCGTTTTGATTTAGCAAAAGGCTTTCCACTGGTTACCACCAAAAAATGCCACCTTAAAAGTATTATTTACGAATTGCTTTGGTTTTTACAAGGCGATACCAATATCAATTATTTAAAAGAACACAACGTAAAAATATGGGACGAATGGGCAGATGAAAATGGCGATCTTGGTCCGGTGTATGGCAAGCAATGGCTTAGCTGGGTTGGTGCCGATGGAGTAGAGGTTGACCAGGTAAAAGAATTGATACATACTTTAAAAACAAATCCCGACAGTAGGCGCATGATCATCAGTGCGTGGAATGTGGCCGATTTACCAAAGATGAAACTGATGCCATGCCATTGTCTGTTTCAGTTTTATGTTGCAAACGGAAAATTAAGTTGCCAGCTTTACCAGCGAAGTGCAGATGTATTTCTTGGTGTACCATTTAATATTGCTTCTTATGCTTTATTAACGATGATGATTGCACAGGTTTGTGATCTGGAGCCGGGTGAATTTGTACATTCCTTTGGCGATGTGCATTTATACAATAATCATTTTGAACAGGCGAACCTGCAATTAACCCGAACGCCTTTTCCTTTGCCGCAGATGAAGATTAACCCCGAAGTGAAAGATATTTTTGATTTTAAGTTTGAAGATTTTGAATTGATTAATTACGAATCGTATCCTGCAATAAAAGCGCCGGTAGCGGTTTAATTAAAAAGTCAAAAGTCAAAAGTCAAAAGTCAAAAGCTGTGGGAGCAGTTAAGTTCCTTATTTTTACTTTTGATTTTTTACTTTTAACTTTTAATATGGTATCACTTATAGTTGCAGCCTCCACTAATAACGCCATTGGTAAAGACAACCAACTGCTCTGGCATTTGCCCAACGACCTGAAGTTTTTTAAAAACACTACCTGGGGTATGCCGGTAATTATGGGCCGCAAAACATTTGAAGCGGTTAACAAACCACTGCCCGGCAGGTTTAATATTGTTATAACCAGGCAGGCAGATTGGAAAGCTGAAGGGACAATTTCTGCAATAGATTTAAAAGACGCCCTGCAAAAAGCAAAAGAAACAAACTGCAACGAAATATTTGTAATTGGTGGCGGAGAAATTTATAAACAATCAATGGAAATTGCTGATAAAATTTACATGACCCGTGTGCATGCAACATTGGAGGGTGATACTTTTTTTCCGGCAATTGATGAAACAAAATGGCAGCTTAGCCACAATCAGGATTTTGCTGTGGATGAAAAACACAAGTATGCTTATTCATTTCAAACCTGGGAAAGGATTTAAAAGTCAAAATTCAAAAGTCAAAATTCATAATTGTACAGCCGTTTTCAATTAGCAAAAAAATATCTTCATTACTACCTTAGTGCTTCCAGTGGTAAAGGCCACGGTATTCATTCTCCCTTTGTATTTGATTTTGTAAAACATGTTTTGAACGATAAACAAAGCTATCCTGCTTACCAGTCAATTGAAGGTCTCCGAAAAAAAATGCTTGCTGATTCAACAGTTATTGAAGTAGAAGATTTTGGCGCAGGTTCATCAGTGATCAAAACAAACAAGAGAGTGGTATCGGATATAGCTGCATCATCTCTCAAGCTAAAAAAGTATGCACAGCTTTTGTACAGGATGGTACAATATTATAAGCCCACAACAATTGTTGAACTGGGTACTTCCTTTGGTATTACAACAGCTTACCTTGCTTCGCCAAATACAGCATCCAAAGTATTTACCTGCGAAGGATCTGCATCTATAGCATCTATAGCAAAACAAAATTTTGCGGCACTGCAATTAAATAATGTACAATTAACCGAAGGTGATTTTGCCATTACATTATCACCACTTTTATCAAACCTAACTACCATAAATTTTGCCTTTACAGATGGTAACCACCGTAAAGAACCAACCCTTGATTATTTTAATAAATTGCTGAACCACGCAACAGCCACAACCATATTAATATTTGATGATATACACTGGAGCGCCGAAATGGAAGAAGCATGGGCTGTAATAAAACAGCATCCGGCAGTAACTTTAACCATTGATCTGTTTTTTTTTGGTATTGTTTTTCTTAACGCTGATATTAATCATAAACAGCACTTCACTATCAGATTTTAATTGCGTAATTCAGCTAATTATCTCAATATTTAAAAACTCAGATTCCCCTTTAGGGGACAGGGGCAATTTTTTCTTACATTTGCTTCAATTAACTTTTTATGATAATTGGCGTTTTAAAAGAACCATCTCCCGAAACAAGAGTGTCGCTGTTACCTGAACATGTTGCCATCCTTAAAAAATGGAACGTAGATGTTTTGGTAGAAACAAATGCAGGCTTTACAGCTTTTGCAACTGACGAAAAATATACCGAAGCAGGGGCAACCATAAAATCACGTAACGAAGTTTTACAAAGCAGTGATTTTATCCTGAGCATAAATACACCACAACAATCCGAAATCGACAATCTAAAATCAAAAATCGTTTTAGGTGTTTATCAACCTTTATTTAATGCAGGGTTGATGAAAGAGCTTGCCGAAAAAGGGTTAACCGTTTTCAGCATGGATATGCTGCCACGTACCACCCGTGCACAAAGCATGGATATACTGAGCAGCCAGGCAAATATTGCCGGATACAAAGCAGTGTTGCTGGCGGCCAATTTATTTCCAAAATATTTTCCGATGTTTATGACGGCAGCCGGAAGTATTCCTCCGGCAAAAATGTTGATACTTGGTGCTGGTGTTGCAGGCCTGCAGGCCATTGCAACAAGCAAAAGGCTTGGCGCAGTGGTAGAAGTTTTTGATACACGCCCTGCAGTTAAAGAAGAAGTGATGAGTCTGGGTGCAAAATTTGTGGAAGTGGAAGGTGCCGCCGATGCCAGCAAAGCCGGTGGTTATGCTGTAGAGCAAAGTGAAGATTTTATGCAACGCCAAAAAGCAAAAATTGCAGAGAGCGTTGCTAAAGCAGATATTATAATTACCACCGCACAAATACCCGGTAAAAAAGCGCCCATTTTAATTACAACCGAAATGATAACGGCCATGAAGAATGGTTCTGTTATTATTGACCTGGCCGCCGCAACCGGCGGCAATACCGAACTTACTAAGAATGATGAAACCGTGGATCATAATGGCGTAAGCATTGTTGGTAATTCAGCATTGGCATCAACCATGCCCAGCGATGCAAGCAAATTGTACGGCAAAAATATTTTGAACTTTTTACAGCTAATGATTAATAAGGAAGGCAAATTCAA